>CAZDQA010000035.1:0-8139 GCA_964507605.1 uncultured Pseudomonadales bacterium | reverse complement strand
TACCGGTAATTTTGTGGGGCGGAGTTATTTTTTTCTTTTCCAGTATGGCGATTAATCGGCCGGCACCGTTTAACTGGGTTGATTTTATCTTTAAAAAATCCTGCCATGTTGGCGAATATGCGATTTTTTATTGGCTGGTATGGCGAACAAATAAGTCGTTTAAACTTAGTTTGTTGTTGGTAGTTTTATTTGCCTTATCGGATGAATGGCATCAGACGTTTGTACCAGGCAGGGAAGGGACTTTGAGAGATGTAGGTTTTGATACTATTGGCGGATTATTTGGTCTGTTGCAAATTAAGAAAAATTTATGAAAGTATTAGTCACCGGAGGGGAAGGCTACATTGGGGCAATTACTGCCCAGGAGATGATTAAAAATAATCACCAGGTAGTAATTTACGATAAAAAAAATAACCAGGCAATCCAAGACACCAAGTTATTAGAAAAAGTAATTAAAGAGGAAAAAATTGAAGCAGTAATTCATTTTGCCGCTTATATTGAAATGGGTGAATCAATGGAAGAACCGGCCAAGTATTTTGACAATAACCTGGTTGGATCCCAGCATTTGATTCACACAATGGTTAACACGGGAGTAAAATATTTAATCTTTTCTTCCACAGCGGGTGTTTACGGCAATCCACTTAGGGTCCCGATCAAAGAAGAAGACCGAAAACTGCCGGAAAACCCTTACGGCCAATCTAAATTAATGACTGAAGAATTATTAGAATTTTATGACCGAATTTATGGCTTACGCTCTATTAGCCTGCGCTACTTCAATGCGGCAGGGGCTCCGCCAGCTGGCGGATTAGGAGAAAACCATAATCCGGAAAGCCATTTAATTCCCAATTTAATCCAGGCAATTTTACAAGACCGTGAATTTACTCTTTTTGGTAATGACTATCCGACCAAAGACGGTACCTGCATCAGGGATTATATTCATGTTTTAGATCTGGCAAAGGCCCACATTTTAGCTTTAGAAGCGCTTGTTTCCGGCCATAAAACCGATGTTTACAATGTGGGCACAGGCAAAGGCTATTCAAATCTGGAAGTGATCAAAATGGCAGAAAAAGTCAGCGGTAAAAAACTTAAAGTTAAAGTGGTAGCGCACCGGCCTGGGGATGCCAACGAACTGGTGGCCGATCCATCCAAAATCCAGAAAGACTTAGGCTGGCGGCCAAAGTATTCTGATCTGGAAACAATTATCACCACCGCCTGGCAGTGGCACTTGAAAACATTCCGCTCCGGAACGGAATAATATCAAATCACACCTCTAAGGTGTGATAGATAAAAATTAACCCGATGCTGATAATCCTGGGGGTTGTTTTGTTTTAACTGGGAGCTTTGGGTATCGGCTAAGCCGAAAATCATTAAATCTTTAAAAATTTTGGGATGTTGGCGGCGCAAGTTTTCCACCTGATTTAAATCAGTAGTTTTACCATGAAGTTTAATGATGGTCACAATATAATTAATTTCCGGTTGAGAAAATTTCAGGCGCGTTAAAATTTTCCTCGCCTTGCGGGCGCCGATTAAAACATGGTCAGGGATACTGTCTTTTTTGCCAATATCGTGCAATAAGCCTGCCCATAACAATAAATTGTTTTGGGAATATTTTTTCAGAAAAGAAAAAACTCTGAAAATGAAGAATTGATTTCATCTCTTCATTATAATTGATACAATAATAACATGGGGATTTTTACGCAATTTGTCTATCAGCCGTTTTTTAACTTATTGGTGGGGATTTACTGGATTCTCGGGCAAACAGTGCCGCAATACACCGATATGGGCAATGCGGTGATCATTTTTACGATTGTATTTCGGATTTTGTGGATACCAATCAGCATTTCTTCTTCCCGGGGCGCCAAGGAACGACATGATATCTCGGAAAAGATTAAAGAAATTCAAAAAATCTATGCCAAGGAGCCGTTAAAAGAAAAAGAAGAGATGAAAAAATTAATGAGAAGAAACCGACGGGTGGTAATGATGTCGGCATTTGATATCTTGTTCCAAGTGATGGTGATGCTGATGCTTTACCGTATCTTTACGACCGGTTTGGAGGGAGCAGATTTTCATTTGATCTATAAATGGATGCCGCCGCACCCGGAACATTTTAACTTAACCTTTTTAAACGGCCGGTTTGACCTAACTCACCCCAGCTGGCAATTAAATATAGTTAATTCGGTGGTGATTTTCACCGCCGAGGCTTTATCCGGTTTACTGTCCCCGTTTCCCACCGGCAGGGCGGATTTACTCACCTTGTTTATCCTGCCAATCGGCGCCTTTACCTTTTTTGCTTTTATGCCGGCCGGGAAAAAACTGTTTGTGATTACCACTTTGCTGTTTAGTATTGGTATAATGCTTGCTAAGGCAATAAAAATTCTTTATTATGAATCCAGAAGCAGGCTCAGAAAAGTTGCTTACAGCCTGATTTTGGATAAAGAAAAAAAGGGAGAATAAATGGAATTTGATAAATTGGTAGTGTCTTTTTTAGCCGATGAGGTGGTGGGCGGATTTTTTGTCAATGTACCGCCAGGGCACGTGGCCTGTATTCATGATTTAGGCCGGGGAGTCCTGAGAAAAGTAAGAGGCCCGGGACTGCATTTGAAAATACCCTTTTGGCAAAGGGCCAAGTTATTTAATGCCCAAATTTTAGAATATTTAATCAGGCATGATTTTGACCTGACTTATCCGGAAGCCATGGGAGACGAAGCGGTTACCGGCAAAACTTCTGACGGAAAAAACATTCAGATTGAAGGCTCGATTTTATTTAAAATCGATAAAAGCCGGGCCAATGAACTTTGGGAAACTATCGGCGAAAACTTTATTTCAAAAATTGTCCGGCCGGTCTCCCGGAGCCGGTTAAGAAGTGTTCTATCGGAAATTAGTTTGGCCCAGTTAACCGCTTACCGAACTCAAGTCGAAGAAAAGATTAAAAAAGAACTGAATAATATTTTTGCCAAGTCAGGCATTATCTGCGACGGCTTTTTGTTGTCCGAGGTCAAAGATCTGGGGAATTTGCAGAATAAACAAGACGATAAAATAATTTTCGAGGAATCAAACAAAAGCAAGGGGTAGGACTTCATCGAGATGGGAAACAAAGTGAAACTGAATGTCTTTCTGGACTTTGGCGGGAATTTTTTCCAGATACTTCTGGTCAGCCTGAGGCAAGATAACGGTGGTAATGCCGGCCCGGTGGGCGGCAATAACTTTTTCTTTAACGCCGCCTATTTCCAGGACCCGGCCGCGCAGAGTAATTTCCCCGGTCATAGCGACAATTTTTTTAACTTTCTTCTTGGTTAAAGCGGAAATGATGGCAGTAGCAATGGTAATACCGGCTGAAGGACCATCTTTAGGCACAGCCCCTTCAGGCACGTGCACATGAATGTCAATTGATTGGTAAAAATCTTTTTTTAAACCCAATTCCTGCCAGCGGGAGCGGACATAGGAAAAGGCGGCTTGAGCGGACTCTTTCATCACGTCACCCAGCTGACCAGTTAAAGTAATCCTGCCTTTGCCGGGAATGGCGGCCACCTCGATAAACAAAACATCGCCGCCGGCTTCAGTCCAAGCCAGGCCGGTGGCGACACCGACATCGTCTTTTTTCTCTTTCAAAACAGGGGTAACCTTTTCCGGACCAAGATATTCGCCTAAATTTTTCAGAGTCAGCTTAAAAGGACCGCGTTTGCCGGTAGTAATTTTTTTGGCAATTTTTCTCATAATTTTACTGATTTCTCTTTCCAAATTCCGGACGCCGGCTTCCCGGGTAAACCGGTCAATGATTTTTTTGATGACCGCAACCGGAAGAGAAACTAATGATTTGGGCAAGCCGTTGGCGGCCAAAGTTTTATTAATCAGGTATTTAACGGCAATCTTTTCTTTTTCATCGGCGGTATAGCCGGAAAAATGAATGACTTCTAAACGGTCTCTTAAGGCCGGCGGAATGGTGTCTAAAATATTGGCCGTGGTGATAAACATCACTTGAGACAAATTAAAGGGAACTTCCAGATAGTGGTCGGAAAAATCTTTGTTTTGTTCCGGGTCCAGGGCTTCCAGCAGGGCGGCAGAAGGATCGCCCCGGAAATCATTGCCGACTTTATCAATTTCATCCAGCATAAATACAGGGTTGTTGGTTTTGGCAGTTTTAATCCCCTGAATAATCCGGCCCGGCAAAGCGCCGACATAAGTGCGGCGGTGGCCGCGGATTTCGGCTTCATCCCGAATACCGCCTAAAGAAACTTTAATGAATTTTCGCTTTAGAGCTTTGGCAATCGAGCGGCCAATGGAAGTTTTACCCACTCCGGGAGGACCAACAAAACAAAGAATGGTCGGAGTGACCGCATCAGCATATTTTTTGTCAGTACTTTTATATTTTTTCTTCAACTGCATGACGGCTAAATATTCGGTGATGCGCTCTTTAACCTCTTCCAAACCATAATGGTCATCTTCCAGAATCTTCTCTGCCTTTAACATCCGGATGTTATTGGGTGAAGAACAACTCCAGGGCAGTTCGCAAAGCCAATCCAAATAAGTGCGGATGTAACCGGCTTCGGGATTGAAGCTGCCCATACCGGCGAGACGCTTTAACTCCTTTAAAGCTTTGGTTTTTACTTCAGCCGGCATCTTGGCTTTTTTGATTTTATCTTTGTACTCTTTGACTTCTTTATTGTCTTCTTCTTTGTCTTCTCCTAATTCTTTTTGAATGGTTCTAATTCTTTCCCTTAAAACGGTTTCGCGCATGGATTTATCGAATTTTTTCTGAGTTTTGGAATCAATTGAACGTTCAATTTCTAAAATTTTTAACTCCTGGGATAAATGTTGAGAAGCCAATTCAAGGCGTTTTTTTACTTCTAAAATTTCCAGCAAGAGTTGTCTTTTTTCAGTGGAGATGTCGAGGCTGGCGGCTACCTGATCGGCCATTTCTGAAGGCGAGACGCCGCTCATTGTCCGCATAAACATTAAAAAATCTACGGACTTGCCGATATTCACCGCATGTTTAAAGTTATTGGAGATATGCTTGGTTAAAGCGGTAACTTCGTCAGATTCTTCAATAATTTCGGTTAGCTCTTCCACAGTGGCGACTAAAAAGGGGTGGCTGGCAGTCAGCTCTTTGATCCGCACGCGGGTCAAACCTTTAACTAAGGCATTAATTTCACCATTGGTCTTTAAAATTCTTTCGATACTGCATAAAGTGCCGACTGAATAGATATCTTGTAAACCGGGCTCGGCTACCTTGGGGTCTTTCTGGGTGACAAAAACAATCAAGCGGTCGGTTTGAAAAGCGGCTTCAATGCCGGCATTGGATTGAGGCCGGCCAAAGGTAAGAACGGCTTCGGTATGCGGGAAAATCACCCCCTCGCGCAAAGTGACTAAAGGTAAAGTTTTTTCTAAGAAAATAGCCATAAGTTAGCAGTATAAATGTTTGAGTGCTAATGGTCAAGTCCCAGAATTAATTCCTGCAGAGTTTGCTCAGAATTAGAGCTTTTAGCAAATTCCGAGGCCACTAAAACTCCTTTCCCCCCGGCAAGTAATGACTGTTGGACATGATCAGCGGTTCTAATCCCCCCGCCGACGATTAAAGGCGCTTTGGCCCCAGCCGCTGCCTGTTTGATTAAATCAAAATGGGCATCGATCATAGCGATTGGCCCGCCGATTAACAATGGGTCTTCAAAGCCAATAAAGTCCGGCTTTAATAAGTTAAATTGATTAATTTGTTCAAGACTGGCGGCTAAAAGCATGATTTTTAAGCCTGCTTGGCGGCAAATATCCACTGTGTCTTTAATTGCCTTTAAACTCAACTGATGTTCGGCATGATTTAACAAAACTCCGTCGGCTCCGGCAAACTTTAAAGACAAGGGTGATTGATAACCGGTAAATTTTCCGTATCCGGCCGGGTCAGCATGCTGGGCCCAAATTTCTAAATCCGGCAAGGCTTGTTTGATGCAAAAAATATCTACTGTCTGCAGACAAGGAATTACCCGCTTATCCGCCAGCCGGCGGATCAGGCGGCAAAGCTTAAGGGTGTTTTCCCCACTGGTTTCCTGATAAATCTTAAAATTTAAGAAAATCATAGATTAATTTTATTGACATTGAAGCTGTTTAGCAATCGAACAAATGTCTTCCTCCAGCAAATTTTCGCAGGCGCCGATTTTAATTTTTTTAACCTGGCTGGCGGGAAACTGTTTAATTTCAGTGGTGGTGGACTCTAAAATTTTGGTGATTTCGGCTTTAATCAGTTGAGAAATTATCTGGCTGGATTGTTGCGGGTCCATCTTGGTAAGTTCTTTTAAATTAATCGGCTGCCCACTTGATTGATTGGAAAAATCAGCGGTTTGATTTTGGACCAAACCGGACTGAACCCCTTTAATCAAGCTGGAATTTTTTAAGTTAGGCAAAAAATCGGGAAAATATTGCTTAGCGATAATGATTAAGCCAAAAAGGCCGAAACCAAACCAAGCCAGTTTAAAAATAAATTTTGGTTTTAAAAAGATGAGCATTGAGATTATTGTAGCAAATTAATGTGCTGGTAAAGCAAACTGTCGGTAAAACCGCGGCGGCGGTAATATTCTTTGGTGCCGATGGCAGAGATGACGGAGAGCTGCTGATAACCGGCCGCCAGCTTTATCGCTTTCTTTAATAAGCGGCTGCCTAAACCTAAATGCTGGCTTTTGCCCTTAGCGCCGATTTCCAAAGATTGGCCGTAAACATGAAGTTCGCGGATCATCGCAGTAGATTTTTTATCGGGCAGGCCTAACCGCAAAAAAGCACAGATTTGATTGTTCGAAGTGACAAACTGGAGGAATTTTTCCTGACCAATACTGGTTTCGTAAGTGATTATTTTTAAGGTTAATTTTCCGGCAGGCTGATTCCTGATTTCCCGGTAACGGATTTCCTTAATCTTTTGGCCTGCTTTAGCCTCCACAATTTGGCGCAAGTTGCTTTGTTTGTTACCAATAACAATATCGGCGGAAGAAAAATCGCGAATCATCCGGGAAACACGGCAGTATTGAGGCACTAAAGGTAGAATTTTGACCAGTAAATCGGTTAATTCTGCCTGAGAATACGGCCGCCACAATTTTTTTTGATAGTATTTAAAAAGCGGGGCTGTTTCTATAAGAGCACAGGGATAGATTTTGAGTTCGTCCGGGCGGAAGTTTTTATCGGAAAATAATTTTTTAAAATCTGCGATGTCTGTCTGAAGAGTCGCCCCATATAAATTGGCCATCCAGTGGGCCTGGATTTTGAAACTAAATTGACGCAGGAGTTTAATGGCTTTTTTAGCGGCGGCAACAGTATGGCCGCGCTGATTTAATCTTAAAATTTGATTATTTAAACTTTGAATTCCGATCTGAACTTTGGTACAGCCGAGCCGGCGAAAATTAATTAACTCCTTGGCAGTAATCCAGTCCGGCCGGGTTTCCAGACTTAAGCCAACACAGCGGGTTTTGGCAGTTTCGTTGATTTTTTGCGCGGCTTTAAGCGAAACCGATGACCGGTTGTTTAAAGCTTCAAAACAACGTTTGATAAACCAAGTCTGATAAGTTTTGGGGTAAGCTGACCAGGTGCCGCCGAGAACAATTAGTTCGACTTTATCGGTCGGGTGATTATTGGCTTGGTAAGTTTTTAAGCGGGAAGAAACCTGGCGGAAAGGATCAAACTCGTTGGCGACTGCCCGCTGGCCGCCTGGTTCACTTCTTAAGTAGCTTTTGGGCATGATCGGGTCGTTAGGACAATAAAGACAGCGACCGGGGCAGGGATAAGGCTTGGTGAGCACGGTGACCGGGACAACACCGGACAAAGTCCTGATGGGTTTGGCAATCAAGGAGAGCGGATAATTAAAATATCTTAAACCGCTGATTATTTCGGCTTTGGTAAAAAGCCTGGTTTTGGTTTTGGGATAGCGGCGCAAAACTTTGTCGTATTTTTTTCCGGCCGCCAACTCCTTAAGCAAAGGTTGAAGTTTTTTCTGATAGGTTTTTGGGTTAAAATCAAATTTAGCCATATGGATTTGCTTAAATTAAACAAAAAATTTTATTTAAAAACACAGGAGTATTTTAACACTTCCCGCCAGTTTTACTGGGACGGCTGGAAAAAACTGCTGGCATACCTGCGAGGACAGACCTTGAAGGTACTCGACCTGGGCTGCGG
>CAZDQA010000034.1:0-8278 GCA_964507605.1 uncultured Pseudomonadales bacterium | reverse complement strand
AGTAAGATAATTTAAATTATCTTACTAAAAAGAATATAAGGAGGATAAATGATTAAACCGAAAATTAGTCAGGAAAAATGCTTGCAAATGTTAAAGGCGGCCGATGAAGCTCTAGTGAACACTTTTCCAAAAAAGGGTGAAGGGTACGCGGCGGCGGTGTTAACAAAAAAAGGGAATATTTATGCCGGGGCTTCTTATTGTTCAGATACTTATACTTTAACGATGCACGGCGAAGCAGTTGCTTTAGCCCATGCCAATCTTCACGGCGAAAGGGGAATTGTCGCCATTACCGGCCCCAACTGCCATATCTGCAAGCAATTAATTTATGAAAACAGTTTGCGCTCAGGAATTGATATTTTGGTGATTATTAAAGAAAAAGATAAAATCAAACAAATTCCCATTTCAAAATTAATGCCTTATCCCTGGCCAGAAAAACCCCAAATATAAGCGGTGGTATAATTACCCCATATGTTTATTAGTCCGACGTACGGCAAACGGAAAACTGCGGAATTAATCGAAGACGTTGCCCGGTTTATTGAATCTGATAATCAGGCTAACTACCATTTGATTATCGGTTCTGACTCTCATATCCACGGTGCCAATGGTGAGAGTAATTTAAAACTGGTTACGGCCATTGTTATTCATAAAGTAGGCCATGGCGGTAAGTATTTTTGGCAAAGCCAACATTTAGCCAAACCGCATTCTATCAGAGATAAAATATATACGGAAACCTATGCTTCTTTAGAAACAGCTCAAAGTTTTTTACCAAAAATCAACAAGCGTTTAAACGGGCACGGCAATTATGCTTTAGAGATTCATATTGATGTGGGACGGGTGGGTGAGACTCGTGATATGATTAAAGAAGTAGTCGGCATGGTCATTGGTAATGGTTTTACCGCCAAAATAAAACCTGAATCTTATGGGGCCTCAAAAATTGCTGATAAGCATACATAAATTACTCACATGAAAATTATATGAAACTATTAGTCACCGGCGGCGCCGGCTTTATCGGTTCCAATTTTATTCATTACTGGCTTAAAAACCATTCTGAAGATAAGATTGTTAATCTTGATAAACTAACTTATGCAGGTTGCTTGGCGAGTTTAAAGACGGTTGAGAACAATCCCCACTACTCTTTTATCAAAGGGGATATCTGTGATCTGCAAGCGGTTGATCAGGCGATGAAAGACATTGATATTGTTGTCCATTTTGCGGCAGAATCTCATGTCGACCGTTCCATTACCGCTCCGGCCGTCTTTGTGATGACCAACGTCGTCGGCACCCAAGTACTTTTAGATGCCGCCTCCAAGCATCAGGTGAAGCGTTTTCACCACATTTCCTGTTACGACAAAGAAACTCAAGCTTTAACTAAGAATGGACTAAAAACCTATAAAGAAATAAAAAAAGATGATTTAGTCTTAACGCTTAATCAGAATAACCATGAGGTAGAGTGGAAACCAGTAGAAAAGGTAATTATTCAAGACTACGAAGGAGAGATGATTAAACTTCGAACTAGAACAACTGATTTTTTAGTAACCCCTAATCATAGAATGTTTTTCCAAACGCAACGAGGTAAAAAATTAGTTTATAAGATAGCGGAAGACATAAAGAATGACGCAATAAATAAACTTCCAAAGCATTATCAATGGTTAGGTAAAATGGCAGAAATTGTTAAATCACAAAAATCAGCAAAAGATTTCATGTATATCTTAGGTATATTTATTGGTGATGGCTTTACTGCCTATCAAGAGAAAAAAGTGCCAAATCAAACAGGTTTAAGTAAAGATGAATATCTTAAAAAATCCCGGAATCAATTCGGCCAATTTAGTTCGGTTGGCAAAATAGGTAAGCACGATTTTTCAACCCAAAAAGCCTGGAGAATTTTTTTAGATATTCCTGAAAAAGATAACAGCCGCCAACAATGTGAAAAAAGTTTAGATCGACTCGGAATCTATTGGCATGCTCAAAAAGGCAAGGCTGGCGAGCATATTTATTTTACTTCGCAGAAATATGCAGAAATTTTCGACAGGTGTGGAAAATACGCCAAAAACAAAAGAATTCCCGATTGGGCATTAAATGCCCCTTGCGAACTGCTTTTGCCCCTATTCAAAGGTTTGATGGATTCTGACGGCAGTCACCATCGTGTGTTTTTTACCTCTTCTAAAACCTTGGCTCATCAGTTCTTAGAACTATGTGTTAAACTAGGCTTCAGTCCTAGTTTAAATACAAGATTTACTAAAAGTAGAATTAACGGTAGAAAAATTGAAGGTTTTTCCTATGTTATATCAGTGGGTAATCAATGGAGAGATATTCGTAGGATTGTAATTAAGAAGCAGCATTACCGAGGTAAAATTTGGTGTCTTAAAGTCAAAGATAATAGAAATTTTCTTACAGTGCGTAATGGTAAAACCGCTTTTTGTGGTAATACCGATGAAGTTTTTGGTTCATTAGAATTAAATTCCCAGGAAAAATTTTCCGAGACCACTCCCTTTAAACCCAACAGTCCTTACTCTGCTTCCAAGGCCGCCTCTGATCATTTAGTCCGCGCCTATCATCAAACCTATGGTCTGCCTGTTACCATCACTAATACTTCTAATAATTACGGCCCTTTCCAGTTCCCGGAAAAATTAATTCCTTTAGCTATTGCTAATTTGCAAGAGGGTAAAAAAGTTCCGGTTTACGGTGATGGTTTAAATGTCCGCGACTGGCTTTATGTTGCCGATCACTGCCGGGGGATTGATCTGGTCCTGCAGAAAGGCAGGCTTGGCGAAACTTACTGCCTGGGCGGGACGACTGAAGATTTATCTAATCTGGAAATTGTCAAAAAAATTATCAAAATTATGGGTAAGCCTGAAGACTCAATTGAGTTCGTCAAAGACCGGCCCGGCCATGACCGCCGCTATGCCCTTGACTGGACTAAAGCCAAAAACGAGCTTGGCTATCAGCCGGAACATGACTTTGATACCTATTTAGCCCAAACCATAAAATGGTATCAGGAAAACAAAACCTGGTGGCAGGCGATTAAACATGGCTAAAACTACTATCATCGGTTCCGGTCTCTCCGGCATGGTCGGCTCCCGCTTTACTCAAATGTTTGCCGTCGACTTCGACTTTATCAATCTGGACTTGACTAACAATATTGATATTACTAATTCGGCTCAAATTAACCAGGCTTTAAGTCAACAGCGATCAACTGCCGTCATTCATTTGGCCGCATTTACTGATGTTTCCAAAGCCTACAGCGAGACTGGCAATAAAAACGGTATGGTTTATAAGGTTAATGTTCTAGGGACTCAAAATATCGCTAACGCTTGTAAAAAATATAATCACCATTTAATTCATATTTCCACTGACTTTGTTTTTGACGGGAAAAAACAAGAACCATATACCGAGACCGACCAGCCGCGTCCGATTGAGTGGTATGGCCAAACCAAGCTTTGGGCAGAACAAAAAGTGATTGATTCCGGCTGTCAACATGTCTTCGCCCGGCTGTCTTTTCCTTTCCGAGCGAAGTTTTCTCCAAAGGAGGATCTCGTTCGCAAAATTTTGGCAAAACTCAAAACCAATACCCTTCACCCCATGTTTACCGATCAAATTATCACTCCGACTTTTATCGATGATATTTGCCAGACCCTGAAAGTTTTTATTGTCAAAAAGCCGTCAGGAATTTACCATGTGGTTGGCAGCACAGCCTTGTCTCCCTATGATTTAGCCAAAAAAGTGGCCACAGTTTTTCAGCTTCCGGCAGAGATCAAACCCGGCAGCTTTAAACAATATTTAAAAACCGACCCCCGTCCCCGCCAGCAGTATTTAAAAATTTCCAACTCCAAACTAAAAAAAGATTTTGGGATTGGAATGAGAGATATCGATACGGCTTTACAGGATTTTAAGAATCAATTATAATTTTACAGATATGACCAAACAAAAAATTCTTAATAGTTTTAAAAAATTCCGGCGCTTATCTAACAAATCTCGTCAGAAGTTTTTTAGTGCTTTTGAAAAAAAAATGCTTTTACGAACCACCAAGACAGAGAATCCAGAAACTACTTTTCAAATGGTGCAAAAAGTCTTAGCCAAACCGCAATTTAGTTCATGACTAAAAAACAAGGAGAAACAAGTTTTCAGGAAACAGCCTTTGGTATTATTCCGCGCTCAAAATTAATCCCTCTCGAAATAGAGGGAATTAAGCGTGCTTGGGACTTTGTTTTAAAAAAACGCCAGTCTGCCAAAATTTCTATAACACCCCAATTTATTAGAAAACTTCATTCGGTCGGCTTTGGTTGGATATTCCCGGAAACGGCAGGCAGATTCCGTCGGACAGAAGTCACTGTTTCTGACCATATCCCGCCAAAATATTATCTTTTGCCGCCAATTGTGGACAATTATTGTCAGGATTTAAAAGCGAGATTAAAACACCTGCCCGCTTATTGATAAATGTAATTCTCCTTAATCTTAATCTGCCCCCAATCGAGCTTAAAGTGGAAACTAAAAAAGGCAGGCAAAAGTATGTCAAAGCACTACAGAATGCAGACAGAGAAAATTATTTAGATTTAGAAAGATTAGTTCAGGAAGCGGTCGAAGAAACAACAAAAGACTTATCTTTATTTTATTAAATCCGGACGACGGAGTTTAGTGCGTAACTGACTTTGTTCCTCGCGCCACTTTTTGATGGCGGCGTGATTGCCGGACAAAAGCACAGGCGGCACTTTCATTTTTTTATATTCTTCCGGCCGGGTATATTGGGGACACTCCAATAACTTATTATTGAAAGATTCTTCTTTCAGTGATTCAGTCTCAATTACTCCGGGAATTAGGCGGACGATGCCGTCCACAATCACCATCGCCGGAATCTCCCCTCCGGTTAAAACATAATCGCCGATAGAAATTTCTTCGTCAACCAAACTACGGACTCTTTCATCAAATCCCTCATAATGCCCGCAGATTAAAATTAGCTGTTTTTTCTGGGATAATTTTTTGGCCAACAATTGGTTAAATACTTTACCTTGGGGGGTGAGCAAGATTTTATAGCCGCTCGGTAATGACTGTAAAGCGCGTTCGATTACATCGACGCGCATCACCATGCCAGCCCCGCCGCCAAACGGTTTATCATCCACGGTTTTATGTTTATCTTTGGTCCAATCGCGCAGATTATGCACGTTAATTTTGACCAAATTTTTCTTCTGTGCCCGGCCGATAATGCTGGAGTTTAAAACTTCCGGAAACATTTCCGGGAAAATTGTTAGTATTTCAATCTGCATACGGGGTAATTGTACTATAATATCAATATTAAATGTGTCTTGTTTTTTCCCCGCGGGCAGTGTATTTTTATTAGACGACTATGAAAAAAGGCTATTCCTTAATGATTGTTTTGGCCGGCATTCTCTGGGGTTTTGACGGCTTATTAAGGCGGGCTTTAGGCGGGATTCCCTCAACCATTATTGTCACCATAGAACACAGCATCCGGGTTTTAATTTTATTGCCGCTTCTTCCCCGGTTCATCAAAGAATATAAAAAGTTAACCAAGAAAGACTGGTGGATAATTTTTGCTATCGCTTTATTCAGTGGCGCTTTAGGTTCAATTTTTTACACTGCCGCTTTAGCCAAAGTCAATAATATTAGTTACTCGGTGGTGGTTTTATTACAGCAAATTCGGCCTTTATTTACAATCGCTTTAGCCGCGCTGATATTAAAAGAAAAAATTACCCCCCGCTATATTATTCTGGCCGCTGTTGCTTTAATTTCCGCTTATTTTCTCACTTTTCCTCAATACAAACCAATCTTGCTCTGGCACAACGGTGAATTAATTGCCGCCGCTCTGGCTGTTGGCGCCGCCGCTATGTGGGGTTCAACCGTGGTTCTCAGCAAAATGATTTTAAAAAAATTAAGTTTTGCCGCCGCCGTCACCATTCGTTTTATTATGGTGATCCCTATTAGTTTTTCCATTAGCCTGATTCTGGGCGATAAATATCCTTTAAGCCTGATCACTTCTACTCAGTGGTATTATTTATTAATCTTGGCTGTTGTTACCGGCGTTCTTGGCTTCTTTGCTTACTATATGGGCCTTAAATATACCGAAGCTAAAATCGCTACCTTTTCTGAATTTGCCTGGCCGGTCTCCGCCGCTTTAGTTGGCTTTTTTATTCTTGGAGAACGTTTAACCGGAGTGCAAATTCTGGCCGCCTTAGTTTTGATTATCGATATCTTAGTCCTTTCTTTAGTCCCTAATGAAAAAGTTGCTTAAGTCAATTAAATTGATCGGGAAAGTCATTCCTGGTGAAAAAATCGGCAGGACCATTAACTTCCCTACAGCTAATTTAGCTTTAAAAAAATTACCTTCAATTAAACCCGGAGTCTATTTGGTTATTTGCCAGCTAGGTAAAAACTCTTATTTAGGTTTAGCCTATTACAGTCCCCGCCGCACCTTTGAAGTTTATTTATTTGATTTTAACCAGGATATTTACGGCCGGCAATTATCGGTCAAACTGACTCATTTTCTTCGGCCGCCCAAAAAAGTTAGAGGCTTATTGGCTTTAACAAAATTAATTCAACAGGATTTAGTTAGTTTAAATGATCAGGTTATTTTGGTAAATAAAAAAGATCAAATTTTAGGCATAGCCAACAAAGTTCAAGCTCATCTTGGCTCAGGCAAGCTCCACCGGGCAATTTCCGTCCAGATTTTCAACTCCAAAAAAGAGCTGCTGATTACCCAAAGAAGCCGGAATAAACGGCTTTGGCCGTTATTTTGGAGCAACAGCTGTTGTTCTCACCCCTTAATTGGCGAATCTTATTTAGCGGCTGCTGAGAGGCGAACCCGGGAAGAATTAGGGTTAAAAGTAAATTTAAAATTAACCCAAAAAAATATTTATCGGTTTCAATATGAAAATATCGGCCGGGAGCAGGAATTGGTCCATGTTTTTATCGGCTTCACTGATAAAAAACCAAAAATCAATAAAAAAGAAATAAGCAATTGGCGGTATGCGGGGATTAATTCTTTGCCGGACAAACTAACCCCCTGGTTTAAACTTATCCTGAAAAAAATTCCCTCTTCTGCTATATTTAATCCATGAAAATAGCTGTTTTAGGGACTGGTTATGTTGGTTTGGTTTCTGCCGCTGTTTTTAGTGAAATCGGCCATCAGGTGGTGGGGTTAGACATTGATAAATCTAAAATCAGCCAGCTCAAAAAAGGCCAGCTGCCCATCTACGAGCCTGGTTTGGAAACCTTACTGCAAAAACACCTGAATTCCGGCCGGTTAATCTTTACCACTGACTATGCCCAAGCAGTTAAATCCGCCGAGCTGATTTTTATCTGTGTTGGTACTCCTCCCAAGCCGGATGGCAGTTATGACTCCAAGTACGTTTATGCTGCCGCTAAATCTATTGCCGAGCATTTAACCCAGTACGCGGTGATTGTGATCAAAAGCACGGTGCCGCCCTCAACCACCAATGAAGTGAGGCAGATTATTCAAGCTAATACTAAGGTGGCTTTTGATCTTGCCTCCACTCCGGAATTTTTGCGCGAAGGCTCAGCGGTTAATGATGCCCTGCATCCGGCCAGAATTATTCTCGGGGTTGAATCTGCCAAAGCCGAAAGCCAGCTTAGAAAAGCCCACAAAAAGTTATCAGCGCCTGTTTTAGTTACCACCCCGCCTTCCGCTCAGCTGGTTAAATATGCTTCTAACGCCATGCTGGCCACCAGAATTTCTTTTATCAATGCCATGGCGATTATCTGTGACAAGGTTGGCGCTGACATTCAAGCTGTCTCAACCGGGTTGGGCCTAGACCCGCGCATTGGCAGCAGTTTCTTGGATGCCGGTTTAGGTTACGGCGGTTCCTGTTTTCCTAAAGACACTTGGGCGTTAATTGCTTATGCTAAATCGTTAGGCTATGACTTTAATTTTTTAAAGCAGGTGGACAAGGTTAATAATGATCAGGTAGATTACTTTATTAGTAAAATTAAATCCGCTTATCCGGACGGCTTAAAAGGTAAAATTTTAACTATTTTAGGCTTAGCCTTTAAACCAAATACCGATGACCAACGGGAAGCCAGATCTTCGGTATTAATTAAAAAATTGAAAAAATTAGGCGTGATTATTCATCGCTTTGATCCGGTCATTAAAACTGAGTTTAGCGATCCTTATCAAGCCTTAATTAATGCTGATGGCTTGGTTTTAGTCACCCAATGGCAGATGTTTAATGATTTAAACTTTAAAAAAGTTAAAAGATTAATGAAACAACCGATTATTTTTGACGGCCGGAATTTTTTTAATCCGGGAAAA
>CAZDQA010000033.1:0-8449 GCA_964507605.1 uncultured Pseudomonadales bacterium | reverse complement strand
ATCATGACCGCTGACTTTTTTTATTGGCTTTAATAAATAAACCAGGGAAACGTTTTGGCGGTTTAATTCATGCGGCCGGACAGGATTATCATTAACCTGAAAAAGTTTAATTACTTTGACTTCGTAACCGGTTTCTTCGCGGGTTTCGCGCACCGCCGCCTGAGCGCCGGTTTCATCGTGGTCTAAAAATCCGCCGGGCATAGCCCACTGGCCGGCTTCCAGCCACTTGCCCGCGCGCTTGACCAAAAGAATTTTATTACCCTTAATTACCAGCATATCCACCACCACGTGGCGCAAAAAACTTTTCTTTTTGGTCTTTTCAAAATAACAGGTAATCATAATTTCGTCGCTAAATCTTTTGTCAGCTTTTCCGGGCCGATGACCAGAGAATATTGATAGTCTTTCAGGACGTCGCTACCGATATCTGGCGGGGCACTGACATATTTGACGGTTAAACCGGCTTCCTGGGCCAGTAGAACAATGGCGGCAATGTCCCATAAACCCTGATTGACAAAGACACCGCCGTCGATCCGGCCCAGGGCAATTTGCACACCTTGGAAGACACAACTGCCATAAAAGCGGGGGGAAGAAGTAAATTCCAGCAGGGCCGCAAAGACCTGATTTTGCAGGCGGCGGTCACCGACACAGGAATAAGTTAAAAATATTTTGGGAGAAGGCTGCCTGATTGGTTTAACTTGTTGGCCATTAAGCCAAAGGCCTTTGCCGGAAAAAGCGTGAATCGTTTCTTTAATTAAAGGCAGGGACACAAAAGCATAAACAGGCTCATTTTTATGCCATAAGGCGATGGAACAGGCAAAAACCGGCACTTGGTTGGCAAAGTTTAAGGTACCGTCAATCGGGTCAACAATCCAGTTATAGTCTTTAACCCGAACCGGGGTTTCTTCGCCGATAAAACCGCTTCCCGGCAAAACTTGCAGTAATTTTTTCCTAAGCAGTTCTTCTACCCGTTGATCGGTTTCGGTGACAACTGACGTGCTTAAGTGGTCGATCCCTCCGGGTTTGTAAGAGATTTTCTTGGGCAAACTGAATTTTTTAACCAGCTGGCGGTTAATGGCCGGCATGAAGTTATTTACCTGTTGGTGAATATTAAATAAATCCATATTTATAAATAATGGTACTTTTTACTGATTCTTGTATTGTAAAAGAGAATGGCCGGATATAAAAGCATGATAAAGCCAAGGAAGAAAAAGATTAGATGGGGTACGGCCTCAACTTGAAAGTTAAGAAAAACTAAGGCCAGGCCTAAAATCCGACCCAAAGACAGCAACCACTCTCTGATCGGCATTGATTTGGCCACGTCAGGGTGACAGTCAATAAACATCGAGGTAGAAAAATTCCAGAATAAAGGGGTAAAAAACTGAATGACGCCGGTTAAAATTAACCAGAAAACAAGATTAAAAACCACTAAGGGAAAAGCAAATGTCGTTAAGGCCATAAGAATCGTGACCGGATAGAGAAAAACCAAGCGTTTTTTGAGTTTGTCAGAAATTTGGCCTAAAATCAGGTTGGCAATCACGGCCATTAAAGATAAATAAGCCATGTAGGTACCGTAATAAAGCGGAGATTTAATAAAATAAAGGCTGAAAACCGGAATAATCCCGAAAATTAAAGCTTCCCAAATTCCTTCCAGAAATACAAATAGGCGCATTGTTTTAATCGTTTTAAAACCGGATTTTAAATCAATCGTTACTAAAAACTGTTTTTGAAACCTGATGATATAGAAACTTAATAAAAAGAAGAAACCTGACAAAATCCAGATTAAGTTGTAACTAATTTCGGCGCAAAAACCGGCTGCTAACGGCGCTACCAGACCAACAAGCGGGAAAACACTAAAGAGAATGGCTGAGCTGTAGCTGGTGCGATGTTTGGGAGTAAGCTGATAGTGAGCAATGTTGTAAGCCACATACAATAAGGCCATGACAAAGCCGGACAAAACTGAAGCAAAATAAAACTGCCAAAGGCTGTTGATCCTGGCAACGAAAAGAATATAAGCGAAAGCACTGATAATGGCTAATCGCCAAGAAGTTTTTGAAGAAATTCTTTTGACAAACAGCATTAGGCCGGCAATTCCGATAAAACTGAAAAGAACCCCTAAAAGTATTTGTTGAACGGATAAGCCTGAGCGAAGAAAATAAGGATTCAAAACAGAACCGCTGAAAGTTCTTGACCAGGCATAAGCGGTATTAAAAATGATTAAATTGAAGAATAGTTGGCGGCGGGAATTAGAGAGCAATGATTTGAACATCTTGAGTGATGGCTTTATTAATTTGGCTTATTTTAATCTTTTTTTCAAGAATTTGTATTTTAGCTAAATTCGCCCGGGTGGCCGGATGGGTGGAAATTAAGGAACAACAATCTTTATAAGGCTTAATTGTTTCTTCATAAAGGCCGATTTGCCTGACTAAATCAATGATGTCTTTTTTATCCATACCGATTAAGGGCCGGAAGATGGGAATTTTAACCGCCTGATCAACGACGACAATATTTTCCATGGTTTGGGAAGCCACCTGGCCTAACGAATCGCCTAAAACTAAGGCTTGATATCCGTGTTTTTTGGCGATTTCTTCCCCAACCTTGACCATTAAGCGGCGGTAAACAACTAATTCTTGTTTTTCGTCGCGCCTATCTAAATCCAACACTTTCATTTGAAACGGTAAGTAGCTGGCTAAATAAAGTTTTTGGGAAAGAGTTAATAATTTTAATTTTTTAATGATGGCCATGATTTTTGAAGCTAAAACTTTTTTCCCGTCCGGAAAAACATGAAAGTGCAAAAAATCGACCTGAGCTCCCCTTTTAGCCAGCAAATAGGCGGCGGCGATCGAGTCAAAACCGCCGGATAAAAGACAGAGAACTTTCCCGCTGGTAGCCACCGGTAAACCGCCGGGGCCGGGAATTTTTTGGTTAAAAATCAGGGCTTGGTTATTAAATTCTTTAATATAGATTGTTTGCTGAGGATTAGACAAATCAACCTTGATTTTTTTCTTGGTCCGGATAATGTCGCCAAGGGCCACTTCTAAATGATGATGCGCCCGAACTGCGAAGGTCTTTTTGGATTCGGCTATTTTCAGCGCGGCGGCGGCGATTGCCGGCTGATTGTTGGCAACAGTAGTTACCGGCGCGAACCAGGCAATGCCGAAAACCGTGGTTAATTGGGCAAGATTAATCTTATTTCCGGAAATAAAGATCTGTTTTTGCGCTTTAATTATTTGAAGTGAAGGGTTTTTTAAGGCAATTTTAATATTTTTAATTAGCTTGTTCTCAAAAATACCCCGATTGCCGCCTTTGAGGCCAATTTCGGCATAGTGAACTAGGACTTTGGACATAACTAACTCAACCTTTCGATTAATTCTTTAGGGTTAACTATTTTGAAATTGGTAATTTGATTTTGTAAAACTAAAATATGTTTTTTATCTAAACTGACTAAGTATTTTGCTTTAGCCTCCAAACCCGAAGCTAAAACATGGGCGTCTCCCGGATCGATCACGATTTTAAGAAATTTATTAACATTTCTTGCCGTCGGCGCGGGTTCAATCGAAGAAAAAGCCAGAACGGCTTTTTTAATTCTATTATTGTTAATTTTGATTTTACTTAAATTACGTCTAATTTCATCCAGGACAATCTCGCTAATTATTCCCTTAATCTTTTTTTTCTGACACCAATTGATCAGTTTTGCCGATCCCCCTTTTGGTGATTTTAAGCCAGACAGAATCACTGAAGCATTAAAAAAAACTACTGCCGGTTTCATTTCGATAATTTCTTATCAAAGTTAAAAAATTCTTCTAATTCTTTAGCGGTGTAATTTCTCACGGGATAAGGCAGGGCTCGTACCGGCTCAAGATATATTCGACCGGTGACGGCTCTAATTTTCACTAATCCGTTTTCCTCAAAACCATATTTAATTCTAATGTTTTTAGGAATAGTCAAAAGTCCTTTTGGCTGCATTTTGACTATTTCTTCAAAAGATTGTACTTGCATATAACTCCTTACTAATTTTTCCATTTTACGGAAATTCCATATTTCTGTCAATAGGGAGATTATTTTATAATTTTACCGGGAGCACCTCAACAGAGAGCTTAGTGTCTTTGCCTAAATCAAAATATTGATCGGCTGATTGGCTGTTTTTGTACATCAGCTGATAGAAGCGGAGCTTTAATTTGGTAAGAAACTTTGTTTCTGGTGAAATAAAAAATCTCATGGCAGCGACGTGAACAAGCCATTGTTTTCTATCCTGATCAATGTGGAGGTCATCTCTCTCGGCTAATTGCAACAGCTCTCTTTCCACCCGCGGATTTTCCATAAAACCATAGTTAATTCTGATTGAGGTAATACTACCCTTTTCCGGATCATCAAAAAAACGAATTACTTTAAACCGGTTGTTTTGAAAATAGGGAACCTTATGGACAACAACAGTGACAAAGGTGAGGTGCTTAGGAATCAGGCCGTAGCGGTCCAGAAGAATTTGTTCCAGCAAAACGATTTTATGATTTGGTTTTTTGGGTCCATAAGGAGTCATGACAATAAAAGATTTGGGGATTTGGACAACAGAGTCTTGCTTATATTTTATTAATTGATTCATGGTCATCGATGAATATTTATGATATTTCTGATGGGTAATCTGCTTCCCCCAATGCCAGATTTTCATAATCAGTAAAATGCTGACACCAATAATTAAAGGAATATAACCACCGGAAAAAAACTTAAAAGAATTGGAGATTAATAAGGAAAAATCAATGATTAAAAGCGGAGAAAAGACTAAAAATATTTTAAGCAGTGACCATTGCCATAAATGCCGGGCCACTAAAAGAACTGATAAGGTAGTGACAAACATCACATAGGCAACAGCCAAACCATAGGCAGAGGCCAGATGGGAACTGGTTTGAAACATAATTACCAAAAAAACACAGCCGGCCAGCAGGCTTAAATTGACAAAGGGAACGTAAATTTGCCCGGCATGTTCCTGGTGAGTATGAATTACTTTTAAATGAGGAAGATAACCTAAATGGATTCCTTGGGTAATAAGAGAAAAAGCGCCGGTGATTAAGGCTTGCGAAGCAATAATGGTCGCCAAGGTGGCTAAAATTACCATAGGAATTAATCCCCAGGCCGGGACCATGCTGTAAAAAATATTATGATTAATTAACGGCTGGCTGCTTAATAAAAAAGCGCCTTGGCCAAGATAGTTGATAACTAAAGCCGGAAAAACCAAGCCAAACCAGCTCAGGCGGATGGAGTTTTTACCAAAATGGCCCATATCGGCATATAAAGCTTCGCCGCCGGTAATAACCAGGATAACTGAACCAAGAACCAGTAAAAGCAGACGGAAGTCATTGTTTAAAATAAAGCGGATGGCCGGAAGCGGGCTCAGGGCCAGAAAAATTTCCGGCTGGTTAATAATTTGAGCAATACCTAATAAAGTTAAGCTAAAAAACCAGACGGCAATAATCGGACCGAAGATAATGCCGATTTTGGCAGTACCCTTTTTTTGGATTAAAAATAACATTAATAAAATAGCCACCGTAATTGGCACAATGAAGGGGCTAAAGGCAGTAGTAATAATCCCTAAACCTTCAATGGCGGAAATAACGCTGATTGCCGGCGTAATCATGCCGTCGCCGAGTAAAAAGCCGACTGATAACAAGAGTAAAAAGGAAGCGAAAATTATCCTTTTTATTTTTAAGCGGGATAACAAAGCAAATAAGGCAAAAACTCCGCCTTCGCTTTCATTGTCAGCCCGCAGGACCAGAATAATATATTTTATGGTGATAATAATAATTAAGGTCCAAATAACTAAACTAATATAACCGAGAACATTGGCCGGATTGCGGCCAGCGGCGCCCAAATGATTATTGATTTCTTTAATAGCATAAAGCGGTGAAGTACCAATATCACCATAGACCACCCCCAGGGTGGCAATAGACATGACAATGGATTTTTTCCAGTTAGTAAAGGACATTTTTTTAGTGTTTAAAGTTTAAGTCTTTTTTGCGCAAACGTAAATAATGAGGGGTGACTTCCAGCAGTTCATCCGGGCCGATAAAAGTTAAGTATTGTTCTAAAGACATTTTTAGGGCCGGGGCAATTTGAATGGTAGCATCAGCGGTAGCGGCGCGCATGTTGGTTAACTGTTTGCCTTTGCAAATATTAAAATGCATATCGCCGAGGCGGTTGTTTAAACCGATAATCATGCCTTTATAAACCACCTCACCGGGATCGACAAAGGAAGTTGCCCGCTCCTGCAAATGGGCAATGGCATAGGCCAGGGTTTTCCCAGGTTCGTTAGCCACAATAGCGCCGTTTCTTTGCCAAACGATGGCTTCTTTTTCCGGTTCATAATCCCAGAAAACCGAGTTAACCACAACCATGCCGGAAGTTTTGATTAATAACTCACCCCTTAGACCGATTAAATTTTTAGTACTGATTTTATATTCAAACCGCATCCCGCTTTTAACATTTTGCATGTTAATCATTTGAGCTTTTCTTTGTCCCAGGCTTTTAATGACCGTGCCGGAAAATTTCTCCGGCACTTCAAGGTACAGTTTTTCAAATGGTTCAAAAGTTTTACTATTAACCTGTTTATAGATTACCTGCGGCTGGGAAACGGAAAACTCATAACCTTCGCGGCGCATGGTCTCGACTAAAATTGATAAGTGGAGTTCGCCCCTACCGGCAACGACAAAACTATTGCCCAGGGCCCCGGGCTCGATTTTTAAACTGATATTGGTTTCTATTTCTTTTTTTAAACGAGCCTGGATCTGCCGGGAAGTGGTCAATTTACCGTCTTTGCCCACTAAAGGCGAAGTGGAGACGCTGATTTCTATTTTTAAAATCGGCTGGGTGATTTCTAATTTAGGCAGTGGATCTAAATGCTCCGGGTCGGTTAAGGTGTCCCCGATCCTGACTTCGCTAAAACCGGCCAGGGCGACAATTTCTCCGGCCCCGGCGGTAGTTGTGGGTTGTTTTTTCAATCCCTGAAAAGTATATAAATATTCCACTTGGCTGGTGGTTATTTTTTCTTCATTTCTTAAAATCGCCAGACTCTGACCAGTCTTAATTGTTCCCCGGTTGATCCGGCCGATGGCGAAACGGCCTTTGTGAGCGTCGTAATCCAAAGTGGTAATCTGCATTTGGGCCGGGCCATGCGGATCGCCCGGCGGCGCGGGAATGGTTTTGATGATGGTTTCAAACAGTAAGGATAAATCTTTGGCATCTGACAAATCCACACTTTTCCCAACTACGCCGCGACGACCGACGGCGTACAAAACCGGAAAATCAAGCTGATTTTCATTCTCCACCAAGTCCAAGAACAGATTATTAATTTCGTTTAAAACTTCTCCGGAGCGCTGGTCTTTGCGGTCGACTTTGTTAATAATCACAATCGGTTTTAACTTCAATTTTAAAGCTAAAGATAATACGTAGCGGGTTTGGGATAAAACTCCTTCAGCGGCGTCGACCAACAATAAACAGCCCTCGGCCATGTTGAGTACCCGTTCGACTTCGCCGGAAAAATCAGCGTGGCCGGGGGTGTCAATGATATTGATTTTGTAATCATGCCAGACAATGGCCGTGTTTTTGGCTAAAATTGTTACCCCGCGCTCGCGTTCCAAATCTTGGGAATCCATGATGGTATCCTGGTTCATCTCGCTTTCATAAGCAGCAAAAGTATGCGATTGCTTCAGCAAATGATCGACCAGGGTGGTTTTCCCATGATCGACGTGAGCAATAATGGCGATGTTTCTGATTTTAGCTTGATCCATAGGGTTTTTTGATCCATTTGATACAAAAGAGTATTATACGCTTAGTTATTATAGTTTTCTTACCTACTAAGAGAAAATATGTTAACAAATGGAATTATTGTTGATGGTGTAAAGTGGATAATAGGTGAACGACCTCGTCGGCCAATACCACTTTGTCCAAAAGATTTTATTAAATTATCTCTAATTCAGGAAGATAACTTTATTATGAGCGTATTTGCTCTCAAGTGCGAAGAATGCAATAAAGTTTTTAAACTACCAAGAGAATTTGATGATGAAAAAGAATATGTATTAAATAAAATTGACGCAAAGGTTTATAAAAACATGAAATTCATAAACCTCGATGATGAAGCATTACCACTTTCAGAAGACAAAAAATCATCTAGAGATAATAAGTTTTTTGTAACTTCATTATTAACTCAGTCAAAATTAGGATTACGTCTAGTCGTTTATGCCGGTAAAAAAGGAAGTAATCAAAAGACTCAAATTTTTGTAGAACCAGACGTTAAAAGATTGGCTTTCGATCAAAATAACCTGCACCCCACAGATGTTTTTACTAAACTCGAGGCAACTTTTTCTGACGGGACAAAGGCTACCCAGGAAAAGAAAAAGTGAAAAGTATGACAGATACAACTAATGCACTTGTAAATCTAGGTGAATTATCAAAACCTGCCACC
>CAZDQA010000032.1:0-8525 GCA_964507605.1 uncultured Pseudomonadales bacterium | reverse complement strand
TGCTGAATACGCAGTTGATTTTGCTCCATCTGCTTCTGCATATTCTTCAAAGCTTGATAATTTGGTCCGATCAAAGACTTTAATAATCCGCCTCGGCTATCAACTTTTCCCAGTTCTGTTTGTATCTGATCTTGTGCTTGTTTTTGCTCTTGGGCAATCTGTTTTACCTGCTCACCAATGCCCCCTTCTGTAGTTTTGGTCGTCAGCAACTCCTCAACCTTTTGAGCCACAACGCTCATATTTTCTTTGGCTGATTCACTTCGGGGTGATTCGCCCTTGGGCATGCCTTGAGACTCCTGCTCTTGAGTATTTACCTGAAGTTGTGGATCTTCACCTGCATTTTGAGTTTTCACCTGATTCTGGTTTTGCACCTGAGCGCCTGTTTCATTTTTGGCCGCATAGACAACAGAGCCAAAAGATAAAATTGCAACAGTAACGATAAAAATAGACAATTTATTCATAATTATTTACCCCCCTTAAATTATTAACTTATATTAGTATAGCAATATTTACAAACGATAAAGTTAGTTATCCCAACTTGCTCGAGAATCGTAACTTTAATATAACCACACAATTATCTCATATTTCCAAGGCTTTCTCTGATTTTATGTTTGTAACTCAAATCCTGGAGGAAATAGAAAAACTAAAATTAGTCAGAACATATTGACACGGCTTTCCCATCCTCTACTAAAGAATGACATCCAAACATTAGGTCATACTTACTACACTTTCCAACAACTTTCTCTCCTTCTTTTGCATTTTTTGGCGCCAAACAAAGTCCCTCGCAATCTTTCTCCCATGACGAACAGGGTTTATTGACATCCTTAGCTTTATTAAAACATCTGCATCCGGACATGCCAGCAATTCCCCATTTACCGCCTTTACTAATACAGTTATAAATATCCCCCAACGTCTGATTTTTTGAAGTGTAAGAGAATCCTGGGTCTATTGCACAAATCAAGGCATCAAATGTTCCTCCATTTATTGCGGTTGTTATAAAAATTACTATTCCCGATAGACCAACAAAAAGAATTATTTTTTTCATGAATCTACCTTAAATTATAGCACTTGGTATATTAAGTGCCACTTCTATTTTCTTGCTGGTTTAATTATCTTTATTAAAATACAGGATAGGAAATAAGCAAAGGGTAGATATAAATACCAATAAGAAATTGCAGGAGGATTCTGCCAAGCACTACCAAATAATTTATATATTCCCTCAGAAACAATTCCACAAGCATAACTTGTGTGTCTCTCCATAGCATTACCAACACCAAAAGTCTCATATTCTAAAGGGGAACATACGAAGAAAAAAGCTTCAATGGATAAAAATACTAAGACGGTTAATAATCCCTTTGCAAATGTAGGTTTAATAAAGGAAATACTTCCCATACTATCTATATTACTATAAATTTTCCAAAATATTTGGTTAGATTAAGAGCTATTCAGAACTCCCCTGCCATGCCTGCCCGCCTCTGGCGGGAGCTAACACGGACTTTAAAGGAAATACTTTTACATCACTATCTCTGTCTTGCTTAATTCTTCGAGCTTGGCGAGCAATTCTTCCTTGGTATAGTTAGAAGTATCTATTTGTTTATTTTCAAAAGTCCTTAACCCCTCGATGATTCTTCTGGCAAAAACCGCTTCTCCAGTTTTCAAATTTCTTATTTTTATTTCATTTTCTTCAAAGGTTTTTGAAATAATAACTAGTTGGGAAAAGAAAACCGTCGTATTAATAAATATGTTGGAAATATTTTTTATATCAATGCTGTGAACCTCAGAAGAAAGCAAATGGCGGTTTATTACCGTAATTCTTCCCTCTTCAACATTAATAGTATTAGGGAAAAAATCAAAAGGGAATGCATGCGAGGATATGCTTACCAATATTCTGTTGGATTTTTTAATCAAATTTACAACAGCCTTATTATTCAGTCTTTTTTGTTTATCTGCAGTTTTAACCTCTTGCCCATCTTCCTTTTTCTCCAATAATTCATCTACCTGATCCTGCGTATAAAGCTTTTTTGGCCAAACAATCATATATGCCCCTTTTTATATCAGTCGACCAATAAAAAGCACGAGCAGTGAACCGGCTACCGCTACCACAAAAGACATTAAATTAAATCCGGTCACCCCCACTCCAAAAAACCTTTGCCCAAGATAACCGCCGACTACTGCCCCGATAATTCCCAGAACAATTGATCCGACCATCCCCCCTCTTGAGCTGGGGGCAATAAAATTGGCAATGCTTCCGGCAATCAGTCCAAAAATTATCCAATAAATAATCGTCATATTATTGGTTATCAACTGTTTGTTCTACTTCTTCTGGATTCGTTGGCTTAACCAGTTGAAAGAACTTCACAATTCCATAAGCAACTATGGCATAAACTGCCATAGCAATTAGGGTTGACCATTCCAGAATCATTCCGGAAATTCCTGTTTTCCCTAATATTCCCGCAAACGGCAAGGCAAAAGGATTGCTGATTGCATAAATGAAACTGGTAAATCCGCTTTGCGTGCTTGCTCCAAGGAGTTTCAGTATAATTCTAAAGGCCAACAGCACTTCAATAATCCCGAGAATGTACCAAATTATCTGATACGTGCGGAAAATTGCTTTTTTGGTTTGGTATTCTTTTTGCGTTGCTTGTTGAATCATATTGCTCTCGCTTTCTTTTTTGTATCTTTTGCTAATTTTACTACCTTCTTTACTTTCTCTTTATCTTGCATATCTTTCACATAACCCCTTACCTTATCTTTTACATTTTCCAACACTTCTTTTGCCTTCTCGCGATTTTTTTCGTCTTTTAGCGCGACCATTCCGGCCACTGCCACACCCGCCCCAACAACTGCTCCTGTTACAGCCGCCATTATTGTCTTCAATCCACTTTTCTTCTCATCTTTTTTCTTTTGATTTTGACCTGTCATATTTTTTCGATTTCTTTCATTTTTTTATAATTATAATTATTTCTGGTTTCTTAATTACTGTTTCTTTGGGTAAATACTTAATCAAAGCTTTTTCTACAAGATGAGCCAAACTTAAGTCTTCAACCACAGCTTGTGCCCTAGCATGCTTAACGATTGCAGGATTAATAAAAATAGTCACTCGTCGTTTATTATTAATTATCATACTTCATATACTACAACTACCAGTTAGTTTGCGCTATCGGCAAATATTACCAAACGTTTATTATAGCTTTTTTTAACTCCATCCCACACGCCATCGCAGGTGATAAGATTCAGATGAGCGCTATCGCTCCCACTAAAAACATCGTCTGCGTACCCGAGATCATAGGTGCGGCTCTCCCGAACTACGAAAACAATCGATGTTCCTTTATCGTCTTCTATGTACAATTTGTCCCCCTCCTTTAGCTTATACAAATTAGTAAACACCCCCGCTTCACCATTTTCTCCATCGAAGTGTCCGCCAATAACAGCGCTGCCTTTCTCCCCGGGGCGCGGTCCGAGATATAACCATCCTACGTCGACAGAATTGCTTGGAACTTCCATTTCTCTCTTAGTAGTAATGCCTACGCTCTGAATGCCGGCATTAACATTGATTGCCGGTATAACCAGACGCATTGGCAACCCTGAAGAAGTTTTGCTTAATTCTTCTGTTTTCTCGTTAGTATTTTGAACCAAATAAGTAAGAAGCCATAAAGAAAATACTATCAAAGATACTATTAACAATGCCCGTCTAATGTAATCTTTCAATGTCTGGATAAAAATTTATCTTTTTTTCGAGTCAAAGAATAAAACGCCAAAACAGTGAAAATACTCCCTGGTAAGATAAGATTCCATGGAATGTTTTTCTTTGGTCCATTTCCGGTATTTGGAAAGCTTACTCCAAGCACATTAGGATTGACAACCCCTGCTTGTCCGACAAGCTTTGCCTCTCCATAAGCTCCTATCGCACAAATGTTTCTGGCTGCAACCTGAAACCAGAAGGGTTGATTCGCAGGGAGCGCATTGATGGTGGTTGAGAATCCTGTGACGTCCGTATTGTATAACCAATTTCCGTTTGTCGGACCATACCGAACGTTAAACGTATCTAGCCCGGCATACGGACCCCAACTAATAAAGATGCTCGTGGGACTAACCCTTTTCAATTCTAATATAATTGGCACCGTATCAATCTCCGTCGCAACACAGGGAGCCGGAGCAGTTGCTGTTGAACTGGAAGAGGTTGTGGTGGAACTAGTCGTGGTCGTACAAATTGGTTTTGCAATCGTGTTAGATTGTAAGGTAACAGCGCCTGTACTCGCCAAAACTCTACCCGTTAAACTTGCACCCGTAGCCATCCCTATGGATGTGGATGCCAAAATATTTCCTTTCAATGAAGTGTTCGTGCCAAGAGTCGCGGAACTGGGAACCTTCCACCATATGTCACAGGCGTCGCCGCCGCCCACAACATTGGCAGTACCTGAGGTAACGAGGGTGGCTGCTGATCTGAAAATCCAAACACCTGACCCACTTAGGGTAAGCGTTCCCGACAATGTAAAGGCATTCGCACAGTAAACACCGGGAACCAGGGTTAATCCCACCAAATCCTTAGTCACCGCTCCGTAATCTTCACCCGAACACGCTGCATTATCCCCTGCACTCAATGCGTTGTATGCGCTTGTCCAATCTGTTTTGGCTTGATTAACTAATGTCGGGTTATTTCCCGCGGCACCCGCAGGACCAGAAGCATCTACCGCATATATCGTCCCCGATACCTGTGCCGTTGTTACTCCGGAATCATAAAAAGTACCGGCGGCCGGACTCAAGCCAATATTTCCGGTAATAACAGAGGTGGGAACGTTTGTAATCGCTTCTCCGGCCAGAACCACAAAACTATCAGCTTCGCCAAGACTTGGTGATGTCGCTGCGTATACTGGAGTCGTTACTCTTAAAAAAATTGCGGAGAGAAAAACTAGCAATAATGCTCTAAACTTCATCGTTTTATTCAGGATTTTCATAAAATATCTCGTTGTCATACTTCATATAGTACAACTAGTTATACTACTTGTCAATGGCGTTGTTTCAATGCTTCATCAATCAAAAACACCTGATTTTTTCGAAGCAGGGGCAGTTTGTCTTGGGTAAAGAAACCGTACTCAGATACTTCATGGGTTGGTTTAAAGTCGCCGCCAATCAAGACGCCGATGTAGCACATATCTAAGCGCGCCGTATCCCGATCAGTGCGGGTTTTTAAGGGTTCATCCACGCTTACTACCAAACCTGACTCCTCTTTAATTTCTCTCTCCAGGGCTTCACGCGGATGCTCGCCGGATTTTAAATAGCCGCCCGGTAAACTCCAGGCATGTGATCGATAAGTGTGTTTAAAAAGAAGCACCTCATTTTTGTCATTAAAAATAATCCCGGTCACTCCCACTAGAAATTGATCTTGGAAAAAACGCATGAGTAATAATTGCCAAGCCTTGGGGAGATGCAGTGCTTTCCAGAGTTTAGCCAATAATGTTTTCACAGGGCGTTTCGGTCTGCCGGTTCTGAGTCAGAACCATTTTTTATTTTTTCATTTTCTAACTCCAACTGGTGAATCCGTTTGGTTAACTCCAGCACCTCATTTTTGTCTTTTTTGATTTCCTTATCTTTCCCCCTAAGTCTAAAAGAGGTGGAAATTGCCTGAACGAGGTAAACCAGATAAGAAAGCACTAAACCTGTCAGTAATGAACCAACAATTACGTAAAAGAGCGGAACGTCGGCAATAACATACATCCCTAAATTAACCGTCACCGGCACAAAATTAAATTTTGATATATAGACAAGGATTGAGCCAACAACCAAAAGCAAGATTAAAACCAGCATACTTTAGTATACTATGGCTAAAGGTTATTTCCAAAGCTTAGCGGCTTCCTTTTCCTGCTCTGCAATTTTAGAAAAATCCTCATTTTCATTGTAAAGTTTGGCAATCTCCATGTATTTATCTGCCAACTGAGAATAACCAGCCTTCCTTAAATAGCGGGAGGCGGCCGCCCGGGAATTAATCCCGTCTCCGTTACTGGAATAACTCTTCAACCCGGCATCTTGGGAAAGATTGTTAATAAATTTTTGCATATTCGAATAGGTTTCCTGCGCGTCTGCCTTATTCATCTGGTATATTTCCCGTTCGCTGATTCTCTCCTGTGTTTTTTCGAACCAATAAAAGGTATTCTCTGTCCTGTTCCAAATTTCTAAGAATTTTTTTATGGGAACTTCGTAAAAAGTAGTTAAAATTTCCGGTTCCTGGTAGTAAAAAGGGTGTTTGTCGGGTATCGGCCTGATATAAACAAAATTATCATTGTATCCGGCAAAAAATCCATAATCTCCTTTTTTCATATTCGGCATCGGGGCTCCGTTAAGAATTACCGGCTGGTCAACGCTTATCAAACGTTTTATAAAATCAAAAGCTTCTGCCTGTTTTTTAAAGAAAATAAAATTATCGTCCGCGGTCATGTGGGTCATAAATATTGCCGGCATTAAAATCCCGCTCGTGTTTCCCTGATATGTCTTGTAGCCAAGATTGTAAAATGCTTCCATAAATAAATCTCCTGCCGGCGGACCGGTTCGCAAGTCGCCAAACCTCTGGTCAAACTTGAATCGCAACGGGCGGCCATACCAAAGAAACTTGTCGAAATCGATATCTTTTTCCAGAAAGTGGGCCGCGCTCGCCCCGGCGAAATAATAACAGGTAGCGTTGGGTAAAACATAAGAAATAATCGGCAAAGTTTTATTTGACAGTGGAGCTTCGGGAAGCTTTGTTCTCATCATCGAAAGAACCCGCTCCCGCTGCTGTTTAATTTGCCAATCGGACACCGGCTGTCTCCTCTTTGACCAAAGAAAATATCCGATCCCAACAATTACAATAAAAATTATCAGTAAAACTAACTTACGAACAAGTAATCTTCTTCCTGCCATTTAATATCAATATATCAAATTTTGTCTCCTTTTTCTCGTTGACCCCCATAGTAGATAAGTGTTCTTAAAAGTTCAGTGGTTACATAACCAATAAAGGCATAAGCCATCAAAGCAAAAAGAGCCGAAAACTCAATCACCAATCCTTAATTTTCGGAGACATTATTGTTCTCATAAAAATATAATATTTATAACTCCAACTTCCATTGCAAACTTGAATCTTCGTTCACTTTTACTTCCGGTAACTTTATCTCTACTTTATTTTCCCCTTCTATTTCTGTTTTTACTTCATTTTTGTCATCACCTTTCTTTTGTTCCTCTTCACTTTTTTCTTCCGTTCTCACTTCTTGTTTGATCTCCACCTTGCCGCTTGATTGCCCATACCCTTTAACTAACTTTTTTTCTAATACTTCTCCTGCTTCTGGTCCCTTTTTTACCACCACGGCTTCTTTAGCTTCATAAAAATTACCAAGTTGTACCTTAATTGCCTCATTTGCCTCTGCCTCTGCCTCTGCGCTAAACTCTTCTCTAAACTCCAACTTCTCCATCTCTCTTGTTATTCTATTAATTTCTTTTATCGCCCAATTGGCTGTTGCTTCCGGAGACGCCTTAACCATCACTCCGACAGTCTTATGCATTGCCGCTTTTGCTCCATACAATGTATCTCCGGGCAACGCTTGTTCCATCGCCCACACAGTTCCACTTCCCGTCAAAAACAACATCAATCCCGCCAAAGCCACTGCTTTTTGAGGCACTAGTATTCCTGCCGCTGCCCAGCTACCAAAAATATCACCCATTACCTTAAATCCCATTGTTTGTTTTTCCCAAAAACCCAATTTCACCTTTTGGCTCTCCCTAAACATTTTACTGAGCTTGCTTTCAAAATTTTCCATAGTTTTGGTCAAAACCATTCCTTTTACATATTTTTTTAAACGCCTTTGAAGCACGATGTAGTCTAACCGACACCACATTAACATCCTCCCCCATTAACTCGGCCATTTCCTTCGGTTTGTAATCATCAATATAGCGCAAAACCATCACTTCCCGATAACCTTCATTCAACTGGGTTAGCAAATTTCGAATCGCTTCTGCATCTAATTTATCCTCATAACCATCGCCCAAGTCTCCTTTTGGCTCAAATCCTTTTTCGCGCAATTCATCCAAAGACAGCTCTTTATTGCTTCGGTAGTAATCAATTATTTGATTGCTGGCCACTTTATACAAAAACGCTTTCATATTCTTAATCTCTTCTCCTCTTGATAAATATTCCCACACCCTAACAAAGGTATTCTGGGCAATATCTTTTGCTGTCTCTCGTTCCTGCACCCGAAAGTAGCAGTGTCGAAAAATGGCATCGGCATACTCCTGATACATTCTGGCAAACTTTTTTTTATCCATTTATTCATCCAGTATATATCAGACGAATAAATTGATCTTTTCTTACTCTCGTTTATTTTCATCTGGATTCATCGTTAATAATTTCATCAAGTCTTTTATTGCCAAGGTAAACTTATTTAACATATTGGCATCCTCGCTATTTTATATGAGTACTTGCATTCAAATTGCACTTTTGCCTTCCAAAATTTGCTTAAATATTCCATCATGCTTAAATATTCCATCACCTATACGACGAG
>CAZDQA010000031.1:0-8823 GCA_964507605.1 uncultured Pseudomonadales bacterium | reverse complement strand
TCGCCGGGAGCGGTTTGGCCGACAGTGTCCAGGATATTGTAGTTGGCAGAGGATTTAGAACCGGAAGTCATGTTCAGATTGGGAAACTTAAGCTTATATGAGTCGGACTCCATGCTGGCGACGGCCCGCGCCGTTGGCGGGGCTTTTAGTATAACCGTTATAATTGTTATAAAAATTATAATAATTATAGTTTTAGTCATCGGTGATTTTATCAATTTTTTCTTTTAATTCCTGGCCGGATTTAAATAACTCCTTGAGGTCTAAGTAGAGGTTTTTCAACTTTTCCCGTTGATGATAAGGGATGGTGGAGAGCTGGGAACTGATCTGGGAGATTAAGTCCAGGCTTTGAGACATTTTCTCTTGAAAATTCAGGGTTAACCAGAGCAAGGTATTGCTTTCTTCCTGGGAAAGTTTGGTTTCCAGCTGATCGGATTGATGTTTAAGGATTTTTATTTGTTTTTGGTCTTCAAGCAGACTAAGGTATTGAGTGCCAAAAAAGCGGGCTAATGGAGCCATTAATATGAGGGAAATGAGGTTGGTGAGGCTGTTTGAATCAATCAGCGAATTGTTTAGCAGAAAGAGGAGGGAGAGTGCTAAGCCGACCAGCAAACCTAAGCTGGGGTTGAACAAAAGGCTTAAACCGAAAAGCAGAAAATCGAGGGTAAAGAACAAGGGGGAGGTGAGTCCGCCGGTATCCAGGACCAAAAGCAGGAGAAGGAGGGTAATAGTGAGGCTATTTGATATACTTTGATACTTTATGAAGGAGATATTGAAAGATTTTCTCCGGCCAAGCAGATTGTGAAAAAGGAAAATAGCTAACAACAGGCTGGAAAGTTGGAGGGAATATTGGGACAGTCCAGGGTTGTTGTGCCAAAAGAAAGTGAAGCCGGCGGCTAAAAGAAGTAGAATAAAGTGAGGCAGGCTGGGCAGAGACATAAGTGGTCAATTATGAAAGAGAGATTTGTAATTTAACATCTAATGCTTGGGCAATTTTTTTCAAGAATGAAAGAGATGGGTTGGCCTGCATGGTTTCGACCCTTGAAATGGCGGCTTGAGAGGTTTTAACTTTTTGAGCCAAATCTCTTTGAGAAAGCTTTTTGGCTAGCCTGGTTTCGATTAGTTTTTTTGCTAGATTATACTCAGCTTCAGATTTTTGCCAGGCATCTTCAAATTGAGGCTGTTTAAGTCTTTGTTTTAGATCTTGATTGAAGGAGTAAGTAAGTTTGTTTTTCATATATATAAAAATGATATCATAAATGATATCATCTGTCAAGCCATTCCTGATAACGGTTAAGAGTGGTTTTGAGCTCTTTTTTAGGAGTTTTGGCAGTTTTTTTAATAAAGCCATGAAGAATAAGAACCAGGTTTTCTTTGGGGATAACATAGAGAATTCGGAGATTATGTTTACCCAGAATCCTAATTTCCCATAGAGGGGTGCCGGTGAGTTTTTTTATCTGGGGCAGATGAGCCGTGAGGCCATATTCTTGAATATATTGAAAAATTCTTAAAATTTTAGTTTGTTGTTGGTGAGTAAGTGAGTCGATAAATTGTTTAATGGGGTTTGATCCGGTGGGTGAAACGTAATAGTAAATGGCAGGTCTGAGCAGAGACATAAAAAAATTATAGCAGAAGGAATGTTTTTTTGATATGATAAGTGATTATGAACTTTGATCACAAAAAAATTGAGGCCAAGTGGGCGAAAAAATGGCAGGAAAGCCATATTTATGAGGTGGATATGAAGCGGCCCCACTTCGCCAAGGCTTCGCGGGGTAAATTTTACAATTTAATGATGTTTCCTTACCCTAGCGCCGAAGGTTTGCATGTGGGCAATATGTATGCGTTTACCGGCGCTGATGTTTATGGCCGGTTTAAGGCGATGCAGGGCTACGAGGTGTTTGAGCCGATCGGTCTGGACGGGTTTGGGATCCACTCGGAAAATTATGCGATTAGCATTAATAGGCATCCGGCTGAACAGGCTAAGCTCAGCGAGAAACATTTTTACGACCAGTTAAGCCGGATCGGCAACCGCTTTAGCTGGAATAACCGCTTGGAAACTTATGATCCGGAATATTATTGCTGGACCCAATGGTTATTTGTCCAAATGTTTAAACACGGGTTGGCCTACCGGAAAAAAGCCCAGGTTAACTGGTGCCCGTCCTGCAAAACGGTTTTGGCGGACGAGCAGGTGGAGGTTGGTTTGTGTGAAAGATGTAAGACTCCGGTAGAAAAACGGGAAAATGAGCAGTGGTTTTTTAAAATTACTGATTACGCGCAAAAATTGTTAGATAATATTGAGATAATTAACTGGCCGGAGAAAATTAAGATTGCCCAAAGAAACTGGATTGGACGGAGTGAGGGAGTAGAAATTACCTGGAAAATGGAAGGGTCGCACCCTTCCATTATTAAAACTTTTACGACCAGGCCGGATACGATTTATGGAGTAACTTTTTTAGTGTTGGCGCCGGAGCATGAATTGGTAAATAAATTGAAATTGAAGTTGAATCAGGCAGCCAAAGAGTATGTGGCTAAGGCTTTATTAAAGACAGAACAACAGCGGAAGCGGGAAGAAAAGAAAAAAACCGGGGTGGACACGGGCTATAAAATAGTTCATCCGTTAACCGGCAAACTAATTCCGATTTGGATTGCTGATTTTGTGCTGAAAGATTATGGTACCGGCGCGGTGATGGGGGTGCCGGCACATGATGAAAGAGACCGTGATTTTGCCAAAAAATATAAACTAGGGGTAGGGGTAATAGATATTTTGAAAGATAAAGAGGAGATAATTAAAGAATTGGAAAAGAAAGGCTTAGCTAAAAGGATGGTTAATTTTCATTTAAGAGATTGGTGTGTGTCGCGCCAGCGCTACTGGGGGCCGCCGATTCCGATGGTTGAGTGTAAGAAGTGTGGTTGGCAGCCAGTTGATGAGAAAGATTTGCCGGTGAAGTTGCCGTATGTGAAAGATTTTAAGCCAACTGGAGACGGAAAAGCGCCGTTGGCAAAAGCTTCTCGCCAGTGGCTCGAAGTAAACTGCCCTAAATGTGGTGGTAAGGCTAAGAGAGAAGTGGATGTATCTGATACATTTTTAGATAGTAGTTGGTATTACTTAAGGTATCCCTCGACTCGCGTTGCTCGCTCGGGACAGGCCGCTTTTGATAAGAAAATAACTGAGGCCTGGCTGCCGGTGGATGCCTATATTGGCGGGGCAGAACACGCGGTGTTGCATCTTTTATACTCTAGGTTTGTCTGGATGGCTTTGCAGGATTGGGGTTATCTGCCGGTTGGCTTAGGTCCGGAGCCGTTTCCGTTTTTATACGGCCACGGTTTAATTATCAAAGACGGGGCCAAGATGAGTAAAAGCCGGGGGAATATTGTTAATCCGGATGAGTATATTGAGAAGTACGGGACTGATGCGTTGCGGATGTACTTAATGTTTATCGGTCCGTATGATCAGGGCGGTGATTTTCAAGATACCGGCATGAAGGGAATGAGGCGATTTTTGGATAGAGTGGAAAAAATATCCAATAAGGTCTGGCCTTCGCATTCGCAAAGGACGGACCTTGTCAGGCTTCGGCATAAGACAGTGAAAAAAGTAACCGAGGCGATGAAGAATTTCCGGTTTAACGTCGGGATTAGCCATTTAATGACATATGTTAATGGTTTAGAAAAACTAGGGGCTGACAAAGAAAGTTTACGGGTGTTAATTTTACTATTAGCGCCGTTTGCGCCGTATATTAGCGAGGAGTTGTGGCAGAAACTCGGCGGGAAGTTCAGTGTTCACCAGCAAGCTTGGCCAAAATATGAGGAAAAATTAGCCAAAAGTGAAACCGTGACCGTGGTGGTCCAGGTTAACGGGAAATTAAGAGGAAGGTTGGAATTAAATGCAGATGAAGCGAAAAATAAAGACCAGGTTTTAAGTTTAGCTAAGCCTTATGTTAAAGATAAAAAATTAATCAAAGAATTTTTTGTACCGGGAAAACTGGTGAATTTGGTGGTAAAATAATTTTAATGCCCGAATGGTTAGAACCTTTAAAAAAGATCTTTAAAGAGCGGCCGTATCTAGTTACTTTAGGTTTGCTAGGCGGATTGTTATTGGTAGTGGGAGTTTTTTCGGTGGTGGTGATCAGCAGCCGGACAGGGGCAGAGGAGTTGGTAATTCAAAAAGCAGGTGAGTCCTTCGACTCCGCTCAGGATACCGCAATAGCGGTAGATGTAGGCGGAGCAGTGATTAAACCAGGCGTATATGAGTTAAAAGTTGGCGCCAGGGTCAATGAAGCCTTGATTGCGGCCGGCGGGTTAGGGGAAGAAGCGGATCGGGAGTGGGTAGAGAAAAACCTAAACTTGGCGGCCAAGGTAACGGATGGGCAGAAAATATATATACCGAGCCAGGGAGAATCTGAAAAGGTCGCACCTTCGCAAGGCAAAGGAGCGACCTTGGTGACAAGGTCGAACCTTGTCAATATCAACACTGCCTCAATAACCGAGTTGGATACGCTTTGGGGGGTGGGTGAGGCGACGGCGAAAAAGATTATTGATAGCCGGCCGTATGGAGCAGTGGAAGAGTTGTTAACCAAGAAAGCGGTTAAGAACAATGTTTATGAGGCGATAAAAGATAGTGTTTCAGTTTATTAAATTTTTTCCACTTAACTTATAGTCTATGAGAGTTTTAGTAGTAGTGTTGATATGGTTAAGTTTAGTTGGCTATAGATTTTTTCATCAGTTTCAGGCTGGGGCAAATCTTGGACATTGGGAAAATGAAGAAATTTTGATCAAGGGAAGAATATCCTCAGAGCCTTTATTACAGGGTAATAGTCAGAAGTTTAAGGTGAGTCGGTTTGATATAGTCACTAAAGCCTATCCGAAGTACGAATATGGTCAAAAAGTGGTCATTGTTGGCAGATTACAGAGGAGATTGATAAATAAATGGTATAGCCAATTTAGGTTGATGTATCCGGATATACGATTGGTTGAAGTAGATAATGAAAAAACTATAAGTTATGGAATAAAACAGCAGATTAGCCGGTTCAGGCAGGGGATAGAAGAAAGATTTAATCAGGTTTTGCCGGAGCCGGAAGCCAGTTTGCTGGCTGGAATTGTTTTGGGCAGTAAAAGAGGACTGCCTCAGGATTTTTATCAGGCTTTGCAGAAGACCGGGACTTTGCACATTGTGGTGGCTTCAGGCTACAACGTGACGATTATCATTGCCACAATTGTGACCTATTTAGCCGGTTTAATTAAGCGGCAGTGGGCGATTTTGATAGGGCTAACGTCAGTGGTGATTTATACGATTATGGCCGGGGCCGAGCCGGCGATTGTCCGGGCGGCAATTATGGGCAGTTTGGTTTTTGGGGGTCAAATCATCGGCAGAAAAATCGAGGGATTGAGATTATTGATCGCGGCAATCATGATAATGCTGTTGGTTAACCCCAGTATTATTATGGACATTGGTTTTCAACTGTCAGCGCTAGCCACTTTTGGTTTAATAGTTTTAGGCCCCAGATTGGAACCGATTTTAGGCAGGGTTTGGCTGATAGGCAAGGATTTGACGGAGACCACTTCCGCCCAGATTATGGTTTGGCCGATAATTGTTTTCTATTTTGGCCAAATGAGTGCTTTTAGTATATTAGTTAATAGTTTGATACTGTGGTTGGTGCCAATAATTATGAGTTTAGGGGGGGTTTTAGCTTTAACTGGTAATCAACTGGTAGGTTGGTTGACTTATGTGCCGTTGACTTTAATGGTGAGAATTATTGAGTTTTTTGCCAAGCAATGAGAAAAATAAACTGGATTTTAGGGTTAGTGATCGGGGCAGTGATTTTTCTGATCTGGCAATGGCCGGATAACCGCCTGCATTTAATTTTTTGCAATGTGGGGCAGGGAGATGCGATTTTGCTGGAATATAAATCGTACCAGATCTTGGTTGATGGCGGGCCGGACAACTCGGTTTTAAGCTGTTTAGGTAAAGCCATGCCGTTTTGGGACCGGAAGATTGAGCTGGTAATTTTAACCCACCCGGAGGCCGACCATTTAACCGGTTTGATTGAGGTAGTCAAGCGGTATCAGGTAGGGAAGTTAATGAAAACTAAAACAGTCAACGAGACGCCGGAGTTCCAAGCTTTAACCGCGGCGATTTTAAAAAGACGGGTAAAAGTTCAAGAGTTGAGTTGCGGCGACAAGATTAAACTGAGACAGTTAAACCTAAGCGTTCTTTGGCCTTGTTACAAAGGTCCGTCCTTTGTAACAAATTTTAACCAGGAGGCAATAGTAATTTTGGGGCAGTATGGCAGTTTTACCTTTTTACTGCCGGGAGATATTACTCAAACAGAAGAACAAACAATGATTAATTTGGCTAGTTTAAGGCCGGTTACAGTTTTAAAAGTAGCCCATCATGGGAGTAAGTATTCCAGCAGCCAAAGGTTTTTGGAAGCAATGCAACCGAAATTGGCCGTAATTTCTGTGGGCAAGAACAGCTTTGGCCACCCAACCCCGGAGGTATTAGCCAGATTAAAAGCAGTTGGGGTTAAGGTGTTAAGAACGGATGAAGCAGGAACGATTGAGATCGTGGTAGAATAAAATTTATGAAATGGCGCTTGCTTTTCTTAGCCGGTTTAGTGGCCTTAGCTTATTTATGGACTGCAAATTTTGCCTTTTTATCCGATGATATTGACGGGATTGTCAATAACCCGGAAATTTTTAAGTTTAGTTGGGTCTGGCAGAATCCAACAGTAGTGTTGAACCGGTTAAGCTATTTTATTATCTCTAATGTATTTGGAGTTGTTCCCTGGCCGTTCAGGTTGCTGAATATTTTCGTCCATTTAATGACAGTGATCGGAGTGATGGTGTTAGTAGAGAAGTTGATTAATAAGACTGTGGCCATGGTCGCGGCTGTCTTAGTAGCCGTGCATCCGCTGATGATCGAGTCAGTTACCTGGATTTCCGGCAATGGTTACAGTTGGTATGGGGCTTTGCTGATTTGGAGCTTGATTTTTTATATCCGGGCAGGCAAAAGCTGGAAGCGGTGGTTGATATCCATCGGTTTATTTCTGGCGGCGTTGCAGTTTTCCGAAAAAGCGGCGGTTCTGCCGGGAATATTGTTAGTTTATCGACTAGTAATTGAGAAGAAACGAGGTCGATGGTGGGATTTAATACCCTATATTGCTTTAAGCGGTTTGTGGCTGGTAATGAATATCCGGGGCGTGGGGGCAAGATTAAATTATTTACAGACAGAGTTTAACAGCAAGGTGGAAACCCAGTCAGCGATTAAAATCAATCCGCTGGTGCAGACGCCGGTGGCCTTAAGTAATTATTTAGGTTTAATCGTTTGGCCGGATAAATTAACTTTATACCATTCAGAGATGGATGTGCCGCAAATAATTTTTAAGTTTATGGCCGGTTTGACCGTTGTTTATTTTTTGCTCACGACCTGGTTGTTGTGGCGGCGGAAGCTGGCCGGTTTTTTCTTGAGCTGGCTGGTAATTGGCTTAAGCCCGACCTTGCTGCCTTTAGGGGTGGCTTGGATTGTGGCAGAAAGATATGTGTATTTCGGGGCGATCGGCATTTTTGTTTTAATTGCCTGGGGATTGGTAAGTTTAAGCCAGAAACCTAAATGGCTGGAGGCGGGTTGGACAATCACAGTGATAATAGTTTGTTTATTATTGTTAAGAACCTTAGTCAGAAATAGCGATTGGCAGGATCAGGACCATTTGTGGCTGTCAGGGGAGCGGACTTCGCCTTCCAGTCCGCAAAATCATAATAATTTGGGCGATCTTTACGGCCGGAGAGGGAATTTACAGCTGGCAGAGTGGCATTTTAAAAAGGCAATTGAAATAAATCCTAACTACGCGGATGCGATGCATAATTTGGGTAATACCTATGTGAGGATGGGGAAGCTGGAAGAGGCGATTAAATGGTATGAAGCGGCTTTGCAGAACAAACCGTCTTTGTGGCAATCAGAGCGGCAGTTAAAAGCAGTGAAGGAGTATTTAATGAAAAAGGGGATTGACAAAGAAAAGTAGTTTTGGTAACATCTAGATAAGATAAATTATGATGTAGATGTTATGTTAATTAAAAAGTTGGCGGTTAATAAAGGTAAACAAACGGTATTTAGTTTGGCGGAGATTGCCAGAATTACCGGTAGAGAGGTGGATAGAAACTTGATTTCGGCAGTGAGTTATTATGTTAAGTCAGGTGATTTAGTTAGGCTGGCTAAGGGTTTGTACTCTTTGGATAAAGAGTACTTAAATTATGAGTTGGGGAATAAGTTAAGAACTCCTTCTTATGTTAGTTTGTATACAGTTTTGCAAGATGAAGGGGTGGTGTTTCAGCCCTACACCAGTGTTTTTTTGGTAAGTTTCAGGAGTGAAGTTAGAGTGATTGACAAGCAAAAATTTATTTATAGAAAAATTAAGGATGAGATTTTATTGAATCCTTTGGGAATAGAAAGTGATGGTTTAGTGATGAAAGCTAGTTTGGAAAGAGCGATTTTGGACAAGATTTATCTTGACGGGGAAGAGCATTTTGATAATTTAAGATCAGTTGATTGGGATAAGATGGAGGAGTTGAATGAGCAGGTTTATAGGAGGGGAAATATTAAAAAATATATTAAAGAAATGAGGGAGTATGTTGAATCTGAAAATGCATAGAATGCAGATGATAAATATTTTGCTTAAGCTTTATAAGGATACAGAAGTGGCCAGAGTACTGGGATTTAAAGGCGGGACAGCGGCTTATTTATTTTACGATTTGCCTCGTTTTTCAGTGGATTTAGACTTTGATTTACTAGTGGAGATGGATAAGATTAAAAGAGATGAACTGATTAATAAAATG
>CAZDQA010000030.1:0-9487 GCA_964507605.1 uncultured Pseudomonadales bacterium | reverse complement strand
CAACCAATTGCCATTTTAGGCGGGATGGGTCCCGACGCTTCTTGCCGGCTTTATCAGCTAATGATTGAGTTGTCCCGAAGCGATTTTGGCGCGGTGGAAAATCACCAGTACCCGGAAATCGTCATCGACTCGGTGCCGGTGCCGGAGTTTTTTTCTAATGCTAAAAGAGCCGAAGAATCTACGTTTATGTTAAAAGACCGAGTCAGAAAATTAAATTATCTGCAGCCGGGCTGTTTTGGTTTGGCCTGTAATACGGCCCATACGATTTTAATGGATTTGGAGCTGGAAACTTTGGTGCCGTTTGTGTCAATTCCCGAAGAAGTAAGCAGGGAAGTTAAACAAAAGGAATATAAAAGAGTTGGTTTATTGGCTTCACCAACGACGATTTTTTCCGGAATTTACCAGACGGAATTTTTAGATAAAAATATTGAAATTATCTTGCCGGAAAATGGTTATATTGAAGAGTTGGGAGAAATAATCGGCCAAATAATTGCCGGTGACTTTAAGCAAACAAAAGAAAAACTGTTAAAAATTGCTGACAGTTTAAAAAAGAAAAAAGTCGAGGCAATAGTTTTGGGTTGTACAGAATTACCGTTGGTGTTTCCGAAAAACTATTCGCTGCCTATCTTAAATACTTTAGAAATACTAGGCAGGGCCTTATTAACAAGATATTATAGAAAGGAAGAGATATGAAAAATAAATACTCGATTTTAACCGGGATTACGCCGTCAGGGAGCGGCGAGACTCATATTGGCAATTATTTTGGGACAGTGGTGAATTTTTTAGAGTTGCAAAAGAAAGCTGATAAAGTCTATTTTTTCATTGCTGATCTACACGCCTTGACTACAATTCATAACAAAGAAGAATTGCAAAGAAATGTAGAAAACCAAATTTTATCCTATCTGGCTTGCGGGCTTGATCCGCAAAAAGTAATTTTTTACCGCCAGTCAGATATTGGTTTGCATCCGGAATTACAGTGTATTTTAAACAATGTTACTCCTTTAGGCTTAATTAAACGCTGTCATGCTTATAAAGACAAGTTACAAAAAGGGTTTGATGAAGAAAAGGTGAATATGGGGTTGTTTAATTATCCGATTTTGATGGCAGCGGATATTTTAATGTATGAGGCAGATTATGTGCCGGTGGGGGATGACCAAAGGCAGCATATTGAGATTGCCCGAGATATTGCCGGATATTTTAATAAAACTTTCGGCCAGACATTTAAACTGCCGGATATTTATAATGTTAAAGCCACGGCTAGGTTAATTGGTACGGACGGAAAAAGGAAGATGAGCAAAAGCTTAAATAATTACATTTCCGTGTTTGAAAGCGAAGCCAAAATCAAAAAGCAAATTATGAGTTGTTTTACTGACCCCAACAGAATCAGGGCGACTGACCCGGGTCGAGTTGAAGGCAATCCAGTCTTTATTTATCATGATTTAGTGAATGAAGACAAAAAAGAAGTGGCAGGTTTAAAGCAAAGATATTTGGATGGTAGAGTCGGCGATGTGGAAGTAAAAGAAAAATTATTAAAAGCTTTGTTAAAGAGATTTAAGCAAGAAAGAGCGCGCTACCAAGAATTACAGGATAACCCTAAAGAAATTGTCGAGATCTTGAAAGACGGGGCGAAAAAAGCCAGAGAGCAGGCAGAGAAAAAAATGACGGAAGTCAGAGAAAAAATTGGCATTACTAATAAATATTCATTTTTTAAATATTAATATGAAATTTTTTGCTTGGTGGTTAGGGAAATATTTATGGCGGGCTAAAACGTAGCTAGAATTTTTATTAAGTTTAAGGAGCCCCGCCAAACAAGCGGGGATTTTTTATGTTCAAGATGATGAATTTTATTAACCAGTTGGTGGCCTGCGAGCTGCGGTTGGGAGAAAACTTAATCAAGACAGAAAGATTGATTATTAAGACTTTAAAAGAGTCGGGACTTAGGTATCAGAGGCAACGGTTGATTAAAGTTGATGCCTCAAATATTCTGGTGGGGAATTTAGTTAAACCCAAGTCGATTTTGCTGACACATTTTGATGCCATTGGACCGGGCGCTTTGGACAACGCTTCCGGCGTGGCCGTCTGCCTGAAAGTATTAATCGAGCAGCCGGATTTTATCAAAGATAATTTAGTGGTGTTTTCCGGCAGTGAGGAAACGTCCCAGGAAAAGCCAATCTATTGGGGGTATGGCTACCGCCAATTTGAGAAAAAATATGGCCGATTATTGAGAAAGTGCCGGGCGATTTACGTCGTTGACTGCGTGGGTAACGGCCGATTGCACTTTTTCCAAGGCGACTATTATTTTCACCAGGCGGTACCGCTGAAAAATTTAGACTCAATAAAACACAAGTTATTTGTTTTGACCGGATCGGTGAAAAAACTATTGGCAGTTTGTCATACCCAAAAAGACACGATTACAGGTTTAAACCAAAAATATTTGGAGGCCAGCTATAACCAGTTGGTAAAAAAATGTTGCCGGAATTAAGAACCAAAGTGGGTTTTGATGCCTTGAGGGAAGCGGGCTATGGTTTTAGTCCCTATGACTCGCCGGAGCAATTTAAAATGCAGGCGGATATTTTAGAGGTGGCAATTAAGACCATTTCAGGCTTAACCACAGAATTTAGCATTGTTAGAGACACGGCTTTTTTGGTGTTGGATAGCCTAATGGCGGCGCCAAAAGGATTTGAGTTTTTTCCGAGATTTCCCAAAGAGGAAGTGGCTCAATTTTGTCGTTTAGCCGTAGAAAACAGACTTAATCAATCGCCGATACCGATAGTTTGCCCGGTTTGTCCGGACTACTGCGGGTATTATCAATTGTTAGACGGGATCAGTAATCCGGCTCAAAGCGTGTTGAATAAGGCGGCGATTTTGAAGGATTTTTTTGGCAGGAGGAATTTCCCTTTTTTCATTCAGATGCATATGGCTGATGTTGAAGCTTATGAGCCGTTGATTTTAAAAGCCTCAAGAGAAACAACGAAAAGTTTTTTAAAAAAAACCGCAAACTCTATTATTAGCACCCGGGAAAAAATTGAAGAATTAGGTTTGAGCGGATTAATCCAGATAGAATCGATGCAGGTGATATTTGTTGCAGCCGGATTAGACTATTTTGAGTTAAAAAGAACAAATGCGCAAAAAATTAAAGTTAGCGAGAGCAGAAAAGTCAGAAGAGTAATGGAGAGCCTAATGACAGAACGGAGGCGTTTAGGAGATTTTGATTTAGTTGATCCAGCTAATCAGCCGGTAATGGCGGTGGAAGAATTAGCTAACTATTCGGCTTATGGAGATTTAATTAACGGCCAAGCCGTAATTTTATCGCCGGATACTTTAAGTCCGATTCCGGCTTACAATTTTTTGCGGTCAGGACAAGAATTGTTTAACCCGACGATTTATTTAAAAAATGTTAAAATTCCTTATGGCAGATATGATTAATATTACTGATTTTGCCAAATGTGAAATCCGGGTGGGGAAGGTGGTTGAGGCGGAAGACGTGGTCGAGAGCAATAAGTTAATTAGGTTAACGGTAGAGATAGGGGAAGAAAAACCGAGAACCATTTTTACTGCGGTACGGGAGTATGGCTATACGCCGGCGGATTTTATCGATAAGCAATTTTTATTTGTGACGAACTTAGAACCGAAAAAGATTATAGAGGAGGAAAGCCAGGGGATGATATTGGCGGTTGATGGCCATGAAGATAAACCGATTTTTATTGAAGCGGCTAATCTTCCGGTAGGAGCAAAGGTGAATTAGGTGTGTTAAAATTGGATAATGAAAAAAAAGACAGAGCAAAAAAATCCCCAGGGGATCGATAAGCTGGCCAAGGCAATAGAAAAACAGACCGGGGGCAAGGTGAAGCTGGTTAAACTTGGTTTTAATCCGAAGCGGATGGTGCTGTGGCTGGTGGTGATATTTTTTGTGCTGCCGTTTTTCCTGTCTTTGTTTGCCGCGCCTTTGCCGGCAGGCCGGGTAGGCCTGAGCCAGTTATTAAATGATATTAAAGAAAATAAAGTGGAAAAAATCTCCGTGGAGGAAGAAAAGCTGCTGATTAAGTATAAGGATAAAGAAGGATTAATTGAATCGAGAAAAGAAGCAAACGAAAGCTTTGTGGAAGTGTTGAATAATGCCAAGATTGACCCGGCGACGGTGAATTTTGAGACTAAAGATACATCAGCGACCAAGGCCTGGGCCAATATTATGCAAATATTATTGCCGGTAATTTTAACCGGAATGATCTTCTTATTTATCTTTAAGCAAGCCAGAGGTTCGCAGGACGGGCTGTTCAGCTTTGGCCGGTCAAGGGCCAGACTGTTTATGAAGGGTAAGCAGGATGTTACTTTTGCCGATGTGGCCGGAGTGAGAGAGGCGAAGATGGAGCTGGAAGAGATTGTGGATTTTTTAAAGCATCCGAAAAAATATAAAGCCATGGGGGCGAGAACGCCCAAAGGGGTGATTTTAATCGGTCCGAGCGGAGTAGGCAAAACGCTTTTGGCAAGGGCAGTGGCCGGTGAATCCGGAGTGACGTTTTTCTCCATGGCGGGGAGCGAGTTTATGGAAATGTTGGTCGGGGTCGGCGCTTCTCGTGTTCGCGACCTTTTTGATACAGCGAAAAAGAAAGCGCCGGCAATTATTTTTATTGATGAGATTGATGCGATTGGCCGGCAGAGGTCCAGGGCATTAACCGCCGGGCATGATGAAAGAGAACAGACCTTGAATCAGATTTTGGTGGAGATGGATGGTTTTTCACCTAATGAACAAATTTTGGTAATGGCGGCGACTAACCGCGGTGATTTATTGGACCCGGCGCTGATCAGGCCGGGAAGATTTGACCGGAGAATTGTGCTGGATATGCCGGACATTGAAGGGAGAAAGAGTATTATGGAAATCCATGCTAAGGGGAAGCCATTTGATACGGCGGTAGATTGGGAAAAAATAGGCAAAAGAACTGTGGGTTTTTCCGGAGCGGACTTGGAAAACATGCTGAATGAAGCGGCGATTGCGGCGGCGAGAATGGAGAAAAAAGCGATTGATATGAAGGATTTAGAAGAAGCGGCTTTGAAAGTAAAGCTGGGGCCGGAGAAAAAATTAAAACAAACCTGGGATGATTTAAAAATGACGGCCTATCATGAGGCGGGACACGCGGTCGTGACCTATTTTTTGAAAGATATGGACCCGGTGCATCGGATCAGCATTGTTTCCCGGGGTGGGTCTTTGGGGCATACTTTAATTCCGCCGAAAACTGACAGATATACAGAAACGAGGTCGCATTTAAAGGCGCAGATTACTTCGCTATTGGGCGGCAGGACAGCGGAAAAATTAATTTTTAAGGAATTGACAGGCGGGGCGGCCAATGATATTGCCACGGCTACCGAGCTGGTCAGAGCGATGGTGCTGAACATGGGAATGAGTGATCTGGGACCGATTAATTTTGGCCCAAGATCGGATTTTTCAGCCACGGGAATGAACTGGTATGAACCGGAACAATTGTCTGAAGCAATGAGGGCCAAAATAGATGAACAAGTTAAAAAGATCATGGATGAAGCCAGTGAAAAAGCCTTAGAAATATTAACTAAGAATAAAAACAAGCTGGATTTGGTAGCTAAAGAATTATTGGAAAAAGAAACTTTAGAAAGCGAAGAGTTTGAAGAGCTGATGGAAAAGCAGTGATATAATGAGGTTTATCCTGCCTGAATTTATTTTTGGCGGGATTTTTTATGACGCGGAGCGTAGAGACAGTTCAAGAAGTATTTGTAAAAAGATTAGATCAGGATGAGCTGATTAATTTTAGCAAGCAGGAAGAAATAGCCGTAAGAGCAGCAAAACTGTGGGCGGGACGGGAAAAAGTTATTGGTGAAGCGGAATTTATTCCGGCGCCGGTGAGCGGGTTTTTCCCTGACGGAAAAGATGTTTGGGCAGTCAAAAGCGGCGATTCAGTTGCATCAAAGTTTCCTTATCTTCTTTCTCCGGCGGTTGATGATTATACTGACATGCTTTCTTTAGCAACAATAGGCATGGAATTACAGGAATTAGGGAAAAAGCCGACTTTGGCGACAAATTTTATCTTGGAGCAAAGGTCAGAGAGAGAAGTAAAAGATGACGAAGGTAGATTACATGGGGTAGCTGGGATAGAAATGGCTTTATTGCATGGGGTTGCTGGTTTTTTACAACTTGGTTTTCCCCGGGGAGTAATGCATGTTGACGGGCACGGTTTAGGGTTTGAGTATTGGGCGGGGAAATATGATTTACCTGTATTTACCATGACGGCGATGCCAAAATTAATTGACAGCGCTTTCGATCAGGGAATGATTGATGATACAAGAACGGTGGCGGTAAGCGGAGATGTTGGCGGAGTAATGATGATGAATATGGTGGCGGAAGCGGCGGCAAGTTTTGGTCTGGAAGTGGAGACTGTATACGGCGAGAAAAGAGCGGCAGAGGTATTTACCAGCTGGGGGAGAAAAAAAATCAAAGGGGCGCAAGTACTGTTTGGAGATGATATTATCGCTTCCGGTAAAACAGTGTTTCAAAAAGTATTAAAAACAGCGTTTGAGGCCGGGGCAAAAAACGCAGTAGTGTTGGTGCCTCATGCTGATTTAGTGCCACACACTTTAGAAAATTTAGACAACTGTGAGGGTGATGTCAGTTTAGTTGTGGGCGACACTTTTCCGGTGAGACCGGAAGTAGCAGCAGCGGCAAATAAAAGATTGTTGAGAGTGCCGGTGTTTGAGAGTGTAAAAATGGCAGCGGAAATGGATGCGCTGAATTTACTGGCAGATGTTTTTACTAATGAAGCGACTCAGGCAGAATTGTTCAGGCAGACAGGATTAGCGATTTTCCCCTCATATGTTTCCCGGTACCGGACGGTCAGCAACATGTTAAAATAATCCATGGAGCGATTAGTGTTAATTGACGGACATGCGTTGGTGTTCCGGGCGTATTATGCTTTTCCGGCTTCTTTAACCAATAAAGAGGGGAAACAAATTAATGCGGTTTACGGATTCAGCTCAATGTTATTAGCGGTGATTAAAGAGCTGCATCCGGAATATATGGCGGTAGCGTTTGATCTGGACAAGCCGACTTTCCGGCATCTTGAATATGTGGGTTATAAAGCCCAACGGCCGGAGGCGGATGTGGAGCTGACCGATCAATTAGAGTGGGTAAAAAGGGTGGTTAAGAGTCTGAATGTTCCGATTTTTGAGGTGGAAGGATTTGAGGCTGATGATGTGATCGGGACGTTGGCCCGCCAGGGAGCGAAAGTAAAAGATTTGGAGACAGTGATTGTCACCGGAGATAAAGACGCGCTCCAGTTAGTGGCAGACGAAAAAGTTTTAGTTTATGTGCCGGCAAGAGGAAAAATCCCGGCGAAAATTTATGATGAGGCGGCGGTCGAGGAGAAGATGGGGGTCAAGCCGGAACAGGTAGTGGATTTAAAGGGTTTGGCCGGAGATCCATCAGACAATATCAAAGGGGTTAACGGCGTCGGCCCTAAAACCGCGGCCGCGTTATTAAAAAAGTTCGGTTCAATTGAAAAAATTTATGAACATATAGAAGAACTGCCGGAAAAATTAAAACGGAAGATGGCCGAGGAATTTGATGAAGCGCACCGGAGCAAGCATTTGGTGACGATTGTGACGGATGTGCCGATTAGTCTGAACTTAGAGGCGTGCCGGGTGAGTGATTATGATCAGAAAAAAGCAATTCAATTATTTGAAGAGTGGGGGTTTAAATCATTAATTAAAAGGTTTCCGGAAGAGGAGCATGAGAATAGCTTTAATCCACGACTATTTGAATGAGTTCGGTGGGGCCGAGCGGGTACTGCTAGCTTTAGCGGAGATTTGGCCGGAAGCGCCTATTTATACGGCATTTTATAGAAAAGGATCGGCGGCTTATGAGCGGTTTAAGGATAAAAAAATTATTACCTCCTGGGCGCAGAAAATTCCATTTTTTTCGAGTAAGCTGTATTCTCCCTTAAGATTTTTAGCGCCAAAAATTTGGGGTAGTTTCGTCCGCCAGATGGCGGATTATGATGTGGTGATTAGTTCTAGTAGTTGGTATGTGACAAAAGGTTTGCATCCAAACGAATTTTGTTACTGCCATACGCCGCCGCGGTGGCTGTACGGCTATCAGACAGCCAGCGATTGGCAGAAGTACTGGCTGGTAAGAGTTTATGGATTAATCATCGGCCATTTACTGCGGCATTATGATTATCGCCAGGCGCAAAAAGTTAAATATTTTATTGCCAATAGCGAAGAGGTGAGGCAAAGAATTTGGAAATTTTACCGACGTAAGTCTGTGGTTATCTATCCACCAGTTGAATTACCAGTAGCAAAAGTAGCAAAAGTAGCAAAAAACTACTATTTAATTGTTTCCCGCTTGGTCGGGGGTAAGGGGATTGAGTTGGGGATGGAAGCGGCAAAGAAATTAGGGTTGAAGCTGAAAATTGTTGGCGCCGGTCCATTAAAGATAGAACCGCATAAAAATATTGATATTCTTGGCCAAGTCAGCGATGGGGAGTTGGTTCAACTTTACGCTGGAGCGAAAGCGTTTTTGGCATTAAGCCGAGATGAGGATTTTGGGATTACGCCGGTGGAGGCAATGAGTTGCGGTTGTCCGGTGATTGCTTTTAAGGGCGGGGGATACAAAGAAACGGTAGTTGAGGGGAAGACGGGAGTATTTTTCCAAGAATATAATATCAAATCTTTGACGCACGTGCTTCAAAGATTTGAGAAAATGAAGTTTAAATCCGAAGACTGTATTAAGCAGGTCAAGAAGTTTAGCAAAGCGAGATTTAAGCAGGAAATTAGGGAATTTGTGGCCCGGCATTCGCCGGGTAAATAAGTTAAAATAGCTTCATGAGATTGGAGTAAGAATGCCTGATGGTAATCAAGCACCGGATATTCAAAGAAATATATCCAGAAGAGATTTTTTGAAACTAGCAGGGTTGGGTTTGGGTGGATTAGGGCTTTGGTGGTTGGGGGACGGAATAGTTAATGCAATTAATGCGGCAGGGCAGGAAAGTAGAAAAAGACTGAGAACTTTAGATTTAAATTCCGAACAACAGGAATTTCTTAGGGGAAGCATTATTGAAAGATTATTTTTGCCGCCGCAATCAGAGGAAATTGAAGCTGGCTACACTTATTTTACTGACACAAAACTCGGAGTAGAAAAAGATGCCGGCATAGGAAATAGGGGTTATCAACAGTTTTTTTTAAATACTCCTGATAAATTATCAGGAATTGCGGCTGCGGCGATAAATCCTGAAAAACTAGGATTAGGAAAAATTAGTTGGTTTTTAACCGGTACGCCGCCAGGAAGTTTTAATCCGAATCTGGTTTATGATCGTCAACCCATAAAGTATGTTGATTTTACTCAACTTGATGCTCCGGGCATTGAACTAGGAGAACCAAATCAGGCTGGTTTTGATTCTGTATCACCGGATTTCCAGGGAAGTGGGGTTTTGTGTTTTTTGGGGGAGTGGGTTTGGGGGGGGGGGGT
>CAZDQA010000029.1:1969-9596 GCA_964507605.1 uncultured Pseudomonadales bacterium | reverse complement strand
TTTCTAATATTTTTTTATCAAAAAAACCTTTTTCTGAAAGTACTGTATATAAACCGAGCGAAGCATGCCCTTTACTAAGTATAAAAATATCCCTATTTGAATCCCTAGGCTTCTTGGGATTTATATTTAAAATTTTATTATAGAGGACCCATAAAATATCTAAAATCGAAAAAGAGCTAGAAATGTGGCCCTCTTTGGACTTTGCAGATGCTTCCAATATTTTTTTCTTAAGCTCGACGATTTTCTTTTTTGTTTTATCTATTTTACTCATCTTTTTTGATTTCCCAATTAGCATTACTAAGAACGCAACTCCAATGAAGGGCGGCATTCCCGTAAGGAGCCATTGTTGACCCGACATCTATTATTTTGAATTTCATGGCGTCTTCGTATTTGTCTATATCACGAACGCCTCTTTCATGGGCGGATGCTCTTATCGTATATGTGTCTGGCATAAGGAAATTATTTTTGATTTTTGCTATGGTTATGTACCTGCCTTTCTTAAAAGGATAGTTTTTGCCATTAAAAGAATCGGATAAGCTGGTAAAAGTAACATTTACCCCATTTGTATTTTTTAAAGCTATACTTATCTCAGCGGATCTTGTTTCTTTTAGGACATCAAACTCAAGGTTAATGTAAAAGTCTTCATTGTGAGGTATCTTATTGACGACAGTTCCTTTGTTATTGGTTATCCAGATTTTATTAAATATAAATTCTTTGGATTTATCGGTTGGTGAAAGTATTACTGGACGGTTGTCGTCTTTAAATTCATCATTTTCATGACTATAACTATTCACTACTTTATCAGTGTTGCCGATCATTTTTATTTTTCCATTATCAATCCAAATGGTTTTAGTACAAAGGGATTTGATAGCTACTAAATTATGACTCACGAAAAGAATCGTCCTCCTTTCTTTTTGGGTAACCTCTTCCATTTTGCCGAGGCATTTCTTTTGGAACTCTGCGTCGCCGACCGCCAATACTTCATCAATGATTAAAATATCTGGTTTCATATGGGCGGCGACAGAGAAAGCGAGTCGGACATACATTCCAGAGGAATAGTATTTTACTGGAGTATCTAAGAATTTTTCTATTCCGGAAAATTCGATAATTTTATCGAACTTTTCATTTATTTCCGATCTTTTCATTCCTAAAATCGCGCCATTAAGATAGATATTTTCCCTGCCGGTTAACTCCGGATGAAAACCGGTGCCCACTTCCAATAAACTGGCTACCCTCCCCCTTAAGGTAATTTCTCCTTTAGTTGGCGGTGTAATCCGGCTTAAAATCTTCAGCAGGGTGGTTTTACCGGCGCCGTTTCTACCGATTATACCAATTACTTCTCCGGGCATGACTTTAAAAGAAATGTCCTTAAGCGCCCAGAATTGCCCCTTGTTTGATTTTATTTTTTGCCTAAAAGGTAATTTAACCAAATTAACAAGAGTATCACGAAAAGAATAATAACGTTGCTTTTCTCCAATTCGATATTTTTTATAAAGATGGTTTACTTCGATTATTGGTCTCATATTATATCCGCGAAAAATTTCTCGGTGGCGTTAAAGAATGCCAAACCAATTAGAAAAATCGCTAAGGCTATCAAACCCGCTATTCCTAGCCCTAAAAAGTCAATTCCTATGCTACCGCTGATTACTCCTCGCATGGATTCGATAACCGCGGCCATTGGATTTAATATAAACAGGAATTTACCGGATGATTTAATAATTGAAGTCGGATAAATCACCGGAGTTAAAAAAATCAATGTCTGGATAAAAAACGGAATAATATAGCGGACATCGCGATATTTTACATTCAAAGCCGAGAAAAATAGTCCCAAACCGGAGGCAGTTAAAAAACTAATCACATAGCCGATTAAAATAACTGCCAGGATAGCAAGCGGAGGAATAAATTTGAAATAAAGGCTGACGCAAAATAAAAGAATCAGGCTGATAACCAGATCAACCGAACCGGTGATGATAGATGACAGCGGCAAGATAACTTTGGGAAAATAGACTTTTTTAATAATGTTTTCATTGCTGATAAGCGAACTGCTGGCTGAAGCTAAACTATTGGCAAAAAACGTCCAAAAGACCAAGCCGCAGAGAACAAATAAGGGATATGGCAGATTGCCCGAAGGCATCTTGGCAAAGTTACCGAAAAAAACCGTAAAAACTACCATGGAAACTAAAGGCTGAAATAAAACCCAGGCAATGCCGAGAAAAGTTTGTTTGTAACGGACTTTAATATCCCGCCAGGCAAAGATATAAAAAAGCTCACGGTAATGCCAAAGTTCTTTTAAATTTAAGTAAAAGTTAGTTTTGGGCGGCTTAATTTTAATTATCATGGTTTTAAATACCAACTAATGGTTTTCTTTAACCCTTCATCAAAATTAGTTTTGGCTGTAAAGCCAAAATATTTTTTTGCCTTGGAGACATCTAAACAGCGGCGCGGCTGGCCGTCCGGTTTGCTTTTATCCCAAATAATTTTACCCTTAAAATCCATCAAGCGGCTAATTTTTTCAACTAAGTCTTTAATGCTGATTTCTAAACCGCTGCCCAGGTTAACCGGCTCTGACTGGTTATATTTTTCCGTGGCTAAAACAATTCCCCTGGCTACGTCGCTAACATATAAAAATTCCCGGGTGGCTTTGCCTGTTCCCCAAACCGTAATTGTTTTGTCACCTTTTAGTTTCGCTTCATGAATTTTTCTGATCAAGGCAGGAATCACATGGGAAAAGTGCGGATCAAAATTATCACCCGGACCGTAAAGATTTACCGGCAGTAAGAAAATAGAATTAAAACCATACTGCCGGCGGTAGGCTTGACTCATTACTAACAGCATTTTTTTAGCCAGACCGTAAGGAGCATTGGTTTCTTCCGGATAACCATTCCATAAATCTTCTTCGCGAAAAGGAACAGGGGCAAATTTGGGATAACAACAAACTGTGCCTAAAGCTACAAACTTAGAAACGCCGGCCTGCCTGGCTTCTTCCATTAAATGAATTCCCATAGTTAGATTTTCATAGACCATTCTGGCGGGATTGGCCTGGTTAAAGCCAATGCCGCCGACTAAGCCGGCCAGATGAATGACAATATCTTTACCTTGAACCAATTTTTTAATATTGCTTAGTTTAAGCAGGTTTTCTGTTTTTGACCGGGGAATGGTAATTTTATTTGCAGAAGCACCTTTTTGAATCAGCTCTTTGTAAACCCACTGGCCGAGAAATCCGGCCCCGCCGGTTAATAAAATATTCTTCTGTTTAAAATAATTATTCATGTTTGATTTACCAATCTGGGTAAATTATACTAAGTTTATGCTTAAAAAGGATAGGGTAAAACTATTAAGTGTAATTGGCGGATTAGTTGGTTTGATAATTATATTTCTCTTGGCTTATAGATTTATTGCTCCTTTCGGTAAGATTGTTAATTTTCGCTTTACTTCCAAACTGCCCGGCTCCCAGCAGGCAACAGTTTTTTCTCCCGGTCCGGAAAAGGGCAGTATTTTGCAAATTCCCACGCAAATAATTACCACCAGCAAATCAAAAATTCAGCTGAAACTGCCTCAAGGAAAAGTCGAAACCATTAAAACTGCTTTAAAATTTAAACCAAACATTAATGAGGTGATCATCGGAGTTAGAGGCAATGAAAAGGATAATTTTTTCTTTCAACCGCTTTACCGGGATGTTTTTCGCGATTTGAACTGGAATCAAGTTAAAGAAGCCGGCTTTACTCTGTGGCAAAGACAAGGCCAATACAAAACCATTCACGATTTTATCAGCAATCCTCCTTTAGACAAAAAAATTGCTTTTTATTACCTTGATAAAGATAAATTTCAGGAATTGCAATCTGAAGATAATAAAAAAGATAAAAATGCGAAAACTATTATAGAAACATCTTTAAGAAGCAGTCATTCTTTATTAATTAGGGTTGATCAAAGCCCGTTAATTATAAAAGTTGCCAAACAAGACATGAACGGTTATGACGGCGAGGATAAGTTGAAAATCACCGTATCGAAAGATGGGAAAAATTTGGCAGAAAAAACAATAGCCGATGACGGAATTGTTGATGCCAGCCGGCTTAAACTCAAACCGCAGGAGGAAACCATTACTCTCGAAAATATTAATCCGGGAATATATGACGTTAATTTAATTGATGAAAGCGGCAAAGCTGATGTTTTAATTACCAAGATTGAGATTAATCAAACAAAGGCAGTGTTTAAAAATAACATTTTCCCTTTGGGAAATTCCCAAACCACCCTTTGGACTGATATTTCAGACCTTAATGTTGTTACTGTCCACGACGCGGGATTGCAAACGATTAAACTTGATGATCAATATGATTTAAAAATTGAGCAAATAGATAAACGGTATGAATTTGATTTAGCAGATTTAACTGGGAGTAAGCTCGATGGCAAAATTCATAAGCTGGTGATACTTAAAAACGATTTAATGATAAACGGCAACGGCTATTTTTCTTTCAGCAAAGAGGCTTTCTTCCTGCCGGGAATAGTTAAGGGAGAAGAATTAAACAATTTAGCTAATTTAGACAACGTTGATTATATTCTGACCAGTTACAACCCGCCTCAAAAAGAGGGTGATTGGATGACAGCCGAAGCATATTTTAATCTTCAGGATATTAAGGTCGATGGCGATACCTTATATTTTTCTTTGGAGGTACCGCAAATTGCTAAATATGGAGGCCAACTGGAAATTGATTATTTAGATATCAGCTTAGGAACCAAAGAAGCTTTGGAGAAAATTAAAATTAAAGAAGAAAAGTCTGCTGACAACCAAGTTGAGAAACAAAATATGGTTCAGAAAGGGAAAACGTGGCTGGGGGCTAAGTGGAACCAGTTAACAAACTGGGTTAGCAATACCTGGCAGAAAGTGTTTAAGAAAACGCCAAAGGAGGAGGCTAATAAGGAAGAACTAAAAACTGATAATAAGGGTGCAATAACTATTACTAATACTAAGCCTAGCCCGACGCCGTCGCCGAGTCCAAGTCCGAAACCTTCACCTTCGCCGGCACCAAAGGAAAAGATTACTAACTTTGTCAGAATATTAAACGGCGGGGCGGGTCAAGGCGGGGCCGGAGAGTTTGCTAAAGTATTGTTAGGAGCCGGTTTTACCAATGTGACAGCGGAAACAGCAGATAAGACTGACTATAAAAACGCGATTATTAAATATAGACAAGAAGATGAGAAGGTGGCGGCTAAACTGGAAGAACTGCTGAAAAAAGACTATAAAGTCATTGATATGCAAAAAATTGCCACTACCAGCGCGGAAATTGTGGTGATAATTGGGGAAAAGTAAGCAATGCTTGTAATTGCTTTCACTGTTTGATATACTTTCACTATTAAGTGAAAATGCTATATGAGTGAAAACACATTAATAAATCAACTTCCTAATAATCTCCCTGAGGGTTTATCTCTCGAGGGTTTGAGAGTACCTGCTATGGGTTCAAGTGGGTCTGATTTACAAGGAACCTTGAAAGTAGAGGGTCAAAAGTTTCCTATTGCTATTGAAGTAAAAACCACCGGTGGAACAGCTACTTTTAGAGAAGCTGCTCGCCAAGTTAAAGCTTTTTCTGCTCAAAATAGAGCGATTCCTTTCATAGCAGGCCAGTTCTTTGGCGAGAAAACCAGACAAGTTGCCAAGGAGGAAGGCGTGGGCATTATGGATCTAGCCGGTAATTTTTATCTTAAAAAGGATGATATTTTCATCGAAAAGATTGTTGAGAAAAATCCATTTACTCGGAAAGTTCCCCTTAAAAACCTCTTTGCCCCTATTTCAAGCAGAATCACTCGGGTTTTGCTTACACAACCTACTAAAGTCTGGCTTCTGAGCGAACTTTCCCGCGAGGCAAAGGTTAGTTTAGGCCAAACGCACAAAATCATTGATCGAATGATCGAAGAAGAATTGGTTGCCTGGAATGAGAGCGATAAACTTACTTTAAAAGATCCCGCTCGACTATTAGAATCGTGGAAGGGAGCATATCCTTCATACGAATCTAAGAAATTTACTTTTTTCAGTTTCGAGCAGAATTCTACAGCACTTCTTGATTCTCTTATGAAAAAAGCAGGCAATTTGTCTTTTGCTTTATCTTTCTTCAGCGGGGCAGATTTGGCAGCGCCGTTTATCAGGGGCATTAACAAATTGCAGTTTTATCTCAAACAATCAGATGATGTAGAACACTGGAAAGATCTTTTAGAACTCCAAGAAGTCAAAAGCGGGGCAAATGTAGAAATATACGTTCCCTATGATGAAGGGGTGTTTTATCAAACACAAAAGATTTCTATATCCTCTCAGGAGGATATTCCGGTTGTATCTAATATTCAACTCTACATGGACTTATTTAATAATCCAGCCCGCGGAGCAGAACAAGCGAAGCATCTGAGGGAACTGAAATTAGGTTTTTAAATTAGAACTATGGCACAAAAAACACAAAACGATCGAACCAAAACTGCATTTGTTTCAAATATCGCTGATATTTCTCTATCACACCTGCTTGAATTAATGATTGCTTTGGGTGAATATCGGCAGGGTTTAGTGCTTGTGGGCGGATGGGTTCCTTACCTGCTGCTTAAGCAATACCAGCCTTCTAGTGCGGACTTTCAACATATTGGCTCAAAAGATATTGATATTGCGGTTAACCCTAAGATTGTTAATGAATCCGGTTACGCTTCTATATTGGAAATACTGGAGCAACGCGGCTACAAACCTAAATTAGACGCAAAAGGCAATCCAATCCGGCACTCGTTTGTAAAAAATGTCTCTACCGATAAGGGTAAAGAACAAATCCAGATCGACTTTTTGGGACCAGAATACGGTGGAACCAAGAAAAGTAAGCGCCACCAACGGATTCAGGACGACTTTTTAGTCAGAAAAGCCAGAGGCGCCGACTTAATGTTTGATCATGCAATAGACATTACTCTAGAGGGAAAACTCCCTGATGGAACTGAAGGCCGGACGAATATCAAAATGGCAAATATTGTGGGCATCATGACTATGAAGGGTATTGTAGTAGGTTCCCGTTATAGACAAAAAGATGCCTATGATATTCACAGTTTAGTCTTGTACTACAAGTCTGGGCCGTTTGCCGTGGCAAAAGAAATCAGGCCTTTTGTTGATCACGGCTTGGTGAAAGAAGCCCTTGAATCTATTCATGAAAAGTTTCGCTCTCGAGAAGCTGAGGGGCCAAGTTGGGTGGCTGACTTTTTAGAAGTTGATGATGAATTAAGAGAACAAGTTAAAACACAGGCATATCTACAAGTGCAACGATTCTTAACAGCTTTGAAGGAAGTGCCTGTCCACGGGGAAAAATAAGTAATAAAGACTAAATCGTGATTACAGAAGTGTGAGAGCTTGACAAATATTTGATTATATTTGCTATAATATATTCGGTCGCGATATCAGCGCCCATTGAAAATACTTTATTTCGAGCAATCCGTTTAATGAAACGTGCGAAGTTCGCACTTCCTTAATTGGATAGTTACAGCGGGTTGCTCCGAGTAAAGTATTTTTTATTGCTTATTTTCGTAAACTTGGAAAACAGCATAAGCAATATAGTCAGCTACTTGTAAGCCGCTGTGAGTATAAGGTTACGTTTGGAAAAACTACTTAAGAATAGAAGCA
>CAZDQA010000029.1:0-1959 GCA_964507605.1 uncultured Pseudomonadales bacterium | reverse complement strand
ATTTTCGTAAACTTGGAAAACAGCATAAGCAATCAGGAGATAAGTTATTGGAGGAGCGTTTAGGGGTGTACATGTTAAGCGTTGACATGTAGTTGACATGTAGTTGATATGTAGTTAACCTATTTGTGAATCAAAAAGCCCCTTGCGGGGGCTTTGAACAAAGTCAAGTAGACCTAAATAAATCTCATTACTCTTTTTCATAGACAGTGATCAAATCTTGCTCAATATAAGGCTTTAAAGCTTTTTTGATTGAATCACGATCAACCAAATCCACTTTTTGGCCCAAAAGGCCTTTTAAAAATAAAGAAATATCCGCAAGTTCAAATAATGACTTGGTTTGATCAAAATCTATTAATAGATCAATATCACTATCGGTTTTGGCTTCGCCGCGAGCATAAGAACCGAAAAGGCCAAGATAATTTACCCCTTGATTTTTATAGAGGTTTTTCGCCGACGGTTGTTGTAAAACGGAAACTACATTCATATATCGTTAATTTTAACACACTTTGCTTAGCCTGGAAAATGATAGAAATAGTTGCTAGTATAAAAGTAGACTGATATACAAACTATGAAAAAAGCTTTGATTAAAACTATTTTAAGCGGGGGTAAAAAATTATTTGTAGTTGCCTTGATTGTCTATTTGGTTGGCTTTCTTTTGGAAATTACTTTTCCGGGCTTTGTCAGCAATAACTTTAACTTAAACTGGGTGCTGGGGGTGGTGCTGATCTTGGGGCTTTTGGCGGCTTTGGCGCCGGAGGAGGAAGAATCCCCCTTCGTCAAGACTACGGGGGACCTTCGGAAAGCTGATTATTTAATGTTTGTTGGTATGGGATTAATCGGCGGAGTGTTAATGTTTTATAGAAGCGATCTGAATTTACTGCCCAGAATACTTTTTAGTGTTTTTGTGGCTGTGTTTATTACGGCTGTGTCTTTGTTTTTACTGCTGGCAAAAGACGAGGAAGAAATTGTGAACGAAGAAGAGACCGTGGAAAAAACGAAGCCGGTGAAAATTAAGCCTGTGTCCGTTATTGTGATTGGTTTAATCTGCCTTTTCCTAGGCTTAGGCATATTCCTAATCCGCTCAAAGAAAAAACCAGCGGAGGCGCCGGCAACTACGGCAGACCAATCAGCGGAGGAAGAATCATTGCTGTTGAAACAAACGCCGATCACGATTCTTAATGGCGGGGCTAAAGCCGGGTCAGCCTCAACCATGGCCAAGTTTTTGCAAACCAAAGGTTTCACTATTGGCCGGGTGGCGGATGCTGATAACAGTAATTATAAAAATGCGGTTATCCGCTTTAGGCCGGAAGAAGTTAACGCGGCCAGATATTTAGAGGAGATAATCCAAGAGACTTATCCGCTTGTGGAAAGAGCGCCGCTAGCCACTGATTCTGCAGGAATAGTTTTAATTTTAGGAAATCCCTTTATGTTATAATTTATCTATGATTCCCAAGTTTATCAAAAACCACCAAAAGTCACTTGATGAGATTGCTAAAAACAATCATGTTTCCTATTTGGCTCTTTTTGGCTCTCATGCCCGTGGTGAACAAAAAGCGGATAGTGACCTTGATTTATTAATCAATTTTAAAACCCCCGTTGATTTTTTCGAACTTTATGACATTGAACAAAAACTGACTAAACTCCTGAATAAAAAGATTGACTTAGTCACCACTAAGGGCTTAAACAAATATATAAAACCTTATATCCAGGATGATCTGCAAATCATCTATGAAAGCCGCTGAACCTTTTATTGATCATATTATTGTCTGGAAAACCGCCAAAGAACGGGTACCTGAACTTAAAAAACAACTACAGGTGCTTGCTGAAAAAAATTAGACTGATTTTAGACTGATAAAATGTTAATTTTAATACTGGTTGGATTTATTTTATTAAGACTGATTCCTTATCTTTTTTGGCTGGTGCCGACGGGCTATGATGCCGGGATTTATCTTTTTCTTT
>CAZDQA010000028.1:0-9903 GCA_964507605.1 uncultured Pseudomonadales bacterium | reverse complement strand
TTAAACCTTTTTACTTGCCCCGTCAGTTAATTGCCAAGCTTAACTCCGATCAAACCACAGTTAAATTTAAAACCATGCTGCCTTCTTTTGCCGACCTGATTAATTTAATTTTTTAACCACTTCACTATCTTAGCATTGGTTTGCAGGTTCATGACCCATTCTTGCATTTTCGCGCTTTCGGTTCCGGCCATTTTTTCCACCAATTTATTTAGTTTAATGGTATTAATTAAATCTTCTTTCTTCATTCCCTGCAATTCTAAAAGCTGGTCCAGGGTCATTCCCTGTTGCTGGCTGTACGCTTCAGCCTGTTTTATTTCATCATTAATCTCAGTATCAGTCACCACTGTGTTTTGTTTTTTCGCCTCCTGCATAATCAGCGTTTTCACTAATAAGCTCTCTAAAGCTTGTTTGCCGGCCATCCGGTTAATTTCTTGTGTATAACTGACTCTCCAGACCGGTTTACCGTTAACTATCGCCACCACTAAATTCGCTTTAAAATAATAAAGCAGTCCGATCACTGCTAAACCCACTGCCAGCCACTTAAATGTTTTTAATTTATTAATAACTTTCTTTGCCACCTTAACATTTTTTGTAACTTTAACTTTTTTAGCCGCCATATATTTTTATTTTTATACTTGATAATTTATCCATCATAGCATTAAATGAAAACTATGACAAAATTAATTCATCCGGAGTATCAATACCTTAATTTATTAAAAGATATTTTAGATCATGGCGAGTGGAAAATTAGTCACTCCACCGGCGTTAAACTAAAATCTGTTTTTGGCCGCCAGATCCGTTTTGATTTATCTGCTGGTTTTCCTTTATTAACCACTAAAAAAACTTTTTTCCGCGGCATTATTCATGAATTGATCTGGTTTTTATCCGGTTCCTCCAACATTAAATATTTAATTGACAATGATGTGCACATCTGGGATGAATGGGCTTACAAAAAATATACTTGGGCCGTGGCTAAACCAATCTCTTTTGCCGATTTTGTGGTTAAAATTAAATCCGAACCCGAATTTATGAAAAAATATGGGGAACTTGGCCCGGTTTACGGCGTGCAGTGGCGCAAGTGGCCAAACGGTAAGTCAACCGTTGACCAACTGGGCTGGGCAATTGAAAAAATCAAAACCTATCCCCAGAAAAAACACTACATTATCTCCGCCTGGAATGCCGGCTGCATCTATGAAATGTCCGGCAGCCACAGCGCCTCGATGGTGATTGCCCCTTGCCACACCCTGTTCCACATCAATATTACCGGCAATAAACTGTCTTTGCTTTTATATCAGCGCTCGGCTGATATGTTTTTAGGCGTCCCTTTCAACATTGCCAGTTACGCTCTTTTAACCATGATACTTGCCCAGGTTTGCGGTTATAAACCAGGGGAGTTTATTCATACTTTCGGCGACGCTCATATTTACGAGAACCATATTGATCAGGTTAAAGAGCAATTGACCCGGAAACCCCGTCCCTTTCCTCAAATTAAAATTAATCCCAAAGTAAAAAAGATTGACGACTTTAAGTTCGAAGATTTTGCCATTGTTAATTACCACCCCCACCCGCCTATCAAAGCGGATATTACCGTGGTTGGAGGCTTTTAATAATTAATCACACCTCTAAGGTGTGATAGAGGAAAATGTCTGCAATATTATCAATCATCGTTGCATTGGATGATAAACAGGGCATCGGCACCAGCAACCGCCTGCTTTGGCATCTTAAAAAAGATTTTGCTCATTTTAAAAACTTAACTATCGGCCACCCGGTGATCATGGGCCGGAAGACTTTTGAATCTATCGGCCGGCCCTTGCCTCAACGCACCAACATTATTATTACCCGGGATTCTAATTTTTCCGCCCCCGGTTGTCTTATCGCTATATCTCTAGAGACCGCGATCGCGCTGGCTAAAGATATAGAAAAAAAAGAGGTTTTTATCATCGGCGGTGGCGAAATCTACCGCCAGGCCATGGCTGACAACCTGGTTGATAAACTTTATATCACTCATGTTAAGGGCGATTATAAAGCCGACGTCTTTTTTCCGGATTATTCCCACTTTAAATTATTAAAGCAGCAAAAAAACCAGGAAGGTCCTTATCACTTTACTTTCTATGTCTTTGAAAAACATTAATTTTCCCGGTGAAAAAATAAATTATCTGACTCCCACCTGGGATGAGATAAATGACCTGACTTTTAAAATTGCCCGGCAAATGCTTGCCGCCGGAAAAAAGTTTGACCGGATTGTCACTTTGGCTAAAGGCGGCTGGCCGCTGACCAGGTCCTTAGTGGATTTTTTGTCGATTAAAGAAGTTGCCAGCATCGGTATTAAATTTTATTCCGGCATTAACCAAAGGTTTCCTCAACCAAAAATTTATCAGGATTTTCCGGTCAGCATGGCCGGCGAACAGGTGTTGCTGTTTGACGATGTGGTTGACACTGGGGAATCTTTAAAATTTACGAAAGACCATTTATTGAAAAGCAATATCCACAGCCTTACCACCGCCGCGCTTTTTTATAAACCTCACTCTGTTTTTAAGCCTGATTATTATGGTTTTGAAACTTCCGCCTGGATTATTTTTCCCTATGAAAGGATTGAGTCCATGAAGTTTTTAATCAATAAATGGCAGTCCCGGGGACTTTCCCAGACGCAAATTTCCTCCCGTTTAGTTAAACTGGGAACCCCGAAATCTTGGATTAAGTTTTATGTCAAATCAGCCGCTTAAGCGATACAATCCGGCCATTGACCTGCTCCGTTTTATTTCCATACTGGCGGTGATCTTAATTCATACCACCACCAGGACTCTGGAAATGACTAATTATCATTTATATCAGACCTCCTGGACTTTATTGCTTCATCAAATTACCCGCTTTGCCGTGCCTTTATTTTTTATGATTTCCGGCTTTGTTTTAGAGTTAAATCACGACCACCAGGCTAATTATTGGCAATACTTAACCAAGCGTCTTAACCGTATCTTTATTCCTTATGTTTTTTGGAGCGCTGTTTATTTTTATTTTGTCTACACCCAACATGGTCCTGATTTTCTCTCTGCCCTGATTTATGGCGGTGCTTCACACCAGTTATACTTTATTCCGGCCCTGCTGGTCTTTTATTTAATCTTTCCCTTATTCCACTGGCTCTATCGTTTCTTTGCCAATAAATGGGTTTTACTCATTTTAGCGGCTGTCCAGCTTTGGCTGCTTTATGCTGATTATTATCTGCGCTCCTTGCATATTTTTTATCCGCTCGCGGTGGCCTTTTACAACTTCTACGTTTTTATTTTAGGGATGGTGGTTTCTCATTATCACGACCGGCTGATCGCTTTTGTCAAAAAATGGCTGGCGGTTTTAATCCCCTTGACTGTTTTCCTCGGCGGTTATATTTTTTACTCGGGCCGCAGCCTGTATTATCAAACTTACGATATTGGTTATTTTTACTCCAACTGGCGGCCGCAGGTTTTGCTTTACACCTTAACCTTTTTTGTGGTTTTTTACTATTTCTTTAACAAAATTAAGCTTAATATTCCTTTGGTTAAAACTTTATCCGGCCTGTCATTTTTTGTCTTTTTCCTTCACATAATTGTTTTGGAAAAGATTTGGGGCTTGCTCGGCACTCCACTTCACCCGGCTTTTTGGTACGACCCCGCCTTTTTCCTTCTCACCACGGCTGCTTCCTTTTTTATTGCTTATCTGATTCATAAAATTCCTTATCTAGCCAAATTAACCGGCTAGTCAGTCGAGAAAAGATTATGGCTGAAAATTTACTTTATAATCGTCGTAAACTTCCTGATAAATCTCCAGCATTCTTTTAGCAATTTTTTTCCGGTCAAAAAATTTAGCTCGTTCTAAGCCTTGTTTGACTAGCGTCTCGCGGGCAGAAATATTAGTAATCACTTGACTTAAGGCTTCGGCGATGCGGTGCGGACCATAAGGATAAACAAATAAAGCTGCACCCTGGGCAATTTCCGGATGAGCGCCCAAATTCGATAAAACTGCCGGACAACCGCTGGTCATGGCTTCCAGTGCCGGTAAACCAAAACCTTCGTAAAGAGAAATAGAAACAAAAGCCTTGGCTAAATGAAAGAAAAGAGTTATTTCTTCTTGAGACACAAAACCAATGAATTTTACCCTGTCACTGACCTTTTTAAGTTTGGCATAGTGATGTAAATCCTTTTCCCGATAATAAATATCAGAAGAAATCACCATGGTTTTTCTGATCGACCCTAAGATATAAAGATCGCCCTGATAATTATGCTCATTAACCAGAATAGTAAAAGATTTAATCAGCATTCTTAAGTTTTTATGTCTTTTTAAGCCGCCAACATAAAGAACAAAATCTTTATTAATCTGATATTTTTCCTTAAAATCATTAATCGCCTCCGGTTTAGGTTTGGCAGAAAAAAGCGGATGAACGCTTTCATAAGTCACTTCAATCGTCTCCGGCTTAATTTTATAAACAGAGGCAAAGTCCAGCTTGCTGGTTTCGGAAATGGTGACGATTTTTTTAGCCCGCTGCCTGACTATTTTTTTGCGCCTATCCGAATACCAACGATAGCTCAACTGTTTTCTCTCAAAGATAAAACGCCAGGGAATAGCATCGTGGATTGTTACCACATTGGCGATTTTTTCCGCGCCTTTGGGTAATGATTGATACAGGCCATGGAAAACATCTATCTTAAACTCATCAATTTCCTGGCAGAGCTGGAACTCTTCCCAATAATAACGGTTTAAAAAACTGCCTTTTAAAAAAGGCATCGGATAAATCACTTTTAACTTAAAGTTTTCCGGTAAGTCCCAAGCAATTGGCTGCGGACAGAAAACATAATAGGTATTTTCTTTATCTATTTCAGCCAACGAATGAAGAAGATTATTCGAATATTGACCAATACCGGAGTTAGGGGTCGTTAAATAATAACCATTAATGCCAATCCGCATATTACTAAATTATACTCTTAAACAAATTAAGGTACTGCAGGGCCACATTAGGCCAAGTCATTAACCGGCCATATTGATAGGCATTTTTCTCCATGATCTGTCTTTTTTCCGGGTTTTGCCAATAATAAATTATTTTCCGGGCGATTGCCTGGGAATTACGAAAAGGCACCAACGCTCCCCGGTTATGGGAAAGAACCTCCTTAGCGTAAAGATAAGGCGTAGAAACACAAAATTTTCCCACGCCCAGCGCATAACTTAAAGCTCCGGACGCCGACTGTTGAAGCGATAAATAAGGCGTGACATAAATATCGATAGTTCTTAACCATAAAATTAACTCATCAAGAGAAAGATACTGATTGATAAATTTAACATTATCTTGAATACCTAATTGTTTAATTATTTTTCTAAGGGATCGGCGGTAAGCTTCACCTTCCTGTTGGAGAATCACCGGGTGGGTTTTACCGATAACCAGGTATAAAACCTGAGGAATCTGTTTTTTTACCAGACTGACCGCTTGCAAAGCATATTCGATTCCCTTGCTTTGCGTAATCAGATTAATATTGCCCAAAATTAATCTGTTAGCTAACTTCTTTTTTCGTTTATACTTATCGGTGGCGTCGTAAGTTAAATCCGGAATGCCGTGGGGAATAACCGCAATTTTTTGAGTCGGAATGCCATAATCTTTAACTAATTTTTCCCGGCTTTGATTGATCATCACCGTTACAGCTTGAGATTTGGCAATGATCTTTTTCAGAATCAGGCCGTGGGAAGACTGAGGGTCTTCAGGCAGGCTGTGAATGGTGGTGACAAGAGGTAATTCTAAAGCCTCAATTAAGACTAGTAAATAATCACCGCTTTGGCCGCCGAAAAGACCAAACTCGTGCTGAAGCGAAACTAAATCCGCCCCGGAATGATTAATGAACTCGGCCGCCTTAAGATAATCATGAGGTTTCAGGCGGTCCAAAACAAACTTCACCTCTTTTGGATAATCTAAACTTTCTTGCTCCCGGTTTATGGCGACAATTTCCGCTAATTGATAAGGGTTTAAAAGATTAACGGCATTGGTCAGGTTTTTAGTATAAGTGGCAATGCCGCACTGCCGGGGAATATAGGAAGACACATAAATAACACGGGTAGTTCCTGTCACGATTTTTTTATAGTTGCTAATAGGGAATTAAGTTTAACTGATTTGGCCCCAATACAGGTATCGGCCGCGCCGTAGTAAATATATAATCTGCCGTTTTTAACAATCGCGCCTGTGGGAAAGACAACATTATTGACAACACCTCTTTTTTCCCAAGAGATGCGGGGTGAAAATAAGGGTTCTTTTAATCGGCCGAGAACTTTGGTGGGATTGGCAAGATCAAGCAGGGCGGCAGCGGCATGATAGATTTTTCCTAACGGCGTATCTTCGACCGCATGATAGATAATCAGCCAGCCGTCTTTGGTTTCAATCGGGGGACAACCTCCGCCCACATTGCGGCTTTCATACCAATAGAGCGGGTCGATAACTACATGGTCTCCTAAATTGATTAAATATTGCCGCCAGTAACTTTCAGTCAGTTCGGAAATTTTTTTAAAGTAAATTATTTGGATTCCGGGCAAAACCCGGTGAAGCAGGGCAAAACTGCGGTGAAATTTTTTAGGGAAAAGACAGGCGTCTTTATCATAGAGTAGAACATCTTGCCCCTTTCTTTCTTTGTAGAACATCTCGAACATGCGATACCGCTCTTTAATTTTTGACTTGCGCCAAAGGTCTTCAGCTTTATCATAAGAGATTATTGGCGAAATCAGTCCGTGTTTGACAAAATGAATCAGGTCTTGACTGGTAGCATAGGCGATACGGGCATTAAGTCCATCATGGGCAGTATAAAAAAGATAGTAAGCGCCGTCTAAAAAAGTGATTCTGGGATCTTCTGTCCCTTTTTGTTCATAAGGATGTTCCGGGAAAATAATCGGCTCTTTAAATCTTTTTACAACTTTATTATCAACCAGCTGACAGTAGCCAATAGAAGAAATATCATTCTGGTTAACTGCCCGATAGAACATATGGATAATTTCACCCGTTTGGATACAGGCTGGGTTTAACACAGCCTTATTTTCAAATTCCAGCCTTGTTTTCTCTAAAATTATTCCTTCGTCTTTTATTTTTAGCATTATAAAACTATTTTACCACCTTATTATCCGAACATCAGCCACTCTGGTTTAAATAACAGCAAACAGCCGATAATCAGCATCAAAATTCCCCCGATTAAATGAGACAAGCGGGAATATTTACTCTGAATCCCTACTGCCTGCAAGGTAATCATGGCGATAAAAAAGATAATCAAATCATCCAGCATAAAAATTAAAATATAAAAAAGCAAATACAAATAGTATTGCCATTTAGGAAGTTGAGCCAGACTAAGGATTTGTGTATAAATAGCCGGTAATCCGGCAGAACAGATAAGTTCAACCAAATTTACTGCAAAAGCCAGGATAATTATTCCCAGTAAAGATAAAAGCAACTGTTTCTTTTTGATGATCTTCCGGATTTTTTCCATTGTTTTTTGCCGCCGGTTACCGATAACCTGGCATTGGCCGCTTTTATTAACCACATAGTCTCTTAAAAAATAGCCGCCGGTAGCCAAGGCGACCAAGCCGACCACCAGCCTGACCCAGACAATAAAACCTAAAAACAAAAACAGGTTTAACCAGGCGGCCAAAAATAGAAAATAAACTAGGGCGGAGGCGGCGATAAAAGTCGTGCCCAATAACCACATTCTTTTCCTGTCATTCATCCCCAAAAGTAGGCTGATAAGAAACAAAAGCGTCCACATGGCGCAAGGATTAAAGCCGTCCAATAGGGCCACGACGAATGTCAGCAGCGGCAAAGGTAAATGGCTGTATTTGAAGTTCATCGGAATTTCGGTGATGGCCGCTTCGATGTCTTTGCCGGTAGTTTCGTCTGACAAATAGCCGGAAAAATATTGCTTGCCGATAACCGTAAACGGCACGCCCGAGACATCCGTTTTCAGTTCTTTTCCCATTTTTTGCAGTAATTCCAAATTCTTGCGGTCATAAGTTATTTCATAATCTTTAATGGTCAATTGAGGATATTTTTCTTTTAAACTATTTAAGAATGCTTCTTCTTTAGCGCAGTGGGGACAGCCCGCCGCCCAAAAAAAATAAATCTTTTCTGCCGCCCAAGCCGGCCTGGCCAGCAGTAAAAACACCACCGCGATTAGTAGGGATTTAATGATTTTGTTTATCATATTCAACTTTCTATTCTAATTGCTTTCCCTTTAATTATCGCTTCGGCAATTTTTTTCCTCTAGTTCCTTTTTAACATCTTCCAGCTCTTTTTCCAAGGCCCTTTGGTAATCTTTCACCTCCTTCAGAATGTTATACTTAAATACCTTGAGGAAACTTAAACTTATCATAATTTTGGTAATTATCCTGATTCTGGTAGGCGGATTTTTCGCGATCACTAAAAAACGGCACCGGGAAAATTCTCCTGTTTTGCCCTTGCCTGCCGCCGCGCCTGAAGAAGTTGTCGATCCCAATATCCGGGTTGACGAAAACAGCCAAAGCGCTGACCTTATTACTCCTATTTCGGAAAATATGATCAACATTGTTTTTCTGGGAAAGGGCGGGGAAGGGCATGACGGCGGCGGCTTGACTGATTCAGTTGCTTTGGCCGGCTTTAACTATGCCCAAAAAACGGTCAATATAATTGCTATTCCCCGTGATCTCTGGTACTCGGGTAAAAAAATTAGCTCTATTTACTCAAAAGACGGCGCCGATCAACTTAAACTTGATCTGAGTCAAGTCACCGGTTTAAAAGTGAACTATTTTATTGCCGTTGATTTTAATAATTTTATTTCCGGAATTGACGCTTTAGGCGGAATCGAAGTAGACAACCCCAAAACCTGGGAGGATAATTTTTATCCCGTCAAAGGTAAAGAGCAGGAGCTGTGCGGTTTTACCCCGGAGTATAACGCCGAGATTAACCAGAATTACAAAGGCTTCGAACTGGAAAAGCAGTTTACCTGCCGCTATGAACAACTGCATTTTGAGAAAGGTGCAATTCATTTAGACGGCGCCACGGCTTTAAAATATATCCGTTCCCGGCACTCGGCTCAGTACGGCAGCGACTTTGCCCGCGGAGAAAGAGCCCAGGCCGTACTGGTTGCTATCGGCAAAAAAATCATCGCCGAAAACCTAGTTGATCCTAAGAATTCTGTTTTGAAAAAACTGACTGCTTCGGTTTCTTCCGATATTACCCTTGCCGCAATTCCGGAGATTGTCAAAACTTTGGGTAACATTTCCGCTTATAAAATTACCCGCACCAACTTAACCGATCAAAATGTCTTAGTCGGCGGCACCGGTCCCGGCGGAGCTTTTATTCTTGTTCCTAAAGCCGGCACGGATGAGTTCCAAGCCGTGCGTGAACTGATTACCCCAGTCTTATAGTGGAGCAGGACAGTCTCCATTTCTTTCTTTAAGAAAAACTTTCATAAATTTATCTAATCTTTCCGGCTCTAATTTTTCAAGAAATTTTCCATTTTTTCTAAAGTAAGATCCAACGATAAATCCATCAGCGAGCGGAAGATAATCCTTAATGTTTTCAGGAGTCATACCGGAACCGATAAGAACAGGAAGTTTAGTCACCTTTTTAGCCTTCACTAAATCGTTTTTATCGGGTTCTCTTCCTGTAAACCGGCCGGTAACTATTACACCGTCAACCAGGAAGAATTCCGCTTGCATAATTTCATCAGTTATATCTAAATCCATTGTCAGAGAATGGGAACAATGTTTCTTTTTAATATCACTAAAGACCTTTATCTGTTCTGCATTTAATTCCTTTCTTCTTCTAAGAATTTTTCCTCCTGAACCATTGACTATGCCGCTTCCGCCGACATGGGCAAAAACAAAAGCCTCAACCCTTATATAATCAAGGTCTGCTTCTGCGGCAATTTCTAAAGAAGT
>CAZDQA010000027.1:0-10596 GCA_964507605.1 uncultured Pseudomonadales bacterium | reverse complement strand
ATTGCTGAAAAAAAGACAGCCTTTGAAGATATTTATCAACAAACACTTCTTAGCCAAAAAGACTAATGGCTAATTTACTAATTGTTGCCGAGGATATTGTTAAAATCCAGACTTTTAGCGGTCGGCTGGGAAGAACCTACTCAAAAATTTATCAAGAATTTTTAAACATAAAACTTAAGTTAATTATCGCTAGATACCGTTCACGAAACCAAATTACTCTTTTAGCTTCTGATAATTTCCGGTTTAAAGCCATCAAGACTCTTAACTACGATCAGGAATTAGCCCGCGATCGCTTGATCGAATTAAAACCATTGGCTTGGCAGATAATTGACAAGATTAGTCAAAAAATCACCAAGGTAGATAAAAAATTTTGTCAAATTAAGTCGATTTCTTTAATTAAGCTTTGGGAAAACAAATTGGCCGTTCGGCTTATTTATGATTATCTGATTTATCTGGCCTTAATCAAGCGGCTATTAGGTTCCGGAAAGTTTGATGCCATCATCATTTTAGATCAAAGTCTTCAAAGTAATTTAGCCTGTTATTATGCTAAAAAATTTAATTTAAAATTGATAAACTATTCTTGGCCTAACTTAAATTATATTACCCATTGGTTAATAAGATATTTCCGTTACCGGGAATTAAATAGTAAAATTAAACAGTTTATAGGGTTGGCTGAAAACTTTAAGTCCAAAGTTTTAATCCCAAAAAATTCCATTTTTTTGAGTGCTGATTTTTTCAGGCATTTGAGCACGCTTTCTCCTGTATATAAATATTTAAAGCAAAAAAACCTGAATCCTTGTTTTATCGGCAGTTTTTCAACCCTGCCACATTATTTAACTCATTTTAATCTAAAGAATCCGGATTATTGTTTTTTAAGCAATTTTTTACCGGATAAGACTTTGGAAAAATTGCCCCTCTGGAAAAAGAGTGTCCGGCGTATTTTCCGGCGAATGCTGAAGCTTTCCAATCGGCCGCCGGAAAATTTAAGTGCTTTACTTTTTAATCTTTTTTCCCAGGAATTTTTACCGATTATTAAATATGGGTTAATCTTGAGTAAACTATATTTAGTTGCCGGAGATAATTTTTTCAAAAAAAATCAACCTAAAGGAATTGTCGTAGTCGCTAATACTAGATTGTTAGAATTAACACTGGCTTTGTTGGCAAAACAGTATAAAAAGTTTTCATTAATGGTTTCTCATCGAACGGTTATGTTTCCTGGAGAACCTTATCGTTATGATGAGGTTGATGCAATTTCAGTTGCTGGCAATCATAGTAAAGATCAATTAATCAAAAATGGAATAACTGCAAGCAATATTTCCGTTGATGGGGATCCACGCTTTGAAGATTGGCAACCAAGTAAAGAAACTGTGTATAAAAGACTAAAAATTAAAGATTTATCAAAAAAAATTATCTTATTGATTTCCTTTCGTTCAAATCAACAAATACCCCCTGAGGAAAAGAAAAAATATATTCAATTAACTCAAGCGGCGGTTGAAAGATTAGATAACGCTATTTTAGTGATTAAACCTCATCCGACTGAGAAAAAATATAAGCTCGAGGAAGAATTGAAAAAATGGCAAATTGACAACGTCCTTATTTCTGATAATAACCAACTGGAATTATTTAATTTATTATCAGTTGCATCTGTTGTAATCCAAACTTGGTCGATGACTGGTTTAGAGGCGATCATGATTAATCGGCCGGTTATTATAGTTAATCCTTCTGGAAAGAATTATGATAAATTTATTCCTTATATTGCTGGTGGCGGAGCCAAAGAGGTAAAAAATATAAATCAATTATTTGATTTATTAAAAATATATATTGACAAAGACCATCCCGAAACAAAAAAGTATTTAATGACGGCTAAAAAATTTGCCGCTAGCTACATTGAAATTCCTGATGGGAAAGTGTGCCAAAGAATCAGCAATCACTTTAATTAGTCTTTTTAATCAACCAATATTGGTGTTGTTCAATCTCTAAATTATCCTGAATCCAATACATTAATTTTCTCCAGTCGCGGACGATCAGTTCCTTGGGGGTATAAGGATTAATTACCTGCATAATGATTACAGGCATTCTTCTTAAGTATTTTTTGATTTTTTTAGACGTTACCATTTGCAGTGAATCAAAAAATTCAGTTTTTCTCCCGCGGAGCTTTAATAATATTTTATTAATCCATCGGGGTAAAAATAAAGGCAGATAAAGTTTATAGTGCGGTTCGGCAATCTGCCGGTAATCAGGACAACCGATAAAAATATAACCATCCGGTTTAGTTACCCGCACCATTTCTCTAATTGATTGTTCCACAATTTGCACATGTTCTAAAACCTGCCAGCAATAAACAAAATCAAAAAAATTGTCCGGATAAGGAATTTTTTCCGCCACCGCCTGTGTAATTTTATTTTGATCAAGTTGTTGTAATTGTGATCTCAATTTTAAAATTTCCAGGGCTTTTTTATCAGGCTCGATGCCATAAGTAAAACAACCTTTTTTAGCAAATTTGATCATTTCGACTCCGGTTCCCGCTCCGACCACCAAAACTTTTTGCTGCTTGTCAAATTTTAGATTTAAGAGAGTTTCAATTTTTTTAATATGTTTTGAAGCGGTGTAGTAGAAGTCATCGCTGTCTTCATTTAATCTGTTTCTCACCCGCCATTGGTAGTCTTTTAGGCCCAATTGATCACGATAGTAATTCGTATAATATTGTTTGATTAAATTGTTTAAAGACATTTTAATTTTTTGGTTCATAAAAAGTTAGGCTTCCAGGAGTAATTTTAGGGCTGACTTCTTTTGGCACAAAGTCATTATTAATTTTTTCAGTCATAAATTCAAGATTGACATTATCTAGGCGGCCTTTGTCAATGACGACTAAATCAGCCTCGTTTAACCATTCCGCCATCATGGCTTGATTCCAGAAACCAAGTTTTTTGACCGTAGCCGTGTCCGCACTCGGCTTATAAAAATTGGTGTGGTTAATCAGCGGATAATAACTGATCCTACCGGCCAGATACAAACTAATCGGTTCAGCCAGCCAGATTATTTTTTGTTTATTATTGATAATCGGTTTTAACTCATTAACTGACTGGTTTAAAACACTGATTGTACTTTTTTGATTAGGTTTTTGGAAAAGGCTGGCGAAGTTAAGGCCGATCAGCGCTAACAGCAATAACAGCCAGTATTGAGGAACTTTTTTCAACTTAACGCTGAAAATTACCGCCAATAAGGGGAAAATATAAACCAGATAACTGACAATTGCCCGTGGGGACAAATTGAAAGCCGCCCAGGTATGTGCCAGAAAATTAAAACCGGCAACAGTTAGTAACAGCCGCCAACGATTGTCTTTAATCCACCAGCTTTTACTTTTAATCCCGTTAATCAGGCTGATAAGACCAATTAGTAAAAAACTAAAATAAATTACTCCGAATTCTTTAAAAGCCCTGATATACAGATGCCAATCAAAGTTGTTACTCATCCAGTTTAAACCTAAAACCGCCTTGTCAGCTGCGCTGACCGGCAGCAGCATGCTGGCTCCGGGAAAATTTTTCAAGACATTTAAAATTCCCGGCCAGCCCGGCAAAAAAAACAAGCCTATGATCCCGGCGGTTAATGCCGCCTGGGTCAGCAAGATTTTTCGATGATAAATCAGTAAAAAGACAAAGTAAATTATCAGGATAAATAGGAAATTTTCTCTGACAATAAAACTTAAAGTAAACCAAACAGTTGACCAATAATACCGGTCTTTAAATAGATAATAAAAAGCTAAAACTAAAGTTAATGCTGCCAATGATTGCGGCACGGCCGAGGAGTAATATAAAATTGCTGCCGGTCCCAGACTGAGAATTGCCAGAATATTTTTTTTAGCTTTAGGATTAATCAACCCGGCCAGTTTATAACTGAAAAACATCACCAGTAAGCCGATTAAAAATGATTGGATTCTGGCGGCCAATAAACTCGGTCCGAAAATCTTTTGCCCCAGCCCGTACCATAATAATCCGCCGGGCATATGCTGGTAGAAAAACTCCGGCGTCGAATAATAACCGACTTGGCCGGTAGTCATCAGCCAGCCCTTAATTAAATATTTGGCTTCATCGATATAGGTAATGTTGTAAAAAATTCCGTAAATGCCGATTACTAACCAGATTACAACAGGAATTAAAATAAATAATTTATTTTTCATTAAGCCCTGGCGGTTAAGCCGCCATCAACTACTATATTAGCTCCGGTAACATAACTGGATAAATCTGAGGCCAGATATAAGATAGTTCCGGAAACCTCGTTTTTCTTAGCCATTCTTCCCAGCATGGTTTTAGCCGAGTATTTTTTAACAAAATTTTCCGGCTGGTTGTCAAAAATTCCTCCGGGCGTAACACAGTTGACGCGGATTTTCGGGGCATAAAGCGAGGCAAAGTATTTAGTTAAAGCAATTACTCCACCCTTAGATGCTGCGTAGGCGGCCGGAACTCCCATAGGTTTACCGGCATATTCACTTGATTCATAAATTGAAAAATCCGGCCCGACTAAACCATAAATAGAACTGACATTAATGATCGATCCTCCGCCAGCCGGCGGATTCATTGCCGCGCCGATGATCTGGCAGCAATTATAAGTGCCGGTTAAATTAACCTTAATAATCTGGTCCCAGTCAGCAATAGATTTACCGGTAGCGCCGGCATTATTAATTAAAATATCAATTTTGCCATACTGGCCGATGATTGCCTGCACCGCTTTTTTGATTGATTCCCGGCTAGTTACATCTAAAATTATTTCCGTATCTTTAATGTCCGTGGCCACTACTTGAGCTCCGGCTTGGGTTAACAGTTTTACATGTTCCGGTCCCTGGATACCGCTGGCGCCGGTGATTAATACTACTTTGCCGGACAAATCAATAATCGAGTTGGACATAATTCTCCTTTAATAAAAATTCAGCAAATATAAAATCCATTTTTGTATCAATATGCACCGAGCGTTCGACCGGCATCACTACCGCCTTGGTTTTATCGGTAAAAATTTTCCCTGCTTCGACAATTGCTTTTTTTATTACATAAACCCCGGCATTTAATTGCCAAACTTTAGGCGCATCCTGCCTTCTGATGATTGGCTGATCTGGTTTAATCAGCGGGAACTGCCAATAGTCATGGTGGCCGATTGTGCCCATAATAAAATAAGGATTATGCTCAGCTTCAGTCACTGTCACCACCGAATCAGTCTCCGGCTCGCTAATTTTTTTCAAGCAGGCTTCGATATCTTTTACTAAGCGAAATGGGGAGGTGGGGTCAAGCAGAACCATCAAATCAGCCGGTATGGTTGTCAAAGCGTGCTGTAGAACAGGGATCATCGGTGCATCATCAGCCGCCAGCTCCGTTGGCCGCATGATTGCTTCAGCGCCATAAAACTCGGCTAACTGGGCATATTTTTTACTATCAGTGGAAACGACGACTTTATCAATCTGTTTACAGGCTAGAGCAGCCTTAATTGACCAGGCCATTAACGGCCGTCCGCCTAACGGTTTAATGCCTTTGTCTTTAACTGATTTAGATCCGCTCCGTGCGGGAATAACAGCCAGAATCATAAGTTATTATATCTTTAAACTTGACAAAAACCTTACACAATTTGTATAATTGATTTAATCATTAGGGAGAATACGAACCTTAGACTACGTGTCTATGAGCGACGCCTCCCATTTTTATTGGCATAAATTAAGTTATTCCTCTTTCTGCATTATAGAGGACTAATTCGGCATCAACATTGCCTTTAAATTTTCCCTGACTATCTTTTGTTGTTGGTTTAAAAATTAAAGTATATCCGCATCGACGCAAAAATTGATACAATGTTTGATTTTGCTGGATATATCCAATAAATAGAAATGCTTTATTTACTTTGAATTTATTTTTAAGATACAAATAAAACTTTTTAAAATTCAATTTCCAGCCCCGGTAAATAAGTTTTTTATTTTTGTAAAGATTTTTACTTGTACCAAGATTAAGATTTTGACTGTCAATAAAAGCGTAAATGATTTGTCTTTTTTGGCGTTTCATAGTTTATTTATTCTAGCAGTTTCAATTACTTTAAGGACATTAATTCCGTCGGCGACGGTAACCAGCGGAGTTTCTTTTTTGTTAACTACATTAATAAAGTGTTTCATTTCTTCCAAATACATTTCATTATTTGGTTGAAAATCCCAGCGGAGAACTTGATCACTGGTTTTAATTTCGCAAAATCTGGCCGGTTGACGACTGGCATAGCTCAAATGGATTTCTGCTTTAACTCCGGAAAGAAATTCTAAATTCAGATCGGCCATCGCCTCGGTTTCGATATTCAGCTCCGGCGCCATTTGCAGTTTGGCTGAGACTTTTTTAACCGGTCCGAAAAACCACAAAGCATAATCAATTTCGTGGGAAAGATCCAAAAGCACGCCGCCGCCTAATTCTTTTTTAGCTGAATAACTTTGCCTGTAATCTGTCCGCGGATGCCAATCCGGCAGCCAGCTTTGGCAAACAATTTTTATTGATTTAATTCCTTTTTGGGGAATGGTTTTTTTAAATTTTTTTAAACTTTCGTCAAACCTTAAACAGTAGCCGACTAATATCTTGCCTTTTAACTTATCAACTCCGTCTAAATTATGGGAAAGTGGTTTTTCAATAAAAATCGGCAAATCAAATTTAATTAATTGAAGCGCTGTTTCTAAATGTTTGCTTGTAGGATTACAGATTAAAACGCCGTCGGCTTTTTCAAAAGAGGGAACTACTTCATGACCTAATAATTCTAAATTTTTTTTGTGTCTTTTGCCAATGGAACCTAAGCCAACAATAACCAGCTTCACGTCAGTTGCACTTTTTCTAATAAGTTTTTTATCTCTGCTTTGGTCATTAATTTTTCCGGTTGCACTCCTTCTTCCGGCACTGGTTTGCCGCCTAAATGTTTAAAATACTCAAAACTGTTTTTAACTACATCTTCGCTGACATTCGGATAATCAATCGCCGTTGGCAAAACATACATGTCTTTCAACTCTAAAGCCTGCTGGGCTTCAGTCCTGGTGACAATTTTTTCATATAGTTTTTCGCCCGGCCGCTTGCCGATGAACTTCAGTTCGGTTTTCGGTTGGCCGAATTTTTCCAGTAAAACTTCAGCCAGATCAATGATTTTTAATGCCGGCATTTTCAGGATAAAAATTTCTCCACCTTGGGCCATTATTGCCGCTTTAAAAATTAGATCAACTGCTTGTTCTATCGTCATAAAATACCGAATCATGTTTTTATCGGTTATGGTCAAGGGTTGGCTTTTTTTTAATTGATCCAGCCAAATTGGCAGGACTGAACCGGACGAGTTTAATACATTACCGAATCGAACCGAAGTAAAGACTGTTTGGCCGCTGCCTTTAAAATAATTAGCGCCAACTGTTAATCTTTCTGCCAACAACTTGCTGGCGCCCATGGTGCTGGTGGGGTTGGCGGCTTTGTCTGTGGAAATATTTACAAAAGTTTTCACTTGATTATTTAAAGCCGCCTCTAACATATTTTGCGTGCCTAAAACATTGGTTTTAACCGATTCAAACGGGCTGTACTCATTTAAGGCTACGTGCTTTAAAGCCGCCGCATGGAAGACTACCTCTGCATTTTTCATTGCCCAAGCCACCCGGTCTTTATCCCGTACGTCTCCCAATAAAAATCTTACCTTTTTATTATCACCATACTGCCTCATTGCTTCAAATAAACCCGTTTCATTATTATCTAAAACTCTGACTTGCTTGGGTGAATGATCTTTAAGCAGTTTTTCTACCAAAACTGAACCGATCGAACCGCAGCCGCCGGAAACTAAAATTATTTTTCCGTCGATTTTATTCGTCATAATTTATTTTATAATTTTTGCTAAGTGATTACAAACAAAATCAATCGTAGATTGAGAAATGTCCGAATAAAACGGTAAAGCCAGGGTAGATTGTGATTCGGCTTCACAGACCGGAAAATCTCCCGGTTTAAATCCGTACGGCTTCATGTAGGGTTGCAGGTGAATTGAAGGTAGATAAGCCTTGCTGGGAATTCCAACAACATCCAGCTGCTTAATTAATTTATCCCGGTTATATTTTTTATCGAACTTGATCACATAAACAAACCAACTTCTTTGGTGATTTTTATCATCTGTTTTCAATAATTCAACTCCGGGCATTGTTGATAATCTTTTTTCATACCATCGGACTGCTTGTTGTCTTAGTTTCAACAGCTGATCTAATTTTTTTAACTGACTTCTGCCTAGGGCCGCGGCCATCTCGGTTATCCGGTAATTATAGCCCAAATATTCATGTTTTAGCCATTGGATATCCGGTCCCCGCCCCTGATTTGCCAAGCCTTTGATTAACTCATAGATTTTTTTATCATTCGTGGTTAACAAACCGCCCTCACCGGTGGTCATCTGTTTATTAGGGTAAAAAGCAAAAACTGTCGGATGTCCCAAACTGCCCAATTTTTTACCATAATATTCAGCACCCAAAGCTTCAGCCGCATCTTCAATTACCGCCAATTTATATTTTTGGGCAATCTTTAATATTTCTTTCCACTCTGCCGGATAACCGAAAACATCCACTCCTAAAATTGCTTTAGTTTTTTTAGTGATCGCCGCCTCTATCTTAGTCACATCAATATTTAAAGTTTGCGGATCTATATCGACAAATTTCGGCACAGCTTTTTCATATAAAAAGCAGTTAGTGGAAGCCACAAAGGAAAACGGAGTAGTAATAACTTCATCTCCGGTTTTTATACCGCTGGCCAGAACCGCTAAATGTAAAGCCGTGGTGCCGCTGGAAGTGGCGACCGCGTACTTAACTCCTAACCACTTAGCCATTTCTTTCTCAAACTTAACCGTTTCTTCGCCTAAGCTTAAATTCCCGGATTTAACCACTCTGGCCACTGCCTGGACATCATCATTGGTAATCAAAGGCGGTCCCAATAGAATTTTTTTCATTTATTTTATTTCCTTGACCGGCACTCCGGCCATCACCGCGTTGTCTTTAACATCATTTTTAACTAAACTATGAGCGCCGATTAAAGCATTTTTACCAATTGTCACTCCTGGTAAAATCACTGTGTGGCTGCCGATTTTCGCCCCCTGTTTAATAATTACTTCCCCCTTAGTATTGTCAATCGTATTATGGGAATAAATACTGCAGTGGCTGCCGATTTGCACATCCGCTTCTATTTCTACTCCAAACTTGGCGTTAATATAAGTAAAAGCGCCAATATCGGTATTTTCTCCCAAAATTAAGTTTTCCTGATATTGACACATCCACTGCCATTTAGTCATATTGTTATGATCAAATTGAGGCCTTTGCCAGTTTGTAAATCGTTTCATAAAGACTTGAGAAATTTTATCACTTTCGGGCTGGTTTTCCCATCGCCGTAAGGGTTTTTAAGCCGGTTAAGCCGCCAGCCCAAAGCCTTGCTGATGGCTTTGACAATTTGCTTTCGGTTATAGTCCACATTAATAACATTTTTGGCCTGTTCTCGTCCTTTTTGCCTTGGGCCGATGTTGACCGTTGGCAAGTTGAGGGCTGGCGCTTCAATCAAGCCGGCCGAACTGTTCCCGATTAAAACCCGGGCTTTGGTGAGCAATTTTAAAAATTCAAGACGTTCAATATTTGGGTAAGTAGCGATTAATTGTGGAAATTGTTGCTTGAATTTTTCTATTTCTTGAATCATTGCCCGGCCGCCGGCGTCGCTATTCGGGTAAATTACTTTCACCGGTAACTTAAATTCTGCCACTGCTTCTAAAGTTTGCTTAATTTGCCAAGCAGCAGCCTGTTCTTTTTCATCCGGGTGCTGAAGGACTACCAGGCAATCTTTTTTATCTGCGGTGGGCAACTCTTGAATTTGGTCCAATCCGGGAGCGCCGACGACTTTAATCTGATGTTTATCAATTCCCATCTGTCTCAATTTTTTAGCCGCCCCTTGGCTGGCCGGTAAATGCCAATTTGCCAGCATACTAATCGCGTTTCTGGCTTTGTTATCAACTGTTGAAGTTTGCTCGCCGCCATGAAGGTGGATAATGGGTATGGCCAGATAAGCGCCGGCTGTGGCCATCGCTAGTTGTTCACCCCGGTCACCCAGGACTAAAATCAAATCAGGCTTAGCTTTGTCTAAGGCTTCAACTAATTGACTTAGAGCCTGGCCGACAAAACAAGCCATGGATAAACGGTTATCATCTTCATAAGTAGCGTCAATAATTTTTACTTGGGGAAACTCGGCCTTAACTTCACTAATCGTTTCGCCGAACTCTTTCAGCAAGTGCATGCCGGTAGCCAGTAAAATTAATTCCAGTTTCTTGTCCGCCTGTATTCCTTGGAGAATTTTTTGCATCAAGCCAAACTCTGCCCGTGTTCCGGTCAAATAACAGATTTTCCTCATGAAGCTATTTTAGCACACTAGAAGTCAGTTGCTTGGATTTGGGTATCGGCTTGAATATCTTGTTTAGCCACCTTACCGACAATATTTTCCAGTTCTCGGGGATGAAGACCACCCTTAGCCGGCCGCTTAATGGTAAGCATTTCTTCAGTAATTTTGGTACCCGTTGGGATATTAGTTGCGGCAATGACGGCTTTTCTGGCCA
>CAZDQA010000026.1:7615-10612 GCA_964507605.1 uncultured Pseudomonadales bacterium | reverse complement strand
GCCCTTTGTCATTTGGCCGGGAAAATGCGGCTTTACCGGATCCGGGTTCTGCCCGGCGATCAGGTAAAGATCGAGCAAAGCCCCTACGACACCACCAAGGGTCGTATTGTCTATCGCAACAAATAGGTGTATAATAATTATTAGTTTTGATATTTAAATTAAAGGAGAAGCCATCTGTTGGTTATCTCCTTGATTTTTTTCGCCTATGAAAGTTCAAGCCTCAGTCAAAAAACGCTGCCTGAAATGTAAAATAGTCCGCCGTAAAGGCCGGGTTTACGTCATTTGTACCAACCCGCGCCATAAACAGCGTCAAGGTTAACTATGCCCAGAATCAGCGGTATCGATATTCCTGCCAGCAAACGCACCGAGATTGCCTTAACCTATATTTTCGGCATCGGCCGCCGCAATGTGGGAAAATTGCTTAAACTTGCTAACGTCGACCCGAATAAGCGGGCCAAAGACTTAACTTCCGATGAAATCAGCCGCCTGCAAAAAGCCACTGACACCATTTCCATCGAAGGTTCCTTAAGAGGCAGTATTTTAGATAATATCAAACGTCTTAAACAAATCGGCACTTATCGGGGCCTGCGCCACAGCAGTAATCTGCCGGCCCGCGGCCAGTGTACCCGCCACAATGCCCGCACCAAGCGCGGCAAGCGCATGACCGTTGGCGCCTTAAAGAAAGAAGAGGCCGCCAAACTGGAAACTGCCAAGAAAGCCAAAGAATAAATTATTATGCCCAAAAAAGCCGCTGCTATTAATATTAAATCCGGTAATTTATACATTACCGCTACTTTTAATAATACCTTGGCCACCATTACTGATCTCCAGGGCAATGTGGTTTGCTGGGGATCAACCGGGCATAGCGGTTTTAAAGGCGCCCGTAAATCTACTCCCTTTGCCGCCAGCACCGCCATTGAAGCCACGGTCAGAAAAGCCAAAGAAATGGGTTTAACCAGTCTGCAGGTTTTTATTAAAGGTCCGGGTTCCGGCCGTGACGCTGTTTTAGGTGTTATCAAAGCCAGTGGTTTGAAAATCACTCAGCTATCAGACATTACCCCCATGCCTCACAACGGCTGCCGGCCCAGAAAGCGCCGCCACGGTTAAACTATGTCAAGAACCATCCGCTCCCGCTCCAGAATTGTCAGAAAATTCAACGAAAATATCTTCGGCCAGAAGAAATTTGACAAAATTTTAGCCAAGAAGCCGCAGCCGCCGGGAATGCACGGTAAAAAAATTTACCGCCGTTTATCTGATTACGCCCACCAATTAAAAGAAAAACAAAAATTAAAAGCCATCTATGATGTTGGCGAAACCCAATTCCGGGGTTACTTTAAAACCGCCCGGAAAACGCAAACCGCTACCGGTGAAAAGCTCTTGCGGATTCTGGAATCACGCCTGGATAATTTAATCTATCGCGTCGGTTTTGCCCCCACCCGGGCCTTTGCCCGGCAACTGGTCAACCACGGCCACGTTTTAGTCGATAATAAAAAAATCTCTATCCCTTCGGCTTTAATCAAACCCGGCCAGGTTGTCAGCTTAAAAACAAAAGCCGCGCAAATTCCTTTAGTCAAGCAGCAACTGGAAAACAAAGATATCAATGTGCCTAAATGGCTCAAACGCCAGGCCATCGCCGCTAAATTTGTGTGTTTTCCCAAACGGGAAGAAATCGATGTTAACATCCAAGAACAATTAATTGTTGAGTTTTACTCAAGATAGGAGCTTTATGTTTAAAGCTAACTTTAAAATTACTGCCGTTGCCGAAACCAAAGATTTTGGTAAGTTTGAAATCAGCCCTTTGGAAACAGGCTATGGTTTAACTTTGGGCAATGCCCTGCGCCGCGTTTTATTAACCAGTCTGCCCGGGGCCGCGGTCACCAGTATTCTGGTTGACGGGGTTACCCATCAATTTACTACGCTTCAGGGCGTCAGAGAAGACATCGTCGAATTAGTTTTAAATCTAAAACAGGTCAGATTTGAATACCAGGGGGAGAAACCGGTTTCTGCCTCTATTTCTGCCGCCGGTCCGGGCAAAGTCAAAGCCGGCGACATCCAGCTTCCGGCTACCGTTAAAGTGGTTAACAAAGATCTGCTTCTTGCCACCTTAGCCGATAAAAAATCAACCCTTAACGTTAAGCTGGAAATCAATTCCGGCTATGGTTATTCTCCGGCCAAAGACCGGACCGCCGCCCAGCTGGGCGAAATCGTGCTCGACGCCGCCTTTACCCCTGTTGTCCGGGTTAACTATACAGTCGAAGCCAGCCGGGTTGGCCGCAGCACTGACCTGGATAAATTAGTAATGGAGGTTTATACCGATGGTTCTCTTAAACCTGCCAAGGCCTTAAAAGATGCCGCCGAGATCCTCATTGCCTATTTTACTCAAGTCGTTCACCCGACTTTTGCCAAGGAAGCTAAAAAAGCCGTGGCCGAAACCGATGACAATGAAGCTTTAAAATTATCGGTGGAAGAGTTGGATTTACCGACCCGGATTGCCAATGCTTTGAAAAAAGGCGGCTATGCCTACGTCAAAGACTTTAATGGCGCCACCCGTGAAGAAATCGCCAAAGTTAAAAACTTAGGCGGCAAATCCGTCGATATTATTCTCAAAAAATTAAAAAATAAAGGGATTGATATTCAATAATTTATGCGCCATCGTCAAGCCGGTTCTAAACTGGGCCGCAATATTCATCAGCGTCAAGCTTTGTTTAAACAGCAGGCCGGCGCCCTGATTTTAAACGAATCAATTAAAACCACCCTGGCTAAAGCCAAGCTTTTAGTCAGATTAATGGATAAATTGATCACCCGGGCCAAAAAGGGGACCTTGGCCTCCCGGCGCCAGTTGTTGGCTTTTCTGACTCAAAAACAAGCCGTTCATAAGCTGGTTGACGATATTGCTCAAAGAAATAAAACCCGGACCAGCGGTTTTGCTAAACTAATCCGTTTAGGCGCCCGCCGGGGCGATAATGCTATGATTGCCCGGGTTGAATTAGTTGATAA
>CAZDQA010000026.1:0-7515 GCA_964507605.1 uncultured Pseudomonadales bacterium | reverse complement strand
AGAAAAAATGACCACCTACGCCACTAAACTGTCCGATATTAAAAGAGCCTGGCATCTGGTCGATGCTCATGATCAGGTTCTCGGCCGTTTGGCCACTCAGGTTGCCGTCAAGCTGATCGGCAAACACAAACCTTACTTTACCCCACATTTGGACTGCGGCGACTATGTGGTGATTATTAACAGCGACCAAATTGCCGTTACCGGCAGGAAAAAAGAGCAGAAAAGCTACTATGGCCACTCCAACTACCCGGGCGGCTTTAAATCGATCACCATTGGTGAACAGCTTAAAAAAGATTCCCGCAGGGCCTTAAAATTAACTATTTCCAAGATGCTGCCCAAAAATAAACTCCGCGAACCAAGGCTCAATCGCCTGAAAATCTTTAAAGACGATAAACATATTTATCAAGATAAATTCCGGCCAAAGGCCGAAGCCAAATAGTTATGCCGAAATCCACTCCCAAAAAACCCGCCTTTATCTATGCCCGCGGCCGAAGAAAAACCGCTGTTGCCCGCATCCGTTTGTTTAAAAAAGCCGGCGAAACCTTAGTTAATAATCTGCCGATAGCCAAATATTTTCCCGGGGTTATTGCCAAAAAGATGTACGAAGAGCCTTTAATAATCTGCAATGTTTTAGACAAATACCATTTTACCGTTAAAGTGATTGGCTCCGGCAAGTACGGTCAGCTGGATGCCCTTATTCATGGTTTATCCCGGGCCTTAACCTTAGCTAATCCTGATTTCCGCTCGGCTTTAAAAAAGCGCGGTTTATTAACCCGCGACCCCCGCACCCGCCAGCGCCGCATGATCGGCAAAGGCGGCAAATCCCGCCGCCAGAAGCAATCCCCGAAGCGGTAGCAGTATAATTTAACTCCTGCCTTTATGCCTATGTCCGGAGAATTTGAATGGGAGGCTGGATCTCTAAGAGAAGATTATATATTCAAGCAACCGGTTTCTTTAGTTATTGCCGGAGAATTGTTTGATGCAAGCGTTAAAAGTTATGTTTTTTTTGGCACGGATGCGGTTGCAGAGGAGCAAAAATATATTCCTGGAGTTATGGTTGCGTTTAGGGAGATATTGGCAGGCCATAGAGAAGCAGATAACTTACATCTTATAGATATTGCCCAAAAAGGCCCAATTACCGGATCTGCGGAAATGTTATTAATCAAACTGGTTGATAATAATGCCATCCTTTGTCTGGAAAATGCGTTTGCTGAAAAAGGAGCTTTAATAGAAAAATACGGCCGGTTGGCATACTGGCGGTCAAGACGGCAGGGATTGCGGCCGGCCCGGCCGGTTTTCCCGCTTTTCCGTTCTCATCCTTATGGTAGCGGCAAGGAAAACTCCGCAATCGAGTTAGTTGGACATATTGGCGATCATGATAAAAATCCGGTTGAGGTTTGGAAATTCATCCTTAATTATTACCATCGACAGTTTTTGATTTTTCGGAGCTTTTTGACCGGATGTATGGGTGGTAAAGAAGCCGCTGACTTCATCAATTATTACGAAAGCATAGCCGCAAAGGAGCGCATATATGGATTTTTACAAAGGCTTGAAGCAGTTACTGATGAAGTGATAAACAGTGGTCCATGGTTTGTCCCGGGCTTTGGTCAAGGTTAAGGCCGAATTTAAACCATTGTTAACCATTGACACATTAGTTAACCTATGTTAACCTATATTAGTTATGTTAACACAATATCTTTCCACTACCCAGTTGGCCAAGCTTTTAAATCTTAGCCGCATTGCGGTTTATAAGAAAATCAAAGCCGGTCAAATTAAAGCCGAAAAAATCGGCCGGAATTTTTTTGTGGAGCGATCCCGCTTGCCTCAGCTTACCGGTCAAACCCTTGGCGTGCCTCAAAAAACTTTAATTGATCAGTCGGTAGCGAAAACCATTAAAGAATATGGTGAGACTTTAAAGTTATTGGGTAAAGAATAATGAAACCACTTTCCCTTGCTGAAGTTGAATATGTGGCTTTTCGTCTGGCCAAAACGATGCTGGCTTGGGATGAGCCAATCCCTAATTTTAGCACACGGTTTCCTAATATTTTAGAAAGCTGTTTGATTGTCCCGTTTCAAACCTATGCCCAGGAAATCTTTTATCAGGGGATGATTAAAAAAGCCGCCATTCTTTTTTACCTGATGATTAAAAATCACCCCTTTCAAAACGGCAACAAACGGATTGCCATGACTACCTTATTTTATTTTCTTTACAAAAACAAGAAATGGCTTAAGGTTGACAACCAGGAGCTTTATAATTTTGCCAAATGGGTGGCGGAAAGTAACCCTAAGTTAAAAAAAGAAACCGTTTCGGCAATTGAAAAATTCTTCAAGACTTATTTAGTAACCAATCACACCTCTAAGGTGTGATAGAGGTAGAGGAGAGGTAGAGTTCTACAGAACCCGGCTTTGTTTTCCTGCCTGCTTCGCCGCAGGTAAAATATAAATCTCCCGGCCTAATTCGTCTATTCCCACCAGTTCGCCTTCGCCTTGCAAAATCCTTTCCAATGGCAAACAGTTCCGGCAACCGTCATGCGGGCATTTAAACCGCTTCAGTTGTCTGGCCAACTTCATTTCCTTGGCAATTTTTAATATTTTTTCCTCAGCCTTATCTAAATCTGTTAACTTTTGTTCCACTGGCTGGTTGTCCCGATCCACATACCAATAGCTGACTTTATTCACCGGCCTGTCTTGGGTATGACTGACCAAAAGGTAGTAGATCGGCAGCTGCAAAGAGTCTTCTTTTTCCTCATTTTTTCCGGTTTTAAAATCAATAATATGTACCGCTTCCTCATCTTTTAGGTATTCCAGCCAGTCAATTTTGCCGCAAAGAATAATATTATCTTTTTCCGACAGCCAGTAATATGGTAGCTCCATCTGGATTTTCACCGCCAGATTTTTTAAAGGCCCCGGGTTTCTTTCCACCCGCCCCAGCATTTCCTTGCCCCTTTCTTTATATCTTATTTCTTCTTCCTTAGATAAAAATCCGCCTTGTTTACCCTTAACTTTTTCCCAAGCCTGGTTGAACTTGGCCAAAAGTGGTTCTTCTAATCTTCTATCTACTGTCAAAACCGACAAACTTTCAATCACTTCATGGACTGCTTGGCCTAAAGACAAAGGCGGACTAACAATTGCCATTTTCTTACGGGTTTGCGGGTTTTTATAAACGTTCTTCAAAAAATATGCCCGCGGACAGGATAGCCAGTCAGAAATTGACGAGTGTGACACCCAGACAGCTGAATACTTATCTTTTGTCATAACTTCCTACCAGTATTGCTTGGCTTAAAATATGGCCGTTCATGGCGGCCAATAGCTCCTTTTTCCCCGCGCTGGCCGGCAAATCCAGCTTTGTGTCCAGAGCATAAACCTTAAACTGGTAGCGGTGAATTCCTGAAGGCGGGCATGGTCCGCCGTAATCATTATTGCCAAAATCATTTTTGCCCACCACTGCCCCGGCCGGCGCGGTCTTTTCTTTAATTTGTAGCGTCTCTGGTCCAAAATTCCACAGCACCCAGTGGACAAAATCCCCGCCGGGCGCGTCCGGATCATCCACGATTAAACTTAAGCCTTTGGCCTCTTTGGGGGTTCCGCTGATATTTAACTCCGGATTAACATTCTCGCCGTCGCAGGTAAACTGGCTCGGTATCGCTTGGTTGTCGCTAAAAACACTGGTTAACTGCATTTATCTATTATAATCTCTTTATATGTCCAATATTTGGCAATCATTACCTAAACCTATCTTTTGTCTGGCGCCCATGTTTGGGGCTACTGACTCAGCCTTCCGCCAGCTTTTAGTCAAACTAGGCAAGCCGGACATTATGTTTACCGAGTTTATCAATGTCCAGGCGATTTTTTCTCCGGATATTAAAACCGTGACCCAGCTGTTAACTTACACTCCTCAGGAACAACCGCTCATTGCTCAAATATGGGGTTTAGATCCGGAATTATTCGAGGCCGCCGCCGACTTAATTGTTCGCGCCGGTTTTAGCGGTATCGATATTAACTTTGGCTGCCCGGAACCAAGCGCGGTTAAAAAAGGCGCCGGCGGCGCCATGATTGATAATCCGGTTTTAGCCGGGAAAATTATTCAAAGTACGATCAAAGGGGCTAAGGATCGTCTGCCGGTTTCGGTCAAAACCCGTTTAGGTTTCAAAACCATCAATACCGTACCCTGGTTTAAATTTTTGTTAAACTTTAACCTTAAAGCAATTTCCGTCCACTGCCGTACCACCAAAAAAATGTCAATTGGCCCGACCCATTGGAATGAGATAGCCAAAATTGTTAAGTTAAAAAATAAATATAACCCCAAAACTTTAATCATTGGTAACGGGGATATTTTTACTCGCGAAATTGCTTATCAAAGAATTAAGGAAACTAAAATTGACGGGGTCATGATCGGCCGGGGAGTTTTTAAAAACCCCTGGATTTTTAATTCCGTTCCGGAACGGAATTATTCCAAGGCTGAAAAAATTGCCGCCTGGGAACATCACCGGGAAATTTATCAAACTACTTGGGGGAAAACCAAACCGATTCATCCGCTCAAGCGCTTTCTTAAAGTTTACCTTAAAGGTTTTCCTGGCGCCTTGACCATGCGCACCAGCCTGACGGAATCTTTATGAAAAAAATTATTTTAATTTTATTTATTCTTATTTTAGGTTTAAACGCGGTTGAGTTTTTCTCCCCGCGGCCAAATTACCCACCCAACCCGGCTTCTCCCTCGCCTTCGCCTGCCCCGGCCTTAGCTCAGTTTGGTGACTATCGTTATGCTTGGGTAAAAATAACCGATCTTTCCCGTTTAACTCTTCTACCTAATCATGACGCCAAGGCTTCGTCAGAAGATTTAGCTAAAACTTACCACTGCCAAATTCTGGTCAACGGCAATTTTTATGATGAAAACGACCGGCCTTTAGGCTGGCTGGTCAGTCAGGGCCAGACTTTATCAAAACCGATTACCAGCAGTTTATTCAACGGCTTTTTATCACTTTCCACCTCTAAGGTGGAAATTAGTCCGTCAGTTCCCCAAGATTCAGTCGATTTTGGCCTGCAATCCGGTCCGTTATTGATTTTAGATTCTAAGCCTTTACTTTTAAAAATTAGTAACGATCAGCCCCGCCGCCGGGTTATTGCCGTTTTAAATGATCAAAGTGAGCTGATTTTTCTGGTTTTAACCGGAACCGATTCACTTTATAGCGGACCGTTATTAGCGGACACGCCCAAGTTAGTGGCCGCTCTAGGCCAAGCCATTAACCAAAACTTAGGTGTAGCGCTTAACTTAGACGGCGGCTCCGCCTCCGCTTTTCACACTCCTGAGATCCACTTAAACGAGTATGCCTACATCGGCAGTTTTTTTTGCTATAATGAATTATGAAAAAGTTTTTATTCCTCCTGTTGTTTTTTCTGGGTTTGGGTTTATTGATTAAATTTGTGCCGATTTCCCTTGAAGCGCCGGCTTCGATTACCGTTACCGGCGAAGCCAAGAGAGACGAAGTTCCTCAAATTGCCCGCTTTTCTGCTTCTGTTACCGCCACCAACGTTGACAAGCAAACCGCCGTTAATGAAGTTAATAGCGCTATGGAAAAAATTATTAAATCAGTCAAAGACTTTGGCATTGACCAAAAAGATATCCAAACCCAACAAGTTTCTGTTTATCAAACTAAAGAAGGAAGGTTGTCTGACAAAGACGTCTGGCAAGCGTCTAACTCCATTAGTCTTAAATTAAGAAATATCGACCAGGCCTCAGCCTTAACCGACCTGCTCCAGCAAAGCAACGCCACCAATGTTTACGGCCCGAACTATTCTTTAGATGATACTACTCAGGCCCAAGCCGATCTGTTAGCAAAAGCGATTGATAATGCTAGGGAAAAAGCCGCAAAAATCGCCGCCGCTTCCCAGCGGAAATTAGGCAAAATCATTACTGTCAGCGAGGGGGGAACAGTTATGCCCGGCCCGGTTTTCCGGGCAATGTCTGTTGCCGAAACCGTCCCGGCTCCTGTCGAGCCCGGCAGCGAAACCGTTTACCAGTCCGTCACCGTTACCTTTGAATTAAAGTAAAATAATGAAACTTAAACTGCCGAAAGTTGTCAGTTGGTTAGGATTGATTCTCTTAATTCCCTCGCTTTTATTAAATTATTTTTTGTTAAATAAATCTCCAACCGGGGATATTCAAGTCATCGGCGTCATTGACGGCGACACCTTAGTTTTGGATGGTAAAGTTCGCTTGCGCTTGCGCCACCTAGACGCCCCGGAACTGGAATTTTGCGGCGGCCAGGAAGCCAAAGATTTACTGACAAAATTAGTTGACCAAAAAAAGATCCGCGTGGAAGAGAAAATCATGGACCAACAGGGTCGGCCGATGGCTTTAATTTACCTCGGTAACACTTTAATTAATCAAACAATGTTGGAATCCGGCTGGGTCCGCTACCACAGCGACCAGACTTCTCAAACCGAAGCAATTCACTCGGCCGCCAATCAAGCCAAAACCGATCGCTTAGGGGTTTTCAACCCTCAATGCTATCAGAAAGAAAACCTCACTAACCCCAAATGCAATATTAAGGGCAACATTGACAAAAGCACTAAAGTCAAAAAATATTACCTGCCCAATTGCGCCCAGTACGCCTTTACGATTGTGGAAAAAGATATCGGCGAAAACTGGTTTTGCACGGAAAAAGACGCCCAAGCCGCCGGTTTCACCCGCGCCGCCACCTGCAAGTAAAACCAAATCAAATCACACCTCTAAGGTGTGATAGAGGTGATTACTTAATAAAATTAAATATTTTGATAAATAATATAAAGCCAAGCTGTTAAAAATATGCCATAAAAAATGGGTGCCGAATAATATTTTTTGACAATAATTCAAATCGACAATAAAAGCAACAGCCGCCAGCAGGAAAAAACCTGTTGCGGTAATTAATAAGCCGCTTGTTTCCCGCATTCGTTTACGGCTGATTAAAATAAGCGGCAGGCAAATTAATTGCGAGCTTAGAGAAAATACCAAAGCTGGCCTATTAATTTAAATAAATATTTGGCAAATAAATAAACAGACAAGCAGATCAGTCCCAACATCGGCAGCCCGTCAATAATTAAAGTGAGAATGCTAGAGTGATAATGACGGATGGCGCTGCCCAGTCCGACCAGGATTACGCCATAAAATAACAGCCAAAAGTCTTTATTGATAATTTTATGTTTTTTAAGCAGTCCGTATATTTTCCAGCCTGCAATAAAAAAAGCTAAATTGGTAATTAAGTTGATTGGTTGGTTTTGCATGCCGCTCTTGAACAACTCGCAATTTGGCACATCTTGGATAAATGAATGGAGTTTATCAAACATAAAAAGCTTGTTATATAAATCTAAAGTCGGGGTGAGTGGACTCGAACCACCGGCCTTTCGCACCCCGTGCGAACGCGCTAGCCAACTGCGCCACACCCCGATTTTAAAATCCTCTTATTTTAACACAGCTTTTTCCTCTTGACACTTTCGGGTTTTATTTGATTTAATAAAATTAATGCCCAAATTGACAAA
>CAZDQA010000025.1:0-10688 GCA_964507605.1 uncultured Pseudomonadales bacterium | reverse complement strand
TTAGGCAGTAATATTTCCTATGGCGGCCAGGTTGATGTCCCTTTTCACTCTGACGGCATTGTCCTCAACCCTACACTGCAAATTGATGCTAAAATAATTATCAAAGCAGGAAAATTTTTAGTATGAGTAAAAAAGCTATCTTCACCTGTTATAAAGCGAAAAAGTCGGCCATGGCTAACCGCACATATACCGACTTCTCAATTGTTATAATATAACATTAACAAAAATATGTCAAATAAAAAACTCATTACCCCCAGAACCTTAAAAGGCTTTCGGGACTTCTTGCCCGCTGAAAAGAAAAAGCGGGACTTTGTCATGGAAAAGATCAGGCAAACTTTTGAACTTTTCGGTTTTGAACCACTGGAAACACCAACGCTGGAATATGCTTCGGTACTTTTGGGTAAATACGGCAAAGAGGCAGATAAATTGATTTATACTTTCAAAGACCGCGGCGGCCGGGAACTGGGACTGCGCTTCGACCAAACCGTGCCTACCGCCAGATTTTTAGCTCAATATCAAGGACAACTGCCGCGATATTTCCGTCGCTATCAAATTCAGAACGTTTTTCGGGCTGACAAACCGCAAAAAGGCCGCTATCGGGAATTTACCCAATGCGATGCAGATATTTATGGCTCCAAATCTTGCCTGGCCGACGCCGAAATTTTGGCCGTCTACTACGCCATTTACGCCAATCTGGGCGTGAAAGATATTATTATTAAATACAACGACCGGATCACGCTCATCCATAATCTCAAATCGTTTACCAATAAAACTGTTAATATCTTTTCCCTGATTCAATCGATTGATAAATTAGATAAATTGTCTGAAGAACTAATAATTGAAGAACTGGTCCGGAAAGGTCTTGAAAAAACTGCGGCCAAACAAGCAATTGCCTCAATCAAACAAGTCAAGCCGTCGGAAAATTTAAATCAAATCATTGCTGCCACAATTAGTTTGGGCGTTCCCCAAAAGGCATTAGAGTTTTCTCCGATTCTTGCCAGAGGCTTGGATTACTATACCGGTTTAATTTTTGAAGGCTTTATTTCCCAATATTCCTCCGGTTCCGTCGGCGGCGGCGGCCGTTACGACCAGTTAATTAAACAACTATCCGGCGTACAAATCGAGGCCGTCGGTTTTGGCTTAGGTTTTGACCGCACGGTCGAAGCTGTTTCCCAATTAAAGTTGATGCCGGAAAGTTTATCCGGTTCCAAAGTTTTAGTTGCTGTTTTTGCTAATTTCCAACCAGCCTTGGCCGCGGCTGCAGCTTTAAGGCAAAAAAACATCAATACTGAAGTTTTCCCGACGTTAGACAAAATTGATAAGCAACTCAAATACGCCGATAAAAAAGGCATTCCCTATGTTATCATCATCGGCCCGGATGAAGCCGCCAAAAACTTGGTCACTCTCAAAAACATGGATACCGGCCAACAAAACACTTTGCCCCTTGATAAAGCCATCGCTAAACTGAAATAATAGCTTCATGTCTAATCGCCTCAAAGCCTATCTTGCTCTTTTGGGCACTGCCCTTGTCTGGGGCGCCGCCCTACCCATAGTCAAACCAGCTTTAAACTATATTTCTCCGACTCAGTTTCTGTATTTTCGTTATCTTATCGCCGCCCCTCTGCTGTTGCCTTTTTTACTAAAATTTTTCTTTAAATTTAAACCAAGCCTCCACACTGTTTTAAATATCTTTTTCGTCGAGTCATACAGCTTTTTTGGTTTAATTCTGCTTTACCGCGGCCTTCAGCTTGCCACCGCTCTTGAAGCTTCTTTAATCGGCGCTACCGGCCCGATCTTTATTGTCTTAGGCGGTATTCTGCTTTTGCATGAAAAAGAAGAAAAATTCGAATGGACTGGATTAATAATCAGTTTTATCGGCACGTTAATACTTGTTTTAGAGCCTTTATTAACCGGCAAAAACCACTCTACCAGCTTTTCTTTTACTGGCAACTTAATGATCATCGGCTATAACCTACTCAATGTTTTCTCAGTCATTTATCAAAAAAAACTTTATAAGCATATTCCGAAAATCTATGTTTCCAGCCTCAGTTATCCAATCGGCTTGTGTATCTTCTTTTTAATTTTAACTTTAACCGGCTCATCTACTTCTGTCTCTCTCTTGACCATCCCTTCTGTTATTCTAGCCAGCGGTTATATGGCTATCTTTGGTTCTATTATAGGCTTTACTCTGTTTATTTACGGTCAAAATTTAATTGAAGCGTCCGAAGCCAGCCTCTTTACTTATCTCCAAGGCATTATTGCCATTCCTTTTGCCTATCTTATGCTTAAAGAGTCAGTTACTTGGCCTCAAATCATCGCAGTTTTAATTGTTTCTTTAGGTGTTTATCTTGCCGAACAACGGCCGAAACGCTATAATCATCATCTATGAAGAAAAATATCCACCCCCAATACTATCCTAACTGCCAAGTTACCTGCGCCTGCGGCAATACTTTTACCACTGGGTCAACCTTAAACGAGATTAAAGTTGATATCTGCTCAGCCTGCCATCCCTTTTTCACCGGCCAAATGAAGTATGTTGATACCATGGGCCGGGTGGAAAAATTCCAAGCCCGCCAAAAAGCCGCCAAAGCCAATAAGTATGTTAAAAAATCCAAACGTAAAGATAACGACGATAATACCAATGCCCCTCTCACTCTCAAAGAAATGATTGCCCAAGAAAAAGCCAAAGCCAAAACCAAGAATGCCCAATGACTATCTTAAAGCCGAACTTAATCGGTTAGACCAAAAAATAACCGAAGCTCAAGCTTCGCTGGCCGACCCTCAATTAAAACCTCTGGCCGAAGAAGAAATCTTAAAATTAGAGGAACAAAAAAAAGTTTTAACCGATTCCCAAAACATTCCATCCCGGGATGGAATGTCATCATCCCGGGATGTTATCCAAGGCAATGTGATCTTAGAAATCCGGCCCGGCACCGGCGGCGAAGAAGCCAGAATCTTTGCCTCAGACCTGCAAAACATGTATGCCCGTTTTGCTCTCTCCCAAAAACTTGAAGTTATTCCCCTTGATGAAAATATTATTAAAATTAAAGGCAAAAAAGCCTACTCTTTATTTAAATTTGAAGCCGGCGGCCATCGGGTCCAACGCGTCCCCGTCACTGAATCTCAAGGCAGAATTCATACCTCCACCGCCACCGTGGCGGTTTTACCTGAAGTTAAAGAAACGGACATCCAACTTAATGTCAAAGATATCGAGGTTCACTTTTTTCACGCCTCATCCCATGGCGGCCAAAATGTTCAGAAAGTTTCTACGGCTGTCCGCTTAACTCATAAACCCACCGGCATTATCACTACATGTCAATCTCAGCGCTTTCAGGAGCAAAACCGCAAAATCGCCACTGATTTATTAAGAGCCAAACTCTATCAATTAGAACAGGAAAAAATCGCCTCTCAAACCGCCCAGGCCCGCCAGGGGGCCGGCAGCGGCATACGGGCGGAAAAAATCCGCACCTATAACTTCCCCCAAAATCGGGTCACCGATCACCGAATTAAAAAATCCTGGAAATCCCTCGACCGCATCATCGCCGGCAACCTCCTGCCGGTTATTAACGCTCTTATTGACTCCCTACCTCTTCCAGCTTAACCTTGATCGTTATTCCCTGACTATCTCGATAAACTTTAAGAATAATTTCATCGCCGACTTTTTTCTTAGCTATTACCTCGGCAATTCCGTTATTTTCATCTAATTTCAGCTCATCAATCTGCATGACAATATCCCCGGCTTTCAAGCCGCCTTTTTCCGCCGGTGAATCTTTCACTAATTCCACCACATAGGCTCCCTGGGGAACATTATTGAGAAGCGCGGTTTTAGCTGTCAGCATTTGGTAACGCACCCCCAAATACGGCCGCGAAAACTTGCCGGTAGCCTCAAAGGTATTAATCGCTTCTTTAACAATGTTAATCGGGATGGCAAAACTGATATTTTGCCCCTCTTGAGAAATCGCCACGTTCACCCCGATCACTTCACCGGAAGAATTGAGAAGCGGACCGCCGGAATTGCCCGGATTAATCGCCGCATCGGTTTGAATCACATTATCCAACCGCTCGCTCATTCCCCCCAAAGGCGAACCGGCATCAATCCCTCTACCCAACCCGGAAATCACTCCGGTAGTGACCGTAGACCTAAACTCGCCCAAGGCCGTCCCAATCGCAATCACTGTCTGACCAACCTTTAAATGATCTGAGTCCCCTAGTTTAACCGCTTTAAATCCTAAGCTATTCGAAGGACTAACCTTAATAATCGCCATATCATTAATCGGATCCCGATAAATCTTTTGAGCAACCAATTCCGTATTATCAGCCGTAATGATTTTATATTCCGCCTCTAAATCCGCCACTACATGCTGGTTAGTAATCACTAAACCCTCTTCCTTAGAAATAATAAAACCTGTGCCAATATTTTCTTCAATAAATTGATCTTTAATCCCAATGGTCACTACTGACGGCGTCACCTCATCAACTGCCTTAATCACCGCACTTTCTTCATTTAAAACTTCCCGATAAACTTCTTTTTCCGGTGTTTTAAATTTTATTGTTGGAAATAATTTTGCTCCGCCAAAAGCCGAAATGACAATAATAAAAATAACCGCAATTACTGTTAAGAAACGCCGCATACTTTAACTTTGACTTTAGCTCTAATCTTGCCAAACTTTAGTTCTACCTCGTACTCGCCAAGTTTTTTAATCGGTTCTGGTAAAATAATATTGGTTTTCATAATTCCTAAGGCCTTCGCCACTTCCTTTTTTGTAATACTGCCATGGATCTTCCCGGACTTGCCGGCCGTTTCTTTAAACTCAATCACTTTACCATCCAGTCTTTCCGCTTCCTGCTTATCCTGTCTCTCTCCCTGGCTCTTGGCTTCTTCCTCCTCTTTGGCTGTCTGCTTTAACTGCTCCAGCTTTTTCTTGGTCGCTATCACTCCTAATTTTTTCGGCAGTAAATAATTAACCGCGTAACCTAAAGATACGTCTTTAACCTCATTTGTTTTTAAAATTATTACTTTCATAAATTCTCCAGCGCTTTCTCCATCACTTCATCTTTCTCTGTTTCCTTATTGTCCTGGATCTCAATCTCCGGGGTAATCCCTTTGGTTTCATTCACCCATTGGCCTGAAGGCAGCAGCCATTTGGCTGTGGTCACATGCAAGCCGGCCCCTTCGGCCACATCCAACGCCTCCTGGATCGTGCCTTTGCCGAAAGTCTTTTCCCCGATTATTTTCGCCCGTTGGTTATCCCGCAGGGCCCCGGCTAAAATTTCCGAAGATGACGCACTGCCTTTATTCACTAACACTACCAATGGCTGGGTTAATAGTTTGCCGGCTTTTGTCACGCTGTAAGTCTCTGTTTCTCCCTTAGCTGACTCCTGTTTTACCACAATCTGGCCGGGGCTTAAGAACTCACTGGCCAAAGCCACTGCCCCGTTTAAATAACCGCCGGGATTATTTCTTAAGTCTAAAATTATCCCTTTAACCTGGTTGTGCTTCAAAATCTCCCTGACTGCTTCATCCCACTCGGATTGCGTCCGATCGCCAAACCGGGATAACTTTAACCAGGCCGCATTTTTATCTTCCCCCTGCCATTCCAACACCACGCTTTTAATCACAATGGTATCCCGCCTAACTTGAATCACTTTTGTCTCTGTCTCGCCTTCATGCAAAATTGTTAAGGACACCTCAGTTCCTTTTTTACCTCTGATAAATTTCACTGCTTCCGGCAAAGACATGTCTACCGTATCCACATCCACTCCCTTTAACTCATCCTTGATATGTAAAATGTAATCGCCGGCTTTAATCCCGGCCGCTTCCGCCGGCATGCCGGCCAATGGCGCTACTACCGCTAAAGTTTTATCCTTAAATCCTAACTCAATTCCCACTCCCTCAAAAGCGCCGTTTAACTCCTCTTTCGTAGATTGATTATCTTCCGGCGGCAAAAATACCGTATAAGGATCGCCTAAAGAGGCCGTCATCCCTTTAATCGCCCCCCAAACCATTTCTTGCGGTTTCAAGTTTTCTTTAATTAAATAGCTCTCTCCTAACTTATCCCAAACCTGCCAAAAAAGACCTAAATCAATCTCAGATTTTTCAACCTTTTCAAAACTAACCGGCTGAAGATTTTTATTCCCGACCCTAAAACCGATCAACCCTGACAACAGCATTAAACTGATAACCGTCATCCCCGCTCTGATCTGTTTTAAAGATATTTTCATGAGACAAACGGCAGTAAGGCTAAATGCCTGGCCCGCTTAATTTCTCTTGTCAGCCGGCGCTGATGCTTAGCGCAAACTCCCGTCCGATCGGCCGCTTGAATTTTACCTCTGTCTGACATGAACTTTTTTAAAGTTTCCCACTCTTTATAGTCAGGCAGTTTTTTATTCTCGCAATAATAGCATTTTTGCTTTGGCCTAAACATAATTTTTTAATTAAAAAGGGATATCATCCGGATTGATTTTTTCCTCCTCCGGCTCAACCTCGGCTTTTGCCTTTTCTGATTTTTTGGGTTTAGCCGCCGCAGTCTTTGGCTTAGGCGCCGCCCCGCTGTCATCGGCCGGAACAGGAGCAACCTCTTCAACGCTAGGCGCTGCTGCCGCACTCTCCACATACTCGGTTGGCTGATAACTGCCGCCTTCTTCTTGGCCGTCTTTACGTTTATTGTCCAACACAATCATGTTGTCAATTACCACTTCCACGGTCGTTCTTTCCTGGCCTTGGGCATCAGTCCACTGCCTGGTCTGAACGCGGCCTTCAACAAATACTTTTCTGCCTTTAAATAGAAGCTCACTGCACAACTCCGCCAATTTATTCCAGGAAACAATCCGATGAAACTCGGTTTCTTCCTGGCGTTCTCCGCCGGCTGACGGCTGCCAGGAACGGTTAGTGGCTAATCCAAAAGTACAGACCGGTGTCCCCTGGGGCGTATATCTTAATTCCGGGTCACGGGTTAAATTCCCGATTAATAAAACTTTATTCAAGGAACGGCTCGACATATCCTTTACTCCTTTTTAATTATTAAATATCTTAATACTTGCTCATCTATTTTTAAACTTCGCTCCAAACTTTTCACGTCTGCCTCAGCCAGCTCCACCTCTAAAAACAAAACTTGGCCTTTGTCGGCCTTCTTTATCGGATAGCTTAACTGCTTTAATCCCAAACTATTCGTATTGGTAATTTTGCCTTTAACTTTGGAAAGAATCTTATCTTTGGCTGCTTCCTCTGTCAGGACCAAGGCAAGTTCATATATGCTCATTGAACTTGTATCTTATCCAAATTAATTCACGATTTCAAGAGCCAATTTTAAACCCGCCCATAGATGTTATAATCACTTGATGAATCAACTTCTTTCTGATCCGCTTAAGATCAGACGCACTGCCGCTAGAGTAGTAAAAAACTCCCAGTTGGTATCTATTAATCAAATCAAACTGGCTCAGTTTGGTCAACAAATCTCTCAAGCCATCCGCCAAAAACAACTCTTGACTCAAGCTCAATTTGGCCGGCGGCAAAACACTTGCCAAAAAATCTTTTTGCTGGACACTATTAATTTTTGTTTTTGGGCTAAAAAAAATCAAAAAAAGTGGACAGTTGAATATCCTTCAGGTAAACTTGTTGATGGCTGGGAAGCTTTAGTCGCTGTTTTTGATCAAGCTCTTGCCGAAAAAATCCCTCTGTTAAACAGCCAGTTTTTAATTAATCTTGATTTAAAACAAGGCCTGCACCTTTTTAGAAGCGCTAATCAAACTCAAATCCCTTTTTTAAAAACAAGAATCAAATTTCTTCAACAGGCCGCTTTCATTCTAAAAACAAAATTTAAAGGTGATTTTTATTATCTTCTTGAACAAGCTGACTTTAAGGCCATTAATATCATTCAGTTGGTTATTAAACATTTCCCCTCCTTCAATGATGTCTTCTATAAACGAGCCCAAATTTGTGCTTATGATCTTTCTTTTCTGCCGGAAGTAAAAATATCTGACCTTGACCAACTAACTGTTTTTGCCGACTATAAATTACCCCAAATTCTCCGCTCTTTTGGCATCTTAAACTATCAACCTTCTTTAGCTAAAAAGGTTGATAACCTTATTCTTATTCCCAAAAATTCTCAGGAAGAAATTGAAATCAGGGCCGCCGTAATTTGGGCCGGAGAACTGCTGGCCCAACAACTCCAACAACCGCCTTGCCTTATCGACAATGCTATCTGGTCTTTAAGCCAAACTCACCCCTCCACTCAACCATATCACCGCACTTTAACCACCAACTATTAACCTATTTCTTCCGATTAGCTATTTTTTCCGCCTCTTCTAAACACCAATCAATCACCTCCTCAATGTTATGCTCCGAATACTCTGATTTAATTAACCGGCTCGAAAACAATTGATTAATCAAAACCGGCTCTTTTCCTGCCTCAAACAATAATATTATCGGTTTGCCTCGGCTCAAAATTAAACCCAGCTCAAAACCAATATGGATAGTCGACGGATAAGAACCTTCAACTATTGCTAAATCTGCCTCACCCACATAAACCAGCCACTCTTTATACCACTCTTTTATCTCCCTGCTTGAAAGTTTAGTCACATCTAGCGTATATTCTGATAGTACTTTTTCAAACACATCATGTCCTTGCTGCTGCAAATGATTGACTATCCGCTGATAGATATGTTTCAATCCTTTTTTATTAACTTCTGAGGCGGTAAAATAAATCTTCACTTTTTCTTAGCCACCAAACTGAACCATTTTGGTAAAGAGGGGTCTGTATTCGGACTAACTTCCGACCAAAGAATATCAAAATCAGCTGATTTCACCATCTCTAATATTTCTGTCTTCCTATACAAGGTCATATATCTTTTTCCGCCTAAATCATTTATCATCATTACATTCGCTTTCCCTAAGAGCAAAGATAAATACAACACCCCAAAAGGCTTCAAAAAAATTCTAAAGTCTCTTAAGAGCACTTTAATATCTTTTTTAGGCACATCAGTTAAAGCATCAGCATAAACCGCATCAAAACTTTCCGGCATAAAAGGAAGTGACTTTAATTTTAAACGGATAAATAAACCACTAGGTACTCTTTTAATGGCCTCTGTGAGTAAGCCAAAAGCAAATCCCACCCCCAAACAGTTATAACCCGTCTGGCTTAATAAAGAATAATCTCTTCCGCTTTGACAACTCACCAATAAAACTTTGCCGTTTTTCTTAACATGCTTGGTAAAAGGCTTAATATTATATTTTTTTATCTCCCGTATGGTTTTCTGATTCCACTCCCATCGTTCAGCATACTTTTTAGCATAGCGATTATATGTCTGAGTCGTTACATATATCTGGGTATCAGATAGATCATCATCTGGAAGAAAACCATAATTTGCTTTGTCCATAAAACCATTCAATTATAACATTTTTTAATTTATTGCCTTGAATTTTCTTACACATTGACCAATACATCAACTCCCACCTCCACCGCCTTAAAAATAAAGGTAACTCCATAAACCATGCCTATTCTAACTGCTCGCTTTTAATTTATGCAATTCATACCCAATATGAACATACTTACCCGCCAATTTTAAACCCGCCTCGACTCGCGAAGGCTCGCCGACGCGAGGCTGGCTCCACGATCTTTAAGATCCTATCTTAAATTCCACTACGTCACCCTCCTGCATCACATAATCCCTGCCCTCTAATCTCATTTTCCCCAATTCTCTGGCTTTTTTCCAACCGCCTACCTTAACAAAATCAGCAAAACTCACCACCTCAGCCTTGATAAACTTGGCCATAAAATCCGTATGGATCATTTCCGCTGCCTCCAAAACAGTCTTAGTTTTGGCTAAAGGCCAGGCTTGAGCCTGTTTGCCGCCCTTGATCGTATAAAAGGTGATCAAATTTAAAAGCTGATAACACTGTTCAATCATCCTGTCTAAAAGCGATTGTGACAACCCCAGCTCTTCTAAATATTTAAGCCTGTCTTCAACTTCCAACTCATTTATCTCTGCCTCCAGTTTGGCGCTGATAATCATCACCGGCGGTAAATCAGGAAACTCCTTTGCCTCTTTAACCGCTGCCTCGTCCAGGTTTAAGGCATAAAGCATCGGCTTTAAGGTTAATAAATTCAAGTCCTTCACCAACTCTGTCTCCTTCCCGCTTAAACCAGCCTCGCTAGCCGGCTTGCCTTGGCCTAAAATCGTTTTGATTTTATCTAACACTTCTGGCCGGCCCGGTTTTTCCAAAGCCTTGGTCACTACCTCAAAATCAGCTAATGCCAGTTCCAAATTAACTGTACTCACATCATGAACCGGATCAACTTCCCCTGACACGTGAGGAATATTATTGCCGGTAAATCCCCTGATTAAATGCAAAATCGCATCTACCTGCCTGATCTGCTCCAAAAACTGATTCCCCAACCCCTCACCCTTATGAGCGCCTTTAATCAGTCCGGCAATATCAATAAACTTAACTGCTGCCGCAACTTTTTTAGGCATCTTTAACACCTCGACTAATTTATCCAGTCTTTTATCCGGCACTTCCACCACCCCGGTATTTGGCTCTACGGTCGTAAACGGGTACTCAGCTACATCAGCCACCTGCCGCTTTAACAGCGCATTAAAAAGCGTTGACTTGCCGCTGTTGGGCAACCCGACGATCCCGATACTCAAACTCATGGCTAAATTATAGCAGAAATAATATTTTTTATGGG
>CAZDQA010000024.1:1428-10815 GCA_964507605.1 uncultured Pseudomonadales bacterium | reverse complement strand
TTTCTTTATTTTTTGAAATAACCCTCGATAATGCTTTCATGGAAGGAGTTTTATCTGGCAAATTTTCTGATCCTGATCAACATCCGCTTCAACCAGTTTATAATTTGCTGGCAAAGCGCGAATATGATTTGGTCATGAACCATGCTCAAAACATTTCTCGAAAACCGTGGATTCACATAGGGTCAGGTTATCCAGAAACGGCAATTGGTATTTATAAACAATTTGGCATTCCAATAATTTGCGTCGATAAGAATAAGAGGGTTGTTCAAAAAGCGGAGCCGGTATTGAAAAAATTTAATCTCTGGGGGAGAAATAAATTAACAGTGGTCAATGACAATGGTCGAGATATTTTGCCCGACGGAGAAGTGGTTATTATCTCATCAATGGTTCCCAATAAAGATAAAGAGGTGATTATTGAAAATATTAGGCGGCTTGCTTATGGGGAACGAGGCGAACCATTGTTAATCCTTAGAATTCCTGCTAGTCCTGCTTTCTCAATCCTCTACCCAGCACTTTTCGACGAAGACAATATTACTAAGTGGGCGTTAAGAAAAGCAGGAGATTCAAAGCCGGAATTGACTGCAAAAGAATGGTTAAGATCGATATTGTTTGAAGTTATAGAAATGGCTGATGTTCGAAGGGGGTTTGACAGAATTCCCCTCGAAACCGCGAGCAAGCTTCACCCCTTAATGGTAAAATAGTTTTTATGAATAAACAATATAAACCGGAATTATTTGAAGATAAGATTTACCAGAAGTGGGAAAAGTCCGGGGCGTTTGCGCCGGCGAAAAAAGGCAAACCGTACTGCATCATCATGCCGCCGCCGAATGCAAATGATCCCTTGCACGTCGGCCACGCCATGTTTGTCACCGTGGAAGATATTTTTACCCGTTTCCACAGAATGCTGGGCAAGTCAGTTTTGTGGCTGCCGGGAACTGACCATGCCGGGATTGAAACCCAGTATGTGTTTGAAAAAAATCTGAAAAAGAAGGGCAAAAGCCGGTTTGATTTTGACCGAGAGACTCTTTATAAAATGATTTGGGATTATGTGCAGGAAAATTCCGGAGTGGCGATTAGCCAAATGAAAAAATTGGGGGCGAGTGCTGATTGGACAAGAACCAAGTTTACTTTAGACAAAGATATTGTGGAGCTAGTGACCGATACTTTTATTAAACTGTATCAAGACGGTTTGGTATACAAAGACCTGAAGCTGGTTAATTTTTGCACTAAGTGCGGCACGGCTTTTTCAAATTTAGAAGTGAAGCATAAAGAAAAAAAGGCAAGTTTATATTATTTGAAGTACGGCCCATTTACGCTGGCGACCGTTAGGCCGGAAACAAAGTTCGGCGACACGGCCGTAGCGGTCCACCCAAAAGACAAGCGCTATCAACAATATATTGGCAAAGAAATTGAAGTGGAAGGGTTGCTGGGCAAGTTTAAAATTAAGGTCATCGGAGATGAATATGTTGATCCTAAGTTTGGAACCGGGGTGGTCAAGGTAACCCCGGCCCATGATCAAAATGATTTTGAGGCCGGGAAAAGACATGGTTTGGAAATTAAACAAGTGATTGGTTTTGACGGCCGGCTGAATGAAAAAACCGGTCCGTATCAGGGATTAAAAGTGTTGCAAGCCAGAGAAAAAGTGGTGGAGGATTTAAAGAAAAAGGGCTTAATAGAAAAAATTGATGAAAATTACCGGCATTCAGCCGGCGTCTGCTACCGGTGCGGCACCACAATTGAACCACTCCCCTTGTCTCAATTTTTTATTAAAGTGAAACCTTTAACTGAAAAAGTTTTACAAGCCTTAAAAGATAAAAAGGTAAAAATTTATGGCTCGGGGCATGAGAAAATTTTAAAACATTGGTTGAAAAATCTTTATGATTGGAATATTAGCAGGCAAATAGTTTGGGGCATTAGAATACCGGTTTGGTATAAGAGTGAAGAAAAAAGGGAATTTGTTGTCAGCAAAGAGTGCCCGGGAAAAGGGTATGTTCAAGAAACAGATACTTTTGACACCTGGTTTAGTTCAAGCCAATGGCCGGTAATTACATTAAGGTCCGGCCTTCGCGTTCGCAAAGGACGGACCTTGTTTGAGCAGTTTTATCCAACGAGTTTAATGGAAACAGGATATGATATTCTTCCATTTTGGGTGATGAGAATGTTAATGATGGGTTTGTATTTAACCGGTAAAGTCCCGTTTGAAAAGGTTTATTTACATGGATTGGTCAGAGATGAAAAAGGGCAAAAGATGAGTAAGAGCAAGGGAAACGTGATGAATCCGGTTACTGTAATTGAAAAATATGGGGCCGATGCTTTGCGAATGAGCTTGGTGATGAGCACCACGGCCGGAAATGACAGCGCCACCGGGGAAGGTAAAATCCGGGGTATGAGAAACTTAACTAATAAGATCTGGAATGCGGCAAGATATATAATTTCCAATAAGGGCACACCTTCGCTGCGTAAAGGAGTGTCCTTGGACGACGCTTCTTTTTACAAAGAGCTGTGGCAAATAACTAAGGCGATAACTAAACAGCTGGATGATTTAAAACCGGGGCTGGCGGCGGAGACTATCTATAACGAGTTTTGGCATTGGTTTTGCGATGAAGAAATTGAGGCGGCCAAACAGGGAAAGATTTCTCAAGAGACATTGCTGGAAGGTTTGCGAATATTTCTAAAACTCCTCCATCCGTTTGTGCCGTTTGTAACAGAAGCGGTGTGGCAACAGCTACCGCAAAGCAAAGAAAAAATGTTAATAACTGCTAAATGGCCAAGTTAACTAAGTACGTTAAACTACTATTGAAACGCATCTACAGGCCGGCAAAGCCGCTGATAAATCCCCTGCTGAAAAAAATAAGATTGTGGCAGGTTTTGAGCGGGTTAATCAGTTTGATGGTAATCGGCTGTTTTTGGCCGACCAGCCGAAGTTATTGGGCCCAAGAAAGGGCGGCCTGGTGGCCGTGGTCAACGAAAGCGCATAGTCAAATGGCTTTGGCCTGGCTGGAAAACGGCAATGAAGAAAAGGCGATCGAAGAACTAAAATTGGCGAATAAGCTGTTAATAATTAAAACTTTAAAGGCTGAGGAGGCTCTAAAAAAAGCCGAAGAGGCGGTCAGCAGCCCGGGGAAGATCAGGTTGGAAATTGAATCATGGGAAAAGATTTTACAGGAAAAGCCCAGTTATAGGGATATTTTGCTGAGATTGAGCTGGTTAAATTACCAAATATATGAAAATGAAAAGGCTAAAAGTTATTGGGAAAAAGCAGATTATTTAGATCCGAATAATGTTGAAGTGCAAAAGGTTGGCGAGATTATTTCTTCTCTTCCTTGACCGGCTCGGCTTCTTTGGGTGTTTCGGGTGCGGCCTCGCCTTCAACCGGAGTAGCGGCTTCCTCGCCTTCAACCGGGGCGACTTCAACTGGCTTTACTTCCTCTTCTTTAGTCGGACTTTCAATCTTAACGACTAGTTCCTCTAAGTTTTCCGTTAATAGTTTAACCTTAGGGGAAACCTTTAGATCTTTCAGGCTGAAGCCTTGGCCGATTTCTTCAAGCTGGGAAACGTCCAGGGTAAACTTGTCGGGCAAGTCGGCCGGAAGGGCTTCGACCTCGACCTCATTAATCAATTGAATTAAGACTCCGCCCTTGGTAATGGCTGGGGCTTCGCCGCTGATTTCGATGGGGATGGAAACAGTCACTGTTTCGGTCAAGTCAACCTGGCGGAAATCAACATGCAAGATTTCTCCGGTAACCGGGTGTTGTTGAACATTGTGAATCAGTACCGGCCGGGTTTTAGTTTCTTTGTCGACGACAAGCTCTAAAATTCCGGTTTCACCGACTTGTTTAAAGGCGGTGGCAAAATCTTTAAGCGGCTGTTGAATAGAAACAGACTTAATCCCCTTGCCGTAAATATTGGCCGGAATAGTGCCTTCACGACGCAGTTGTTTAACTTTGCGGCCGGTTAGTTTTCGGGAATTAACTTTTAATTTTAGCTTGTCTGACATAACGAGGATAATAACACAGTTAAGGCTATCTTTCAATGAAATCAATGGTAAAGACCCGGTCAATGCTTAAGTCTGACTGAAAGGTGACGACTTGGGGGGAAACGATCCCTTGAGAAGAAACCGCGCTGACCGCTAAATAGCTGGGGTAGTTAACAATTACTTTGAGCGGGTCGGCTAAAGTGCCCGGCTGTTTGGGAACAACCACAGCCAATCTCCCTTGCTGATCAGTAATGGTGAGCGGGTCGTTTAAGCGGTAAGTAATTTCCACCTTGAGGGAGTTTTTAACCGGAACCGTGACCGGAAAGCCTAAGACAAGTTTGTCATTAATAATGGTTTGATCAATATCTTTTAGGTTGAGCTTGGAGTCGGCCACCTTGACAGAAATCAAGGTAGAGTTTTGCGGCAGGTATTGCCTTAAATAAGTGCGATAAATGCCGCCGGGCCAAGCATCGGCCGGGCTTTGATTTTGATATTCAATGGTGGTGACGCTTAAAATTTCCCGGTTCTTTAATAAGGTGAGTTGTTGTTCCAGATTTCGTTTTAAGAAATAATTGGCTTTATTAATCCCTAAATTGGCCTCGACCGAGAAAGCATAGTCGCTGGTGATTGGTTGATTGGCGGTCAAGTTAAGGCCGGGGGTAAAGATAGCGCCGGCCCAGTTTTGTTCCATTAATAACCTTTGACTGTCGGCGTCATGCAAATAAATCAATAGTTGTTTTTGCGCCAGAGAGGTTTCCAGGGCTTGAGACAGCTTGAGCATGCCGGAGGCGGAAGAATTTTTTAAGCGGTCGAAAATCTCCCGGGCTAAAGCGCCTAAAAAATCTTTCTTCTGGGTGGAGCCGGGGAAAAAATCAATTTCCGAGTGATACTCGGCCCGCTCGAAAAGATTGTCACTGGTCACCTCTTCGTTGTAATCTGATAAAGTAATCGGGCCGGTGGCCGCGAGAAGCTCTTTAACTGCCGGCAGATTAACAGCAATAACACCGTCAACATTGCGGGAGGTGGTTTTGTTTAAAAACCATTCGGCCCTTTCAGCAGAAACAGTAAAGTCCGGGTCCCAATTTGAATCCCGGAAATACCAGGTATTTTGACCCAAGAATTGTTTAATTGGTTCGGGCGGTTCAACGTAGCCTTTTAACTGACCGTCGGCGGCATAAATATCCTCTACACTAAAATCCAAGAGTTTGCCTTTTTCAAAAGACAGTAGTCCATAGGAGCCGATAAAGCCGCCGGTGGGGCGCAGTTCGGCTGAGTTCTGAAACAAAACCAGGTAGGTTTTTTTTGAGTCTTGGGCTATAAAACCGGGAACTAAAGGTAAAAGAAGCCGGGCTTGATTAATTTTGTGACGAATAACCGGCAAGTCATTAGTCAGAGCTTGAAGTTGTTTGGTTAAAGAGGCGGTCAGGTCAAGTTGAAGTTCGCGGCCGGACTGAAGCTCTGAGTCAACAAAAGAAAAGTCGTTGTAGCCCTGATCCAGGCTTAAGCGGATTTCTTTTATGGCTTGAGCAATGTTGCCATCCTGGTGCTGGAAAATAATGGCGGACAAAACCGTTCCCGCCTCCCCGGCCCTGGCTAGATGTCCGGCGCCTTGACTTAATTTGATGGCAATAAATAAAAGCCGGTCAAAGTTTTGGCTCAAAGATTTTAGTCCCAGGACAGTAGCGATAAACTGGGAGCGGCGCAGCATGCTTTGGCTAAATTCAAAATTTTTTTGAGCTTTTTCGGTTAGCTTGGTCATTTGAGTTGCTTTCGTAAAATCCAGCTGGCTGCTGGCCTGTTTAAGTTGTTTAACGCCGGCAAAGGCAGAGGTGGACAGAAGAATAATGGGGGTCAGTAAATAAAGCAATAAAAGGCCGATTGAGGCAAAAATAATCTTGGTTTGTTTAGTTAGTTTAATCTTGGTTTTCCTGGAGATTAAAGACAGCCGGGGTTTGGGTAAAGAGAGTTTGGGAAAAGCCAGTTTGAATTTGAAATTAAATTTTGGTTTGGAAGTTTTAGGGACGGCTGATGGAGAAATTTCCGGGGCAACGGCTGGTTTTATCCCTAAATCTTCAGGGGTATAAATTGGTTCCGGAGGAGTAACTTCATTTTTCTTGGTTTTTGGTTTTTCCGGTTTATCTTCTCTGTTTTCCAGCCATTTAAGGGTGGTTAAAATCCCCTGGTCTAGGCTGACTTTTGGATTCCAACCCAGCTCTTGCTGAGAAGCGAATACTTCCGGGCCTAAGTTAGTCACTGATTCCCCGCTTTCGCCGCTAACAAATTCAATGGAAAGGTTTTTTTGGGGCAACTGGGCTTTAAGTTTGTAGGCTAGGTTAAGCAGGGTGATTTTTTCCGGGTTGACCAGGGTGTAAATATTGCCCTGAGAGCTTTGAGAAAACATGGCCTTGGTTAAACCATAAATAACATCGGAAATATAGGTGGGATAAATTGTTTTTAAACCCTGGTCAATAATTTTTAAGGGTTGGAGTTTTTGGGCGGCAAGCAATAGTTGAGCCAGGTCATTGCCGGAAGCCAGCTCCATCCGGGGGCCATAGACTAAACCAAGCCTGACAACCCGAGCATTCAGTTGGTAACGATTAAGATATTCAAAGGTAATGGCTTCGGAAAAGCGCTTGGCCTCGTGATGGGAGTAAGCCTCTTCTTGATCGGCGGTGGCCAGTTGGCCGGATAGAATGTCGGTGGTGGAAGCGAGCAGAAATTTAGCTTTTTGAGCTTTGGCAATTTCTAAAAGCTCTTTTGTTCCCAACGAATTAACCAGAAGGGTTTCCAGGCTGACGTCCAAGCCGTTGATATAGGCCTCAACTCCGGCTAAATGAAAAATGTAATCAATTTTAGGGATTGGGGTATCAATTGGTTTTTCCAGGTTGTGTTCAATGAAAACAAAGTTTTTCTGATCCAACAGCGGCTTAATGTTGGCTTTTTTCCCGGTGGTCCAGTTGTCTACAGCATAAACCTTGCAGTTTTGAGACAACAAAGTCTCACAAAGGTGAGAGCCAATAAAGCCGGCGGCCCCGGCTACCAGGGCAGCAGGAAGTTGGTGGGAAGAAAGAGATTTTTGTTTGGCAGGCATCTTATTCATGTTAGCGGATAATTGTCTCAAGGGCAAGATGGCAGTTGCGGAAAACAGGGGGAGAAACTTATAGTGTCCGATCAAGGGCTAGGTTTACCTGAAGGTCGGCTGCGGAGTTTTGGGAGCGGGAAATGGCAGTGTAGGTAATGTTGGCGTTAAGAGAGGCTTCCAGTTGGCGGATTAAAATCACTTTTTGGCGCAAATGGGAATCTTTAAGTTTCCAAAGACCGTTAAGTTGATTAACCACAAGGGTGGAATCAAGAAAGAAGTTAATTTCCCGGGGTTTGGTTGGTTGTTGTAAAAGCCATTGAAGGGCAATGATTACGGCCTGGTATTCGGCCACATTATTGGTGGCAATACCAATGGTTTGGCCAAAACTGTGTAGGGTTTTTTTGGAGGCGTCTTTAATAACCACGCCGGCGGCGGCCGGGCCGGGGTTGCCGCGGGAACCACCATCGGTAAAAATGTTTAAGGTCATTGTGGGGCGGGCCCGCCTCGCGTCGGCTCGACCTCGCGAGTCGAGGCGGGTTTAATTATCAGGTGGCGGTTTTTGGCTTCGCCTTCTGATTCAGTGGTAACGGCCGGATCTTTGGCTAAAAATTCATGAATCAAGCGACGTTCAAAAGGATTTAAGTTAAATAAGGCCATGGGTTGACCGGAAAATTTAACCCGCTGGGCTGAGTCCAGGGCCATTTTTTCCAAACTTTCGGCCCTTTTTTGACGATAGTCGCCGATGTTCACTACCACTCTTAACCACTCACCCAGCTTTTTATAAATCAGCAGGTTAATAATTAACTGAAGGGCGCTGATGGTGTCGCCGTGGTAGCCGATTAAAATGCCGGTGTCCTGTTCGGAAAACTTAAGGTTAAGCTGATAACTATCGCCGGCCTCGGACTTAACCAGCTCAATAGCTTCGGGGATGATCTCCAGTTGTTTAAACAGCTCCTGAACCAGGGCCTTAATGTTTTTTTCCATTGTTTAATAATAATTGCTGAACTAACATAATTAAGGAGAAAACTAACCAGTATAACACGAGGCCTGAGGGAAATTTAAAACCAATAAACAGGGTCATTAAGGGAAATAAGTAAAGCATTTGGGTTTGCATGCTGGTGGCCAAATCGTCGGTTTGACCCGGGGTTTTTTGAGCAACAAGGGCGGTTTTTTTAGCCATCGGCATCATTAATTTGGAAGACCAAAATTGGACCGCGGCGGCTAAAATCAAAAAGATTCCGGGAAGCTTGTCAAGGGTAAAGCCGGCAATTTTGATGCCCGGAATGGTAAAAAGGTCGGGCTGGGCCAGGTTTAAGTAGAGAAATTTGGTGTTTAAAACAAAGTCCTGGCTTAATTGCAGGGGGGCGTAAAGAAGTTTGTTGAGATTAACAACCAGGTTGCCGTCGGACTGCAAAACCAGATTAAAGGCCTGGTAAAGAGCAATTAAAACGACTAATTGTATTATTTGGGGCAAACAGCCGGCGGCGGGGTTAACGCCGTTAGTTTTAAATAGCTCCAGTTGTTTTTTGGCAAAAGTTTGTTTGTCCTTGCCATATTGTTCTTTGAGTTTATTAATCTCCGGCTGAAGTTCTTTCATTTTTTGGCCGGATTTCAGGGAGGGAAGGGTGAGGGGGGTGAGGGCGCCGCGGATTAAAACAGTTAAGCCAATAATCGCCAAGCCCAGGTCCTGACCTAATAGGTTGTATAAAAAAATTAGAGCATTAAGCAAGGGCTGGAAAAAAATTGTGTTCCACATAAGTTATTTTGACCAAGGGTGGCAGCTAATAATTCTCTTCAAACTCAAAAAGCCACCTTTTAATATACCATACTTAGCAATGGCTTGGTACGAATATTCTGAACAGGTGGGAATAAAGCGGCAGGAGCGGCGGTGCGGCAGGCGCTGATAAAAACGGATTAGTTTAAGAGCGAGCATGATTTTAATAACTTTACAAGGTCTGCCTGAATAACGGAGATTGGTTGTTTGAGAATAGCGGACTTGGCTAAAATAATAATTTCATGGTTGGGTTTTAGTTGGAATAGATAGGGTAAAAGGGCATGGCGCAGTTGGCGCTTAAGCCGATTCCGGTCAACTGCCAGGCGGCAGGTTTTAACGGAAACAATAAAACCAATTTGGGGTTGGGGCTGGTTGTTTTTTAAAACCTTCAGGGTTAAAAACGGGGAATGAAAGATTGAGGAAGACTTAAGAATGGGTACAATTCTGTGTCCGGGGAGTCGGTAGGGTTTGGGTAACATGGTTAAACTGCCAGACGATGACGGCCTTTGAGGCGGCGGCGCTTTAAAACCTTGCGGCCGTCGGCGGTTTTATTGC
>CAZDQA010000024.1:0-1328 GCA_964507605.1 uncultured Pseudomonadales bacterium | reverse complement strand
CGGCCTTTGAGGCGGCGGCGCTTTAAAACCTTGCGGCCGTCGGCGGTTTTATTGCGCTCGCGAAATCCCAGGGTGCGCTGGCGTTTTACTTTTGATGGTTGATAAGTACGTTTGGGCATAGACTCAGTATAGCACAAATTTTGGGTGTTGACAGGATGTGGATAACTTTATATGTTATAGAGTATGGACAGAAATTTTCTTTGGTCTTCGGTTTTAGCGGAAATGGAGCTGGCTTTGTCTCCCGGGAATTTTGCTACTTGGGTGGGGCCGATTAAGTGTTCGGGTTTGGAAAAAAACAGGCAAGGGCATATTTTAACTTTAAGCTGTCCGTCGGTTTTTCATAAAAACCAGGTGGCGGAAAGATATGTGGGGCAGATTCAAAAAATGGCGGAAAAAAACTTAAAAACTAAGTGTGAGATTGTCCTGGTGATTGAACAAAAAGAGGCGGCGGCTAAAAAGGGCGGGGGCGGCGATTTATTTTCAATCGACGTGGTGAAAATGGCTGACGAGGCTTATTTGAGGGCAATAGAAAAGGCCGGCTTAACTAGCGGGTTAACTTTTGAAAATTTTGCGGTGTCCTCGAGCAATGAGGTGGCCCACGCGGCGGCCAAGACTGCGGCCAAAAAACCAGGGGAGATTTATCATTTAATCTTTATTTACGGCGGAGTGGGGGTGGGCAAAACCCATTTAATGCAGGCAGTGGGGCACGAAATATTAAAGAAAAATCCGGGCAAGGCCCTGATATATTGCACCGGGGAGGAGTTTACCAATGAAATTATTGAAGCGATCAGAAACAAAACCACGCCTCAATTCCGGCAGAAGTACCGCAAGGCCAAGGTGTTGTTTTTAGATGACGTTCAGTTTATTGCCGGCAAGGAAAAAGTCCAGGAAGAGTTTTTCCACACTTTTAACGCGGTCCATCAAGAAGGCGGGCAAATAGTGTTAACCAGCGACCGGCCGCCCACGGAAATTAAGGGGCTGGAAGACAGATTAAGGTCCAGGTTTGAGGGGGGAATGACGGTGGATATCCAAAAGCCGGGGTTTGAGTTAAGAACGGCAATTCTGTTAATCAAGGCCCAACAAAAAAAGATCGATCTGCCGATGAGGGTCGCCCAAGTGATTGCCGCCAATGTTGAGTCTACCCGGCAGTTGGAGGGAATGCTGCTGCGTTTGCACGGAGAACAGGCGGCCAGAAAAGAACCGTTAACTGAAGAGCTGGTGAAGGCTTTACTGGGAAAAATTAACGGCGAGGTTAAGGGCGGCGGCCAGCGGCCTTTGCCCAGACAAATTATCAACTGTGTGGCCGAACATTTTCAAATAAAACCCGG
>CAZDQA010000023.1:2825-10920 GCA_964507605.1 uncultured Pseudomonadales bacterium | reverse complement strand
CCATCACTATAACTTTCCTTCCCTCTCCCTGTCAAGCAAAATCTGCTAAACTAAAATCATGCCTAAACTTATCGTCGGCTGGTTTACCTTTACCTGCTCCGAAGATTCGACTATCTTAATGACTGAAATTTTAAACACCAGGTGGCAGGACTGGAAAAACCATCTGGATTTTAAGTACGCTAAAGTTTTCCGCAAATCTCCGCCGCTCGGGCCTATGGACGTCGCTTTTGTCGAAGGGGCTATTTCCTCTGACAGCCAAGCCAAAAAATTAACCCAAATCCGCTCCCTGTCCAAAACTTTAGTCGCCATCGGCGCCTGCGCCTGTACCGGCCACCCCTCAGCCCAAAGAAATCTCTTTAATCCCCAACAGCAAGCGGCTATTAAACCCATCCTGGAAAAATTTTCTTACAACGATAAAGTCCAGAAACTTGCCGACGTGGTTAAAGTTGACTACTCCGTCCCCGGTTGCCCCATGGACGAAACCAAGTTTATAGAATTAATTAATAAACTATGCATCAAGTTAATTTAGACCTATCACTCGAAGAAATCTCCAAAATCGAAGGCGGCGCCGGCCTGGATTTATCCATTAAAAATAACGTCGTCACTAAATGTAATTTTAAAATCACCGAATACAAACGCTTTTACACCCAAGCCATCAAAGGTAAAGCCGCAATTGCGGCTCCGGCCCTTCTCGCCCGCATCTGCGGCACCTGCTCCAACGCTCATATTTTAGCCGCCTGTAAAGCAATTGAATCCGCCCTAAAAATCACCCCTTCCGAACAGACTCAAGCTCTGCGCCGCCTAGTTATGAACGGTCTTTACATCCGCGACCATGCCCTGCATCTATATTTATTTGTCCTGCCGGACCTGTTTAATAAAAACTCGCTTTTAGATTTTGATGAAAAAATTCCCCAGGAACACCAGTGGCTTGACGATGCTTTTTCCGTCAAAGATGCCGGCAACCAATTGTCAATTTTAGTCGGCGGCCGCTCTGTTCATGCTCCTTACCCAACAATCGGCGGCTTCCTCAAATTCCCTGAATTGCCAAAAATTCCCTTAATCATTGCTAAACTTCAGGCCGTCAGGCCTGCCGTGTCCCGTTTAATCAAACTCTTTCAGAAATGTCCCTGGAATCAAAAACAGGACGTTCCTTATCTTGCCCTTAAAGACGGACAAATCTGTGACTCTGACGGCCTCTGTATCCGGCAGGCCGATTACCGGAAATACTTAACCCACCGCGTCCTTACCTATTCACAGGCTTCGGCTTATGTTTACAAAAACCAACCGTACTTAACCGGCGCCCTGGCCCGTTTGAATTTAAGCCAAAATCCGCCTCCACCCTTCCCTTCCAATAATCTTTACCACAACAATCTTGCCCAGGCGGTAGAAGTCTTAAACGCAATTGATGACTCCGTTAAAATTTTGCAATCCGCCGACTTTTCCTCTGAACCACTTGTTAAATCAACTCTTTCTTCCGGCGAAGGCATTGGCTTAATCGAAGCGCCCCGCGGTATTCTTTACCACCGCCTAACCATCAAAGATATGATCGTCACTGACGCGGAAATCTTGGTTCCCACCGGCCAAAATCAGCTCTGCATTGAAAATGATATTAAAAATCTGGTAAATTCTCACCTCCTAGATGAAAGAATTAACAAAGCTTTACTTACCCACGACATCGAAGTCCTCATCCGTGCCTACGACCCCTGCATGTCTTGCGCCAGCCACTTTCTTAAAATAAAATGGGCTTAAATGAAATACCTACTCAGTCTTTTACTGCTCCTTTTCTCCCATCAGAAAAACATTAATCCTCAAACTTTAACCGGCGAGTACGACCCTTCTATTACTGCCGCTGTTTTTAACAATCAAACCCTGCCTGCCCCTGCTTTAGCCCAGCTTCCCGAACCTAAAGTCTTAGGTCAGACTAATGCCAATAAAAGAATTGAAATCGATCTCACCAATCAACGGCTTTATGCCTATGAAGATAATAATCTTATCTATAACTTCCTCATTTCTTCCGGTAAATGGGGCCGGACCCCGACCGGCATTTTTAATATCTGGGGTAAATTCCGCTACACTAAAATGGAAGGCGGCAGCAAAGCCATTAACACTTATTACTATCTCCCTAATGTTCCCTATGTCATGTTTTTTTACAATGACGAAATCGCCAAATCCCGCGGCTTCAGTTTGCACGGCACTTACTGGCACTCTAACTTCGGCCACCCCATGTCCCACGGCTGTATTAATATGAAAACCGAAGAAGTCGCCCGGCTTTATTATTGGGCCAGTCCCGAACTCAGAGACAAAAAAAGCATTTTAGCTTCCGCTGACAATCCCGGCACGCCGGTAATTATTTACGGCGAACCTGTTTGGGAATAGGGACCGCGATTATCTTTAATTTCTTAATTTTCCCCAGTTTTTTCAACAGTTTCAGCTCTGTCATAACTTCATAATCGTGTACACCCACCCGCCGCAATGACTCAAATTTATCTAAATCCTCAAACTCGATAATTTTATTAATTCCCTCACACGCATCCACAATAATCCATCCCCCGGCTGGTGGAGGTTTTAATCCTTCGGCCGGATCCTCAATCTTGATATCTGACTCCGGATACTTTTTTTTAAGCCACGGAATTAATTTTATTGCCGCATTATCTTGTTCTAAATCCTGATTCCCAAACACCGATATTTTCATTAAATATTCTTCATCGCCACCAGGCTGATTTCCACTTTTGCGCCCAGGGGCAAAACCGCTACCTGAACAGTTTCCCTGGCCGGAAACGGGTCGCTGAAATAGCTCCCGTAAACTTCATTAATTTTTCCGTAAACCGCCATATCCGTCACATAAATCGTTGTCTTCACTACCTCTTTAAAACTTAAGTCCGCCGCTTCCAACACCGCCTGTAAATTTTTCATTACTTGATGTGTTTGCTCTTCAATTGTCCCTTCCAACAACTTTCCATCAACTGTCAAATGAATCTGGCCGGAAGTAAACACTAAATTACCAGCGGTAATCGCCTGCGAATACGGCCCAACTGTTTTCGGCGCTTTCGTTGTTTCTATTTTCTGTTTCATCAATACAAATTATATCATTTAATTTTAGCGACGTAGGCAATACAAATTTTTGCGCGCGCAGCCGCTCGCCTCTCCCGGCAGGTGTGAGCACGCAGAAAATTTCGTATGCCGAGTCGCTATACCGTTAAATTCGCCAACCTCAAAGCCAAATCAGTATATTTTTGTAAATTTTGCCTCTGTTGCTGACTAATCTTTTCGCACACCCAGCCCCAATGAATCGTCACCAAATCGCCAGGTTTATACCCGCCTTCTAAACTTTGCACTTCTTTTATTGCCGGCTCAAAATCCAACCGTCCATTTTTGTAAACTAATTTATCCGTGCAGGCAACACAAATTTCAGGAGCGGAAGATGTCTGGCGAGACCCTGAGCGCAGTCGAAGGGGAGTCGCAAACGATTGAGCACCTGGAAATTTCGTGTTGCCGAACGGCATTATTTTCCCCCAAGAAATCCGGCAATTATCCATCGTTTCAATCGTCTGCAATCTGACCACATGCCCCGTCCTCTTCCAAAAATTAAAGACATGAAACTGGTGGTTTGGCTTCGCCCCCTGCCCTAGTTTCATTTCAAACCATTTTAAATCTTTCGCAGTTATCTTTTCTTTTGCATGATTAAAAAAACTTTTTAAACTCACATTATCCAACAGCTCATTTCCCAACCAATACGCTTCCACCACCCGCTCGTCAAACTCATCTTTAATCCCGTTTTCCTGGGCGATTAATTTTAAATACGGGTGCATTGCCGCAAACTCTCTAAGCATTTCTTTCAAGCCCGAATCTTTTGTTTTTGTTTTTAAATATCCTGCCAATTCTGCGTTCTTGTCCGGCCCGCAATACTTTAGTTTATTGGGGCTAAAAGCATACTTAGCGCAGCGCCAAAGTCCGTTCATGTTTACTCGCTTCCCTGACAAAAACTGCCGTTCCTATGACTAATAAAATAGATTGTAATATCAAGTTAAAATTAAAATTATGAGTAATAAATATACTGGAAAGCATGTTGGTAATAATTGTAGCCAAAGTCAGCGCTGTTGCCACTAAAGTCACCGGTGCCAACTTTAACGCTTTATACCAGCTCAAAACATAACCTGTCAACATCACCATCGACAGTCCTGTCATTAACCATTGGCCCCCGTTTAGTTTAAAAATTAAGTTTATTTTGCCGCCAACTAAAGTCAGTATTAATAAAATCACAGCGCCGATTATCATTCTGGCGCCGCCAACTACTTGGGCGCTCAAATTTTTTAAGGCCACTTTGGCAATAATGTTTTCGATTGACCAAAGCAGGGTCGCTCCTAAAATCATTATCTCTCCTCTGCCCCATCCGCCAGCTGGCAGACTAGGCAACCCCCCAATAATAAAGTTACTGCCAAAAATTATTCCTAAAGCCAGCCATTGCTTCATGGAAATTTTTTCTTTAAAGACCGGTACTGCCCACAGTGCTACCCAAAAGATTAAAGTTTTATGAATTAAGGCTGCCGTGGCCGGATTAGCGGTCAACAGACCCTGAAAGAACAAGTAAAATGGCAGACTGCCGCCAATGATTCCGATTGCCAACAATGATTTCCAATTCATCTTAACTGCTTGCCAATCGATTTTCTGCCTTAACAAAATTATTCCTAAAATTATCGCTACTCCTAAATTTTTTACAGTCGTAAATACTAAGGCATCGCCCACTGCTTTAACTGTCAGTGAGTTGAGAAACACTGCTACTCCGGAAAACCCGGCCGTAATCAACGCTAGTTTAAATCCCTTGGCGTAACGCATTTCTTATCAATTGTGCCTTATTCTTACTTACTTTTTCAATACCCAAATCCTGCTGGCAGATTAAATACTCCCCAACCTTGATATTTTTCACCAAACTCTTCACAATTCTGCCTGTTTCCATCTCATATCGGCCATTTGCCCTCTTCTTTTTAACTTTCAACGGCACCGCCAAACACATAAAATTACCCTAACTTTCTTAACAACTCTTTGTAAAAATTTTCCCTCGTTCCCGCCAGCCACACAAAAATTTTTTTCTCCTGATTGTTAACAGAAAATACTATCCGGTAATCCACTCCGTTGATTCGGAACTTGTGGCAATATAAAAATTTCAGCTCTCCGCTTAACTGTTCTGTTTTTAAATCCTGCCACCTAATTTCCAACTGATTATTAATCAATTTAAACTCTTCAAATAACCGCTTGATTTTTTTGGATTTTTTAATAAACTTTTCCGCTGGCCGTGAATATTCCACGAAATAGATCATTTGCTAAAGATGGCAGCACCGGAAACACCCTTGCCGTTTTCCGAGTCACTCATGGCTTTTATTAAATTTTCCCGTGTATTTTTATCCATCAGTAAATTTAAAGTTTCCTGCTCGCTTTTGGTTAATTTAGGGAATTTATCCAACAACTCCATCACTGTTTTTTGAATCTTGTAGGTTAAGCGGTCAACCATCACCGCCTTAGGCTGGCCGAACCGGGAAATCGCAATCGCTCCGCCGCGGGCAATCTTCTCCAAAAAATCAGCGATATTGCTGCGGAAAACCGCCGAATTAACTGTTGTGATTACTCCATTCATATTCTTTTATCCTACCCCTTAATTAAAATCTTGTCAATAGTTGTACAACTTATACAGCTGTAAATCCTTGGCCCCCAGCTCGTATTTATAGCGTTCACTGCCGCGAAGAAAGTCATATTTTTTCTTGCCTTGTTCAATCGCTTGTTTGATACTTAAAGCCTTTAATAATAGCCCGGCGCTGTAATAAGAAAACGCCGGATCATAGCCGGAGTTATACAGCCACCATTCGTCCTGACTGATAAAACTCATAATCCCGGCCGCGTATTTATCCTCTATCTTTAAAAAACTTAAGCTCGTTTGCCAACCGGGAAACTTGGTTTCGTAAACATCTTTAAAAAACCTGGCCATCGGCTCGCTCATAAACTTATTTTTCGCCGGATCAGACAAACGGTGCAGGTGGACAAACTCTTGCAAATTATTTTCCGCGACGATTTTATAGCTCGTCTCCTCCAAGCGCCGGAATTTTCTTTTTAACTCTTTGCGGTATTTTCTGTCTAAATTATTAAGATACTCTTCCCAAGACTTAGGTAAATTAATATATGGGGAAACCTCCTGCTTTGTCCCGCCGTAGCTTTTAGCGAAGGCGGAAAATGTTTTACTATCTTCCCGCACATAATCCAGCTGGATTTTTTTATAACCTTCCGGCAATCTTTTAATATCCGTCTTGGCATAATCCGTTACTTCCTGCCCTCCCAACACCGGCTTCATTCCCAACAAAATTAACTTGTCCCCGTAAATTTCCCAGATGCTATCAACGATATCTTTCTCCTGGCAAAAATTTTTCTTAAATATCTCTGAATATTCTTGGCTTTGAAACAAATTCATGCTCTATTTTACCGCATCCCCAACCTTAATGCCCTGCTTTTCTACCCAGCCGCTGTTCACCTCCAACACCTTATCCACCGCTTCTTTCGGCCGGATATCCATCCTCTCCACTCCCACCTTTTCCGTCACTTCCGTCACCACATTATCTCTGATCCAGATAAAGTCCAACGGGAACTTCATTTCCTTCATCCAAAAACCATAAATCCCCGGCTGATCAAAGATAAACAACATTCCCTCGTCTTCTGCCAGTTTTTCTCTGTTTGATAAACCCTGGCTTCGTCCCTCTTCTGTGTCCCGCACTTCCACCGCCACTTGAGTGTTGCCCACCTGCAAATAATTTTTCTTTGTTAAACAACCGCTTTTTTCTGCTAATTGTTTCAATTTTACCTCTCCTGACAGTTGCTCGCCATCGCCAAAAACCCAGGTTGGATACCCCTTAATCCCCGCCTCATTACACTCCTGTGTCTGCCCTTTGCCTCCCGGCAAAGAACACTCAATATATTTTATATACTGCCATGAACTACCGAAAGCTTTCTTGATATTCTGGCAATGAACACACCAATAAGCTCCGTACATTTTGACATTTTTTGCCGCCAAACACTTAGCCAAGTCGTCATACTGGCCTGCCTGAGGAGATTTCCAGCTTAATTTAGCCCAAATCACAATCGGCAAAACCACTAAAACCAACGTGGCTAAAGTGATGACTGCTTTAGATTGGGAAGAAGACACTAATTATCCCTTCTTGGTCCAAAGTTTTGTCTTGGTTCTTGCGGTCGAGCTTCATTAACTCTTAATTTTCTACCTTGAAAATCTTGATCATTAAACATCTCAATCGCTTTTTTGGCTTCTACATCTGAGCTCATCTCAACAAAACCAAAACCTTTAGACCTACCTGTGTTTCTATCGGAAATAACAATCGCGCTCGCCACTTGCCCGGCTTGGGCAAATAACTCGCCTAACTGATCACCAGTGACATCATAGCTAAGATTGCCTACATATAACTTATTCATTTATTTACTCACCTCCCTTCGAAGCAGAATCTCTTGGCTACCTAACTGGCGACCAATTGACTACTGCCATATACTTACGTTCTTGATTGTACAGGAAAAACTGATAATAATAAAGCATGTGGAAATTATCAGTCACCCTCAGCCTCATTGGTATTATTCTCGCCAGCTATCTTTTTTATGCTTATCTTGCCCCCATTCCTCCCGGACTCTGCGATATCAGCGCTTCTATTAACTGTGATGCCGTCACTAAAGGCAGCCTCGCCACCCTCTTTAGCATTCCTGTTTCTTTAGTCGGCCTGATCGGCTATATCTTTATCCTCTACTCCTCGCTGTTAAAGCTTAAAAGGCTTCATCTGTTCATGTCCGGTTTTGGCATGCTTTTTTGTTTAAGACTCACCTTCTTGGAAATTTTTGTCGAAAAAGTTATTTGCCCAGTCTGCCTAGCCTGCCAAATCATCATGTTGATTCTCTTTATCTTATCCTTAAAACTTATCCGGAAACCTTTGCCTCAAACTGACTGAATTCTTATCTCTCTCTGATAAAATCATCTCTTCTTTCTTAAGCGGCCAGTCTATCTTTAAATCCGGATCAAACAAAGAAATCGCCACATCTCCCTTTGGATCTCTGTCAC
>CAZDQA010000023.1:0-2725 GCA_964507605.1 uncultured Pseudomonadales bacterium | reverse complement strand
CTTTGGCCGATTAACTTCTCAATCTTATCAATATAAGCAATCTCGGCAAAAAATCCCCGCTCGTCATCAAACTGCTTTCTTTCTATATACCAAAGTCCTTTTATCCCTGTCTTAAACACCCCCACCTGAACCTCTAACTCTTTTACCGGTTGATATAAATCTGCCATGAAAGATTATACCCTATTTTTTTTATTGCGCACTACCTCCACCACCATTGGCAATACCGATACTAAAATTATTCCCATAATCACCAGCGAAAAATTATGTTTGACTGCCGGAATATTGCCAAAATAAAACCCGCTCAACAAAAATAAACTTACCCAGGCTATTCCCCCGATCACATTAAAAGAAATAAACTTCCGGTAGCTCATCTTGCCGATGCCGGCCACAAACGGCGCAAACGTCCGCACCATCGGTACAAATCTGGCTAAAATAATTGTTTTCCCCCCGTGTTTATCAAAAAAAGCCCTAGTTTTATCAATATGCTCTTTTTTAATCGGCACTTTCGGGTTAACAATCAGCCTTTCCCCGAAAAAATGGCCGATCCAATAATTAACCGTGTCCCCTAAAATGGCCGCTGTCATTAACAATCCCAACAAAACCAAAATATTAAATGATCCCAAAGCCGCCAATGCTCCGGCCGCGAACAACAATGAGTCCCCCGGTAAAAACGGGGTAAAAACCAACCCTGTTTCCACAAAAATAATTACAAATAAAATAACATAAGTAATTACTCCGTAAGTAGCAATCAGCTGTTCCAAATGCACATCTATATGCAAAATAAAATCAATCAGCCAGCCAATGCCGCCTGTCATTCTATCTCACCAACCCCAAGGGCATATACCAAGTTGCTGGTTTTTTGCAGACCGGACAGGTTTCCGGCGGCCGCTTCCCCTTATGAATATAACCGCAGTTTACGCACTTCCACTCCAGTTCTGCCTCGCTATCATACAAAGTTTTACTATCCAGTTTCTTGGCAATAATTATGTATCTTTCCTCATGCTTCTCTTCCACTTTCTTTAACTGCCCAAACAGCCTGATTGCTTCCGGCTCTTTGTCCACCATTGCCTGCTTTTCAAAATCCGGGTACATCGTTGTCCACTCATACTTTTCCCCTTCTGCCGCCATTTTCAAATTATCAATCGTTTTCGCAAAAGCTTTAATTTCCAACTCTACCGGAACTTTCACCTCCCCTTTTATTTGTTCAAATAATTCTTCAGCGTGTGACCGTTCGTTATCCGCTGTTTCTTCAAACACCCGGGCAATCCACTCTAAATTTTCCTTCCTGGCCATTTTGGCAAACATGTGGTATTTATTTCTGGCCTGCGACTCGCCCGCAAACGCTTTTAACAAATTCTGCTGGGTTTGGAAGGAAGTATTATTCATATAAATTAATCATATCACAACTTATATATAGGCCAGCCTCGCCAACTCTTTAACCACCAACCTGATTAATTTCTGGGCAGCCAGTTCATTTTCCTTAACTTTTAAATTCCAATCCAACCCCGGCCCGGTATTGCCCTCAATCAGATAAATGTTGCCGTTATTGCTGACCATAAAATCAAGGGAAAAGAGTGTCGTAGTCTTATTTAAAATCTTGATCAGGCGTTTAGCCTGTCTTATAACTGCCGCCGGCACCTCAGCTTTGGCAATATATTTAAGCAAACCCCCCTGATGCTCGTTACAACGAAAATCGCCTGCCTTAGCCACCCGAATGTAGGTTTGGACAATTTTTCCGGCTAAATAAACCAAGCGGATATCCACTTTGTCAAACTTAACCAGCGGCTGAAGAATAAACGACTTTTTGCTCTTTTTCATTATCGTTGTCATTTTTACCGACTCGCCTGCCTTAAATTTATAAACATCCCGGCCGCCAGCGCCAAACCTGTCCTTCATCACTATTTCGCTGGAAAAATCATTGGAACAAGGATGGTTATTAATCATTGCTTTAAGCTCAAGACAGGCTTTCCGAATACTGGCTGCAGTACTCTTTTCTATCGTTACTGTAGGGGCAGAAAATTGTGACAGTTGATTATAAGTTTTTTGTTTGTCAAAAAAGGTCTGAAACAGATCCTCGTGGTTAAATTGTCTCACTTGTTTCGAGGAAAACAGCAGCTCGCGGCTGACCCGGTATTTCCGGCTGACCGGAGACAGTTTGTCAAAAATTAACCTGGAGCAGCCGGTTTTCTTTACCTTAATCCAATGATTATTTTTAAACAGCCAATAACTCCGGCAGCGGCCGGCGCCGCTAATATCTGCTGAAGTAGTCAACGCGGCGCTTAAATTGTTTTTTCGACAAATATCTAAAAAATAACCATAAACCACATTGTAACTAGCATAACTTGTTCCTAATGGAAAAGGCGCCAACACATCAGCCTTAGCCACATTAGCACTAATAGCCGTTCTACCACTATAAACAATCAAAACATCAAAAACCGCGGTTTCCGCCATAAAAAAATCCTTGGGGCATTTTATGAAGTTACTAGCCTATATTATACACTTATTCAGTTAACAAACAGCTTAAACAGCCATCCAAGCAAACTGCCTGTTTGTTCCTCAAGGACAATCCGATCTTGGAGTGCAGTATTTTGTTCAGTTAACACCTGAATTGTTTCCTGGACTAGGGTGATCTCACCTAAATTGGTCAACTGATTTTCCAACTGCTCCAGCTGCTGAATACGCAGTTGATTTTGCTCCATCTGCTTCTGCATATTCTTCAAAGCTT
>CAZDQA010000022.1:6146-10921 GCA_964507605.1 uncultured Pseudomonadales bacterium | reverse complement strand
CGAAGGGCCGGTAGCTCAATTGGTAGAGCAAATCCCTCTTAAGGATTTGGTTCTGGGTTCAAGTCCCAGCCGGCTCACATCATGACCTTCAAGGTTGATCCCTGTAGGCTCAGCGCTGGCTGCGCCTGCCTCCGCAGACAGCGCTGCAAAGGCATAATTCAAATTCGCCGAGAGCCGCCGTAAAAAAAGAATGAAGAAAAACGCAAAAATTTTAAAGAACCTTTATAACTCAAATGGCCGCCCCGGTTGTAGTCAAACCCTTTCGGATCTGTCTGAGACGGCCATTAAAAAATCCGAAAGATAGTTTGAGTACAATTACAATACACAAATTTTGTAAATCAAAAACAATAAGATCTAATGCTGTTGAAAAAGGTAATCAATTTAGTGTATAGTTAATTGTGATCATGAAGAAACTAGCCGCAATTGTCCTACTTGTTTGTATATCGTTTATTGCTATAGATCCGTTACAGAGAGTACTACTTTCGCGTCATGTTCAAATATTTACCTTAGAAGATATATATCGTCAAGGTATAACAAATTTCATAGGAGAACAAATATACTTAAAAACACGTTTCGGTCATAATTTTTTCAAAAAACTGCCTGTAAGTCGATTAGAGCGTGCAGAGAGATATACTAATGCCCTTGCATTAAATTTAGAGAAAGAAGATATTTTGAGTAGAGCAGGTTTTGATTTGGTATCTAATGACATTCAACAATACAACATCATTCCGTCGTGGATTACCAAGCGAACGTCAATTTTTTATATCATTTATACGTACAAAAACAAAATATTTTGGAATACTTGGGAAGAACATATTGTAGAAGGTAAAATAAAATACCGTGATTGGTTAAATATGAACGAAGAAAAAGCAAATGATCCTGCCATTATTATTCAAAATAATAACCCTCTATATTGGAATCAATCATTTGAGTTTGAGGTAGATAATATTTACTAAAGTTACGAAGAATTTAATATTGTCTATAATACGGGTGTGTACGAATACTGCAAAATATTACATAAGGAAGTTTTTATCCGAATACATTGGAGTTGGTAAGGAAACTTTATACAAACCCTTTCTTTGCTCGAGCGATAGCGAGAGAAAAATCGCGCGCACAAAAAATAACGGAAGCGCGGCGGGGTGGGGGCGCCGCGCTGAAGTAGCGAGCCCCGCTTGGCGGGGCGAGCTAACACGATTCTTTGAAATACGTTCGAATTTTTTTGAAAACGTTCACATCAACCTACAGGATCCGACCCTGTAGGTATCTGTAGGTGTGAACCATCAATAAATAACCTTTCTTAAGGCTAACCCGGGCAGATTTACTCAACATCATATTACTTACTCCACGACTACTGCCAACCTGCAGGTTCCGAACCTGCAGGCGCCATTTCAAACCAACCGTCGTCACACCAAGACAATCTCTCAGTAGGGGAATCAAAGAAATTAAATCGCCTGGCCGGCCCTTAACTACCGCCTTGTTTTTAATTAAAAACATCTCCTGATTGCCTTCAATGATTTTGAAATTATATTTGCTTAAATTCATTAAATTGGCAATTAAGTGATCTAATCTTCTGCCTAAAAATCCCACCAAAATTACTTCTTTAATATTTTGTTTTTCACAAAACTGCAAGGCCAATTCCGTATCCGTAAAATCTTTATCTTTAGGATACATTATCAACGGAACATTTTCCGGAATTACCGTCAGTGAATCAAAGTCGCCGATGATTATATCTGGTTTTAGTATCTGTTTTGTCCCTCCATCCACTCCGATCAATAAATCTGTTTTCTTAATTTTTAACCTGGAAATATCTGCCAACTCGCCATTAATAAAGATAACTGCCCGCTTCATAGCCTTAATTTCTCCATTAACCGGGAATAAAACCGCAAGTTGTGAATGGTCGCCAACCTGACCGCCGTTAAATCTTCAATTTTAAACAAGTGCCGCAGATAGGCGCGGCTATAGTTTTTACACAACAAGCAGTCACATTGAGAATCGATTGGCCGGTCATCAATAGAATATTTTTCTTTATCAGGGGTATAAAATTTATAATTTTTATAATCGTTATGATCGTTATTGCTGACATACAGCCGGCCGTGCCTAGCGTCTCTGGTCGGCAAAACGCAGTCAAAAATATCATAACCCAGCTTGACTAAATTCGCGATCTCGTCCGGCTTGCCGATCCCTAAACCGTAAAGCCAGCTCTTCTTGGGCACATTTTCAGCAATAATCTTGGCGCTCTCGTAATCAAACTTACCTTCAACCGTCAACGGCCAGCCGCCGTATCCATATCCGTCAAAACCAATCTCCGCCAGCCGCAAAGCGCATTCTTTTCGCAAATCCGGCCAACTCCCTCCCTGAACCACGGCAATTAAATACGGCCTTTCCCGTTTCTCTCGATAAATCCGTTCAAACTCTGCTTTCGACCGTTTTGCCCAAACTATTGTCCGCCTGACCGTTTCCTTAGCTTCCTCATAACTGGCTTGAGGCATCGTAAAATCATCCAACACCACCATTAAATCAGTTTTTAGCCAAGATTGAAATTCAATTGATTTTTCCGGCGTCAATAACACTTTCTTTTTTTTATTTAAATGAAAAGAAACACCGGCATCCGTCACTTTACCGCTGCCATTCTTCGCCAAACTCATTACCTGAAAGCCGCCCGAGTCGGAAATCAATGCTCCCGGCCAGCCCATTAACGGACCGATGCCCTTAAATTTTTTTAACACCCGTTTGCCTAAATCTAAATACAAATGTAAAGTATTCACCAAAATTCCCGAAGTTTTAGTATTGATCACATCCTGGCTGTCTACGCTTCTAACCACCGCCTTGGTTGCATCCGGAAAAAACAGCGGCGTCGGTAATACACCTCGTTGATATCTAAATACTTTTCTAACCATATCTGGTATTATAGAAGATTAACTGCTATAATTCCTTAATGTTAGGATTAATGTACAAAGTCGGAGAGTTACTCGTTCGCTTTGGCAAGATTTTGCAGGTTGCTGAAGTTAAAATTGACTGTCTTATTTTGCGGCCGTTTTTTAATTTAAAATCCAGCAATGGCCTGACTTACTCAATCCCCAATCAAAACCTGAAAAGCGGTCGCGTTCGCCGCTTAGTGACCAAAAAAGAACTGGAATCGCTCTTGAAAAATATTATTAAGAAAACCTCGTCAGCTAAAGAAATCAACGTCACTGAAAGTAAAGTCTCTCTGACTTCTAACGATTTTGCCGATTCGCTGGAATTGATAAAAAACTTGTGGCTGGAAAAACAAACCCACGCCGGCTTCTTGCCCGGCGGCCGTTTAAGTCTTTACCAGCAAGCCTTAAACCAGGTCAGCGAAGAAATCGCCGCTGTTAAAGGTACCTTGCCCGACGAAGCCAAACTGTTAGTTTTAACTTCTTTAAGCAAAGGGCAAAAATTCCCCAGTGTGGTGAACTAAAATAGCTATGTATCAGCAAAAGAGATTTTTCCGCGCCCGCAATCGCCGGCAACCGCGTTCCTTTGATCCTTCTTTTCTAGTCCAACAAGTCCGGGGCCAACCCCGCCTGGAGGTAGTCGCGATTGCCAATGATTTTGCCGACTTTTCCGTGGAAGAACAAATTAAAATTAATGTTAAAAAGAAAGGCTATTTGATTCCCACCCCGATTCAAGACAAGGTCATTCCCCTGATTATTAACAATCAGGATGTGGTCGGCGTTGCTAACACCGGCACCGGCAAGACTGCCGCTTTTTTAATCCCCTTGATTAATAAAGTCTTTAAAAACAGAAACGAAAAGGTTCTGATCATTACCCCCACCCGGGAGTTGGCCGCCCAAATTGAGGCAGAATTTATTGCTCTTGCCAGAAATTTAAATATGTATTCTGTTCTCTGTATCGGCGGTGTCAGCATGAACCGCCAAATCCAGCGCTTAAGGCAAAGAGCGAACTTTGTCATTGGCACGCCTGGCCGGCTAAAAGATTTGGAACAAAGGCGGATTTTAAAATTAAGAAGTTTTACCACCATTGTCCTGGATGAAGTCGACCGCATGCTCGATATGGGTTTTATCCAGGATGTCCAATACTTAATTTCGTTCCTGCCTGACCGGCGCCAGTCATTATTTTTCTCGGCCACCATCGAAGGTAAAGTCAAAGAAGTCATGGCCAACTTTTTAAGAAATCCCACCATAATTTCGGTCAAAACCAGGGACTCGATCGACAATGTCAATCAGGAAGTTGTCCGGATCGCCGGCAGAAATAAAATTGACGTTCTCCATGACCTTTTAATTAAACCCGGTTTTAATAAAGTCCTGGTCTTTGGCCGGACAAAATGGAGCATGGAAAAGCTGGCCCGGACTTTAATTGAAAGGGGATTTAAAGCCACCGCCATTCACAGCAATAAAACTCAAAGCCAAAGGCAAAAAGCTTTAACTCAATTTAAAAACGGTTTTGTCAAGATATTATTAGCCACCGATGTCGCCCAAAGGGGCTTGGATATTGAGAACGTTACCCACGTCATTAACTTTGACTTGCCGGAAACGCAAACAGATTATATTCATCGCATCGGCCGCACCGGCCGGGCCGACAAAAAAGGCGTAGCGATCTCTTTAGTTCCCTAAATTAGGGATTCTTTCTTCCGAACGGTGTAAATTTTGCCCTGAAAGACCGGTCTTGGCTTGGCTTAAACTTAGTCTTTATCCAAACCCTATGCCTCTTTTTCTCAAAACTCTCCAGCATTCCCGGATAACTGCTTTTCTGTTTGGGATTTTTTTGAAATGTCATCAATTTATTCTATCACA
>CAZDQA010000022.1:0-6046 GCA_964507605.1 uncultured Pseudomonadales bacterium | reverse complement strand
TTGGGTGCACTAGTGAATGCCTGCCCCGACCGCAGCGTCGTGGACGTTGAAACCTACTCTATATAACCGATTTCCCCCTATTTTTTTATGAATTTTAAATACCCGACAAATTTCCCCCAAAAACTAGTAAAAAAGTAGGAAATTTTTTTTAAAGGTGATAGTTGAGATACTATTAAGTCTTTTTTGCCTATGTCTATTTCGGGATTATTAACTGGACTGGGCTTCAAACTTGATTTTTCACCTTTTTCCCCCAAAGGGGAGGGGCTTGGACTTAAAGATGATCTTGGGATGATAATTGAAGAAGGACTAGGAATCAAAGAAGGTTTTGGAGGATCAATAAAATGAAGTATATAAATAGAAGATTCATCATGTCTGTCCAATGAATAAAGATAAACTTCCATCTCTCTTTTTGAATCGGCATAACAAGTGCCATACACTAACCCTAGTTTGTCGGTTACCGATTGTTCTGTAATACAATGGTCGCCTATTTGAGGGTTTTTAATTCTGAATTCCATTTTTTCTCCGAATGAATATGATTGCTGGCTTCCTTCATTAAAAACCTGGGCCGAGATTATATCTTCTTTTATTCCCCAGTTACTGGTGCTATTATGCATTAAAATCATCCTGCCACCGCCAGCATTTATTGGAGTTATTAGGAGGAAATTTGCAATTATCGCTAACTGAAGTGACTTATAAAGAAGTTTTTTCATACTTACTATAGTATCAAATCAAACTATTTTTGTCTTCTATTTTGATAGAAAAAACTTCCTTCAAAGATATTTATTAAAAAAGTCTACTGATCTTTGCATAGCGGCGCCAAATGAGTTTCCAGTGAAATTATGACTAGCCCTTTCATATTGGTACAGCTCTACTATTCTCTCTTCTTTTTCTAAAGCGTCCTTAAGATGGATTGATAGTTCGATTGGTACATTACGGTCTGCAGTACCATGATGAAGCTGAACCGGTCCGGAGATATCACTAAGATATGAGTAAGGGTCAAGTTGGTTCCAAAAAGTTGGATTAGCACTGGGTTTGCCGTGTTTAACCACGAGATCAAAAGTGCGTCTTCTCATAAAAAGAATGCGAGAGTTATATGTTTCCAGCATATCTTGGTAACTACCAACGACACCGGCCCAGAACACACCGGCTTTAATTTCTTTGGATACTACCATAGCCCTGAGTCCGATTTCACCTCCATTTGAATGCCCGCAGACACCGATTCTGTCTGGATCAATATCTGGATAGATTTTTAAGGCCGATAAAGAGTTTAGGGTGTCAACTAGATAGTTTTCTGAAAAATGAGCGCCGGTGGCATCTCCTTGAGATTCTCCATGGCCTCGGAAATCAGGTTTAAAAGTGATAAAACCGCTTTTAGCTAAGCCATTCTGTATAGCAACATAATCACTGGCAGTGACATATGTTTGAGGAGAAACATATCCATGTAAGAAAAGGATAGTCGGATAACCATTCAGTGGTTTGGGCAAATTGGGTATTGTCAGCAATCCATAGATCTTTAATCCATCTGATTGATAGGAGGCAATGTAGCGTTGGTGATTAATCCCTGAGACTAAGGTTTCCTCGATAACGAGGTCACTTGCCGGATAAATTCTTTTTCGAAGTAGCTCAATAAATACAGGCAGTTCTTCTTGATGATTATTTTCTGTTAAGAATTCAGGAGAAACAGTATGATTGATAAAAGAGTTTTTAATGATCATGCCAATAAATACCAGTAGAAAAATCAGCACCAGAAAGATCAATATAAATTTAAGACGTTTGGGCATCAAAATAATTGTATCATTTGCCCTCTTATTATTTTTATCTTTATTGCTTAGTTTTATAAAAGGTTGTGGCAGAGAAACTAATCTTCTTGAGGAAAAAACGCCGGGTGCTCTAGCGAACGACGTTGGAACCTACAGTGTAATATAAATAAAAAGTTCGTATGAGCTAATGACAGGGGAGCAAATCATCCTATAGTGTTGACATATGATAGTTTTTGTATTACTATTTACGAATTATGAGTGAACAAAAACTGGGCGACGAAAAGGTTGATTTTATTCAATCTATAAGGTCAGCCTATGATTTATCTAGTGCGGGAATGGGAGTTGTTTTACATTCTGTTAGAAAACTTGACTTGGGAGAAAATCTTTCTGAGTGGGAATCGGAAAGCATAGACAGGTTTGGTTCAAATTATATTGTTCAACCTTATATATTATTTTGGCTGCGACCTGAAAGACTTGGTGATTTTCTCTATGGGTCCGTGGTAAAAAATCAGTCAGATCTAGCAGAAAAACATAAAGAACTTATATTAACAGCCGAAGAAAGATATGACTATTTGAAGTGGAATATATTTAGAATGACGCTAGCCAATGAAGATAGTGATACATTTAAACAATCTGGGCAACCTTTTTCAAAAAAGGAATTATTAGCCTTTTTAAAAAGAGGGGTTAAAAATGGGATGATAGAAGGAGACTCTAACTCTATTGAAAAAATACTACCGGCAGATTCGGAAACAAGCCTTACTAGAAACATTTATAAAGCAAGAGTTGATTTGACAGATAGATTTTTTGAGGAATATAGAAGGCTTTTTTTTACAGATAGATATAAAAAGCAATTACTTACATGTGCAACCCTTAAATTAGGTTCAATGTTAGCGGTAACAGATCTGATTGCTTCTGATGCTTCTAAATCAGGAACGCCTATCCCTTATAGTTTCAAGCCACCACTGTTTGATAAAGGGTGGAAAGAGGCCTTTAATAAACCAGTTCCATGCATTGGGGATTTATATAAAGAGGCTTATTCTGTATTTTGTTCAGTTGCTGAACCTAAAGATCCTTTAATAGCGCATTTATTTTCATTAAAAGAATTATCGTTTGCATAAAATATAAGATTTCTTGTTATTGTAAAGACTGGTAGATGAAATTTGATAAAGTTCGTGTTCGTGATGGTAGGGTACTAAATTCTCTTGAGGAAAAAACAGTAAAAATTCTAATTCCTATTGTGGGCTCGCCCTGAATGAAGTGAAGGGCTTGCCCTGAGGTATTACCGAAGGGTGATCTAGCGAATGACGTTGGAACCTTTCAGTTATCGGATTAATCTTTTATCCACCCTGAGTTGGGTTATGGTAGGGTGGTTTACGGGGATCAACCATTTGGGGAATATCATGACTAAAATCCATATAAGGTTCTAGGGGGTCAATCCACCTTCCGCCCTGGTCAGAATCTCTAAAATATGGTTGTGTTGGTCTTGGTTTATTTGCTTGTTCTATTATTTCGCTCATGGTTGGGGTATGTAATGATCCTGCTCGTCGTGGAGTGACGCCCCCATATATTATTGGGGTAGATGAAGATCGACGGATCGTTTGTTGTTTAGCCTTTTCCCGTTTAGCTTCAATTTCGTAGGCCCAGACTACCAGCTCGGCAGCTCTCGGCGATCTTTGAGCTATTTCCACACGTTGTTCAGAGTTAGCCTCGGCAATTTCAAAAAGAGTGTCTTCGTCACTATTGATCTGGTCGACAATTGGTCGGACCCACTCTGAGTTCATAGCGATTACTGCACGCTCTAACCGATTTGCATTAAAGATTTGATTACGAGCACCCTCTATCGCTTCTCTGACAGTCATACCAGAGCTACACTTTTTATTTAACACGTCTTCCGGTATCCCACTCTCTTCCCATTTTATCCCATTAGCACCAACTAATGGCTTTTCTTTAACTTTTACCAATCGTCTAATTTCAGAGTCTACGCCTATACCTGCAAGCCTGCAAAAAATATTTATACTTTCTTTAACGCCTGCTTTAGCAATAATTTCTTTTGGGTCACCTGTACCGTATTTTTCTTGAAGCTCTTGAAAAAGAGTATGAAAATCCTTCTGCCCTTTTTCATCTATCGCAACGCCCGAGAGAACGGCTCCAGCATCTCTGATAATTGATTCAATCTCACCCATTTTCCTTAGCTGCCCGTCGTTCAGCTTCAATTTGATAGGCAGTAACTACAAGTTCTGCCGCTCTAGGGGATCTTTTAGCTATTTCTGCCCGTTGTTCCCCAGAAGAGCGGGCAATTTCAAACAGAGTGTCTTCGTCACTGTTGATTATCTTTACAAGTCCAGCAGCTATTTCATTATGAGAGGCCATTTCTTCACGCCTATCGCGTGATGCATGGATAATTTCATTACGAAGTCCCTCTATCGCCTCTCGAACGGTCATATTAGCCCCTTTTGGCGTTCTATTTAAAATCTCTTCTGATATTCCAGTTTTTCCCCAATCTATACCACTCATATATTTTTATTATATACCTCAAGTCAAGAAAACATCCTAGTTAACCATAATGTAAGTCTTAGATGAATTCAGTTTAGAAAAAATGTTCATGATACCTTAAAGATTTTCTTTAGTAAAAAATTATTAGTACTTTCACTCGAACCTAAATTTACTCTGTAAAAAACCGATGGGTGACTGAGCGGATTTGAACCGCCGATCTCCTCCTCCACAGGGAGGCGCTTTAAACCAGCTAAGCTACAGTCACCATATCTATATTTTACCACTCGTGTGTCATAACACTGAGCGAGCGGAGCGAGTCGAAGTGCTCCCAAGAAGAATCGAACTTCTATTTTCCGCTTAGAAGGCGGACGCTCTGTCCGTTGAGCTATGGGAGCATTGGAGCGGGATAGGAGAGTCGAACTCCTCTATTCAGCTTGGAAAGCTGACGTTGAACCGATCAACTAATCCCGCCTGGTCGGGGTGGCCGGACTCGAACCGGCGGTCTCCTCGTCCCAAACGAGGCGCTCTACCAACTGAACCACACCCCGAAACTGTGCCCCGCACTGATCCGCCAACTGGCGGAGAAGTGGCCTGGGCGGGACTTGAACCCACATCCGTTTGCACGGACAGCATTTTAAGTGCTGCGTGTATACCAATTCCACCACCAGGCCGATCTACTAATTATATCAAACCGCCAATTGTGCTGCACCCACAATCCCACAGTCTTTAATCTCTTTAAACTTAACTTTATACTTGGTTAAACTTTTCACCGTCTCTTCCACTGTTTTCCGGTAATTATAACCAACCCAAAACAAACTACCTTCCATCACAAAAACCATATCGTGCTTTTTATAATTAGTAATACCCGCTATCTGGCAGGAAATTAACTGGGCTGAGTACTTAAATAACTCTCTGGCTAACATTTTGTCTCCGTTAATTTCTCCTCTGGCCGCTTTATCCATCTGATGAGTAGACTCAATCTTACTAAACTCTTTTCCCAACCTTAAATTATAATGCTGAAACAAATACGCCCCGGATACTTCTTTTTCAAACAAAGCCTCTCCCTTTTTAATCGATTGGGCATCAACCTGTAAACCGGCAGGGCTCTGCGGAAACCGGTTAAAATTAGCTGACTCTAAATTAACCAAAGTGTGCTCATCAAGAAAAAAGGCAAAATTCATTCCTGTCCCTATAACCCCGCCCGCCAATCCCAAAGGCTGCGCTTTCCCCAATCCCGACAAAGCCAAACAAATTGTGTCGTTAGCCAAAGTCACGATAATCTGCTTATTAAATTTTAGCTTAATAAATTTTTCAATCTGCACTCCTACTTGTTTTCCTACTAATCCGGAAAAAGCATGCTCTTTACTGCCGCCCAACAAAACTCCGTCCAATCGGTTATTTTCTAATAAAGGTTTTAAAGGATAGGCGAAATTAATCGCCAGCACCTTAATATTCTTTCTTAAATGTGACTTAATCAAGGCCAAAAATGCTTTCCCGGTAGAAAAAATCGGTAAATGTTCTTCTTCAAATGATTTAACTTTTATTGTTTTCTTATCTTTATAAACCAAAGCGTTCTGCAAAATTGACCCGCCAATCTTTAACACTTGGAAAAATTCCCCCTCAGCTACCAACGGAGTCGGGGAAAGTCGATGGATAATAAACGGCAGACTGGTGGCTTTACCTTTAGCCGCCGCTTCAATTTCCTTTACAAAATTACCAGCTATTAATTGTAAATTCATGTTGACAGTATACCGTAAAGTTCGAACTTCTTTCCAACAAATTGTTAAATGATT
>CAZDQA010000021.1:8405-12041 GCA_964507605.1 uncultured Pseudomonadales bacterium | reverse complement strand
GTAGACCGAACTACCGCCGTCAGTCCAGCCGCCGGCAGTAGAGGAAGAACCCATACAGTCGGAAGAACCATCAAAACAGATACGGTCTACATAAGCATCATTCCAGATTCTGGTGGCAGAGCCAAGGTCGTAGCTATCGTTGGCTGCAGGACCAATACTGCCGGCTGTTTCCAGTTTGAAAGAGGAGGGAAGGGTAGTGCCGATGCCCACATTCCCTCCGGGCATTAAGGCGAGGTGCTGGGAAGCAGCAGTAACAATCCGGTTAGGCCCGGTGCTGGTAAAGGTGATGCCGGCCCCAGCCCCGGTGAGGTTTAAAGCCGCCGCATTGGCATAGGAAGAAGTGAACTGGCCGGTTAAAGTCTGGGATAAGCCGGTAAAGACAGTGTTAGCGGCCACACCCATTGTCCCGGTGGTGATAATGTTGTCAGCGCCGGTATCAATGGCCCCAAAGCCGGAAGTGATGGAACCGGAGTTTAAAGCCCCCACTGTAGTTAAAGAGGAAGTTAAGACCCCGCTGCCTAAGGTAGTGGCATTAAGGACAGAAGCAGCATTAATGAAGAAGGCATTACCAGTAGTTATATTCACACTGCCGGCTACCCCTAAGGCATAACCAGGAGAGGTGGTACCGATGCCCACATTGCCGGACATGAAAGCAGCGGCATTAGTGCCGTCACCAACCACATGGAGTTTAACTAAAGGCGTGGAAGTACCAATACCGACATTATCAGCCGTAGTAGTTAAGTAAACAGAGCTGCCGCCGTCAGTCCAGCCGCCGGCAGTAGAGGAAGAACCCATACAGTCGGAAGAACCATCAAAACAGATACGGTCTACATAAGCATCATTCCAGATTCTGGTGGCAGAGCCAAGGTCGTAGCTATCGTTGGCTGCAGGACCAATACTGCCGGCTGTTTCCAGTTTGAAAGAGGAGGGAAGGGTAGTGCCGATGCCCACATTCCCTCCGGGCATTAAGGCGAGGTGCTGGGAAGCAGCAGTAACAATCCGGTTAGGCCCGGTGCTGGTAAAGGTGATGCCGGCCCCAGCCCCGGTGAGGTTTAAAGCCGCCGCATTGGCATAGGAAGAAGTGAACTGGCCGGTTAAAGTCTGGGATAAGCCGGTAAAGACAGTGTTAGCGGCCACACCCATTGTCCCGGTGGTGATAATGTTGTCAGCGCCGGTATCAATGGCCCCAAAGCCGGAAGTGATGGAACCGGAGTTTAAAGCCCCCACTGTAGTTAAAGAGGAAGTTAAGACCCCGCTGCCTAAGGTAGTGGCATTAAGGACAGAAGTACCGTTAATGCCGTAACTAGAGCCAGTGACTAAGTCCACAGCCTGCAGCGGATTGGTTTTTCCAACACCGACATTGCCGGACATGAAAGCAGCCGTATTAGTTCCGTCTCCCACCACCTGGAGTTTAACCAGGGGAGTGGAAGTGCCGATGCCCACATTGCCGGAGATGTAGGTGTTGTGGGCAATAATGCCGTTAGCGACGAAGTTGTGGGTGTTGGCCACCTCAATATCCCAAACCTGCTCCTCGCCCACATATTCAATAGATTGAATTTTAACCCAGGTAACACCGCTTGACATATTTTGATTTCCAGTGTTACTATCAACATCAATGCTGCCCTTATTAAATAATTCCCAATTTGACAGATTGTCAGAATTTACCGCTAACTTAGGGTTAGTAGTTATGGCTTCAGCTATGGCGCCATTATTCACCGGGGTTGACAAGGTGAACTTGTTTATAATACCATTGGGTTTAGTGGCGATGTTTGGTTGTTTAGCACTTAGTTTATTATTGCTGAAAGGAGCTAAATCATGAATCTCGGCTGGTTGCAAACTTTTTATATTGTTGTTGCTTTGGTCTTGTTGGCTATCGCTATTGTGGCTTACCCCAGTTTGCGTTCCAAAAAGTGAGTCTGTTACCGCGATTTCTTCTCCCTTTTCAAGGTAAACTACTTTTGTCCAGCCGTCTTTGGTTAAGTAAGGGTGGTTGCCGGTAGTTCTGATGGTTTTGCCGTCTTGGGTGGTGAGTTTGTAAACCGGTTTAACTCCCATGTCCAGCAAGCCTTTAATTTTCTGGGGTTCAAGTTGGTTGGTAGTTTCGTTTAAGGAGAGAACCTGCTCGCCGCCTTTAATTTGGTCAATGCGTTGAGTAGAGCCGTCAGCTAAAGACAGTAACGAATCGCCGGTAACACACTGGCCTTCAACATGGAGTTTTTGGAGGGGACTTGTCGTCCCGATGCCGACGTTGCCGGCAATATAGGTTTGGCCGGTGCGGGAAACAGTAAAGCGGTTGGTTTCGCTTGCGCCGGAGGAGAGAGTTAACAGATTGCCGGTGGCGGTGTCATTGCCCAGGTAGGCGTGGATCAGATCGCCGGAAGTTTGAGCGGCATTGGTAATATAGACAGCATTTTGAGTGGTCGAGGAGAGGTTAATGTCTAAGTTGCCGGTGCCGTCAGGGGCAATCTGGATATCGCCGTTAGTGCCGGTGGCGGTATTGAGGGTTAAAACCTGGCCTTTGATGGAAAAAGTGCCGGAAGAGGAGTAGACCATGGGGTTGGCTTGGGCTAAAACCAAATCGCCTTCCTGGGTTAAAACCGGGATCTGGTCAGCGGAGGCGGAGGCTGAGGGGGGAAAACCCTGCAGAGTTTCGGCGTTTAGGGCATAACCAACAGTAGCAATTCTTTGCCTGGGGGTGGCTTCCGGGTCGGTTTCGACGGTGACGCCGAGCCAGAGGTTGGCGTTTTCGGTAAATAGCGTGGTGGGAATAGCAGTTTCCGTGCCTAAAGTAACAGAGAAGATGCCGTCCTGGTCAGGGTCAATATATCTTTGTTCTTCCCAGAGCTTAGCTGAACCGGAGGCAGGCGCGTCGGCGTTGTAAATGAGGAAACGGAAGTCGGTCGGGACAGAGATGGGATTATCGGATGAGTCGGTTAATCTGGCTTGAAAAGACAGGAGGCGGTTGGGGGTGGTGGGCGATGGGGCCTGAGGATAAGCGTACTGCTGGACGACCTCTTTGAAGATTTGCTGATAGCCGTAGATGCCGAGGGCAACGGAGAAAAGGACAAGGAGAGAGAGGTAGAGGTAGGAGAGGAGGCGTTTATACATTAGGGTCGGACCTTTTTTAAATCCAAGATCCTTCAAGGTCCGACCCTGAGGGACGGACGGTTTTTTCAGCCAATTATCAAAACGGCGCAGGGAAGACAGCTTGCGCTTAATCGTGGCCGCCGGCAGTTTTTGACTGGTAAGCCATTTTTGGTAGGCTTTTAGACTGGTGTTGGTGAAATATTGGTTGAGGTTCATAGATAAGCGGGCAAACCTGAGGCGTAAACTTCTTTTGACATTTTGCTGAGTCCCGGTATAATTATTTTATGAGAACCAAAAGTAGTTTTGCTAAAATCATTGTTAATTCCCAAATCTGCCACGGCAAACCTGTTTTTAAAGGTACCAGAGTTATGGTTTGGCAGATCTTGGAGCTGTTGGAAGCTGGTGAGACTGCCAGAGACATTTACGCTGCTTTTCCCACCCTGCCCGCCGGCGCTGTCGAATCCACTCTCCATTTTGCCGCCGAGCAGATCAAAGGAGTCAGCTATGTCCCCTTTAACAGAGAAACCAGCCAAACTCAAGTTTTTGCTT
>CAZDQA010000021.1:0-8305 GCA_964507605.1 uncultured Pseudomonadales bacterium | reverse complement strand
TTTTTGCTTTCAGAAGCAGGAGTGGAGATCAAAGATTTGACTGACTTTGATACACTTTTATAGATTGCTTGGATTTTTCTCTTGAGGAAGCTGAATTTGGTTAATTGATCAGAATTTGGCAAGGCAGGCGGCGGGGTATTGTGGGCAGGTATGGTTGATTTAAACGGTTTGAAACGCATTTGGTGAAGAAATTTGTGGAAATTGGCTTTCATAATATCGGGGAGAGATTGGCAATCTGGCATTGAGATTGCCAAAATTGGTAAATAGGGGGTTTGGGTTGATTTGATAGACCGGGGGAGAGTTTTGAAGAGGGGGAAAAGACCATTAAGGTCGGACCTTTCAGCTTCGCTGCCCCGGCTTGGCCGTTGGCCAGGCCTCCTGTTAAGGTCCGACCTTTCAGCAGCCGGGCGTTCCTGTTAAGGTCCGACCCTTCCGACACTTTGTTAAGTTCCGTGCTTTGAAAATCCATTAGGGTCTGTCCTTTTTGAAGAAAAAATCCTTTAAGGACAGACCCTTTTCTGAAGGTTCGTAACCTTTTATTAATCTTTTTCATGCGTGTGAACATGCTGATATGTATTTATATCAACGGACGAGCAGTTAAGGTCTCGTCTGTTGTTTTGATATTTTTGCGGGCCCATAATAAGTATTTTTTCAGGTCGGAAACATAGTTTTTGATCGTGGATTTGGATAAAGCTTCGGTGGTTAAGAACTTTTGGTAGCGGGTGATAACTTGGGCGAGAGTGGGATCAAAGTCCGGATTGATTAAGTTTTGGGCCGGGTCGGTTTCCAAAAGTTTGGTGTGAACTAAAAAGCGGCCAAAACAGCGGATTGCGGCTAAATGGCGGTTGAGGCTGGAAGGGCTAAGCTGGCTGGCCGCCGTTGCAGTATAGGTTTTGATGGCCGCAGGAGTGATATGAACGGGTTGGACAATTGGTTCCTGGATGGAACCGGCGATAAAGTTTAAGAAATGGTTTATGTCAGAAACATAGTTTTTGATGGAAGAGGGGGAGATTTTTACATTAAGGACGGATCTTTCGCCTGCCGGCGAGCCCTGCTCGGCTTGCAGCCGGGCATTCCTGTTAGGGTCAGACCTTTTTTTAAGGACGGACCCTTGGTGCAGATAGGCTTGGAATTGTTGTAAAAGTGGTTGTTGCATAAGCGAAGCAGGCAACCGGGCAGACGTTGCCTGCGTGATGAATAAGTTACCAACCGGCAATTCCGGGAGTTAAGGCAAAAACCCAAACAGCCAGAGCCGCGAAGACGGACAAAACCGCCGCGGCTTCAGCACTAATTTGAAAGGTGCGGTTGTGGACTAACGGCAAAGTCTTGCGGAAAATCCGCCAGCTGGCGGACAGGTTTCTTGCAAGACTAGCGGACGGCTGAAAGTAGGCAATCGGGTAGGTAAGCGAGATGCTCGTGGACATATTTGTCTCCTTTTTTGCGTTCTTGTGGTAATTAGATTTAATTACACAAGATTACACTAATTAATATATATCTATACTAATAAGAAATGATCTGAGGTGACAATCAAGCAGTTTTTTAAGCGAAAAAACAGGGGAAAACAGATGTTAGATCTTAGATTTTAGATGTCAGACTAGTTTCACGTAGTTTTCATGGTAGTAAATGAACTATATCAATATATTTCTTTCAATTACTATTAATATCAACTGTGTTTATTTTCATCTAAAATCTAAAATCTAGAATTTAGAATCTAATCTGGACTTGACAGGCTTTCTTTGCAGTGTTATCTTGTATTTAAATGTTTACTAACACTACATAGTATGAAACTACTCAAGAAAAAATTGTTATTTTGCCTGAGTTTAGGAGAAGAGCCGGAGTATCAAGCATATAAGTTTTTGTATTTTCGGCTGTCTGAATATGAGCCGGGTTCGGTCAGGGATGCGGCTATCAGATTAGAAAAAGCGGGAATGGTGGATAAGATTGTCCGGAACAACCAGGCGCACTTCCGCTTAACCGGTTTAGGCAAAGAACAGTTAGTCAAGAGCTTGAATCTTTCTCGAGGCCAACAGAGCGTTTGGGACAGGACTTGGCGTTTGGTGATAGTTAATCAAGCCCAAGGCCAATCCCGGACGCTTTCGAGCGGCTTGAGGGCCATGGGCTACAAGCGGGTGACCAGAGGGGTTTATGTGACGCCGTTTAAGGTATCAGAGCAGACAAAACAGCTGTTTTTAGATCATAAATGGCAAAATATGGCCCAAGTGATTGAGTCTAGGCGGTTGGTTTTAGGCGATGACCAGCAGTGGGCCAGACGGTTATGGGGACTGGATCAAACCAGTACAGCTTACTTTGAGTTTGTCAATTTTGCAGAAAGACTGCTAAAGATCGGGCGCAAAAACTTTAGTTTGCTGAGACAGTCCAAAGGCGGTTTCAAAACCGCTTTAGACAAGTACTTTAATCTTATAGTATCTGATCCGGGTTTGCCGAGGAAGCTGCTGCCGCCGGACTGGCAGGCAGAGGAGGCCAAGGAGCTGTTTAACCGGTTGGTGGTATTGGCAAAAACCGCAGGAATTTAGGGAATCAGAGTTGAGGGCGGCGGGGGCGGCGGCGGAGGTAGAGGATGTAGAGAATCAGGATAAGAATGATCAGCCAGGGCCAGACTAAAACCGGGCAGGCTGATTGAAAAGGCCAGGCGGTTAATAGTTCCGGCAGCTTAACTTGGGGAATAGTGATGGCCGGCAGCGGCGAGGGCAGATGAAAAAGAGTTATAGTCGGAACAAAGTTGATGGTCAGGGTAAACTCAGGCAGAGTGGTGGTATTGCCGGATAAATCAGTGCTGATGACGGTGACCGAGTAGGTGTCCGGATTAAGGTTAGCTGAAGGCTGAAAGCTAAAAGTATGGTCAGCCAAAGCAGTGGTAGTTAAGGTATAAGCGATTGTGTGGCCGGTGAGGATAAGAGTTAACTGGGCATTGGCTTCTGATTGACCGGCAATAATTGGTTGGCGCTGGTTGGTGGCAAAGGTTAAACCAGCAGGGATCGTGGTCAGATCAAGCGAGGATAAACTGGTTGAATGTTCAGCAACCTGATTAATCAGGATTAAAGGGGCGGTGGTGTCGATGGTAAAAGTCCAGGTAGCGGAGTTTCTGCTGGTGCCATATTCGCCTATGGCTTTGATCATCCAGGTGTGCTGGCCTTGAGTTAAAGCAGTGAGAGCGTTAGCGGTAATAGTAATAGTGGAGCTGCCGATATTATTAGTGTTTAAATTGCCGTCAATCCAGAGCTGATAATGGTCGACGTAAACTGCGCCTAAAGAAGGATTAAAGATAAAGGTAGGGGCAGTAGTAGAGATAACGGCGTTATTGGCCGGAGAGATCAGGGTGGGAGTGTCCGGTTCCCCGGGGACAGTGGCAGTAACGCTGGTTGAGTTTGATTGAGGATTTTCCACTCCTGCCGCCCTTGGCGGCAGTATAAAGGTTATAAAAATTATAACCGTTATGATGATTATTCTGGGCAGGCGCATGTTTTTAGTATAGCCTATTTAGGGAAATTTTGATAAAATATAGTTATGGGAAAGAAACTGCCGGCAAGATTCGCCAAGTATTTTTGGGATGTGGATTTAAAGCAGCTGGATGCCCGGGAAGATGCTGACTTTTTAATTAAAAGAGTTTTGGAAAAGGGAGACACTCAGGACATTTTTTGGCTTAAAAAAGAGTTTGGTTTGGATAAAATTTCCCAAGTCTTAAAGAAATACCGTGATTTTTCCCGGAAAACCGGCATTTTTTGGGCATCATTATTAAATTTAAAGCAGAGTGAGGTTAAATGTTTGCAAACACCTTATCGCCGAATACCTTACGGGGTATAAAATTAATCGGCCGGGAAAAGTGGCTGGATATGGCTTATTTGGCCGGAGGGACAGCCTTGGCTTTGCGTTTAGGCCATCGCCAATCGGTTGATTTGGATTTTTTTACCCCCAAGAAGTTTGATGAGCAAGTGGTTTTAATGCAGTTGAAGCAAACCGGCAATTTTGAGTCAAAAACAATTGCCTGGAGAACGGTAATTGGTGATTTTTTCAAGGTTTCTTTCAGTTTGTTTTATTATGAGTATGCGGTGCTGGATAAGTTTGATGATTTTTTCGGAATAAAAATTGCCAGCTTGAAAGATATTGCCGCCATGAAAATTCACGCGATTGAAGACAGGGGTTCAAAGCGGGACTTTGTGGATTTGTATTTTTTGACCAGAACTTTTTCTTTAAGGGAGATGTTGGATTTTTATGAACAAAAATATCATTGTTTAGAAGAACATTTGCATTTTATTCTTAGGGGTTTGAATTATTTTGAAGATGCGGAACCGGAAAAAATGAGGCCGCTGTTTAAAGATGTGGACTGGGACGAAGTCAAGCAATATTTTCAGGCTCAGGTGAAGCGGTTGGCGCAGGAGTGGGGGTTGGTGTAGGCCGTCTTTTTTTCAGGATAATGATGAGGATAATGAGAATTAAGAGAATGGTACCGGCGGCAAGTTCTTTCACCGGGACAATCCAGAAGTAGATCAGGCCGTTAATGGGAATTTGGGTGCTGCCGGCGCTCGCCTCCAGCTTGGCTGCATAACGGCCTAAATGATATTTGCCCGGAAACTCCCAGTTATAAAGGCGGGAAGCAAAGGGAAAGATGTTTTTTTCCTCTAGTTGGCCGGAAAAGACGGTTTTGCCTAAAAGGTTAGTGATGGTCAGCTGGCCTTTGGGAGCAAAGTGAATATCGCCTAAGTTTTCGATTTCTGCAGAGATGGATATGGGACCATAGTAGCTAAAAAACTGGGAGGTTTTAAACTCTTTTAAATTGGCCGCTTCGACCACATCGCCGATGACATTTAAGTAAATCAGGGTGCCGACTTTTTGAGTAATCGCACTGCCTGAACCTTGAATGCCCATTAGGCCTTCAGTACTCGGGTTGTAGGTAATCATGGCGTAATGGCCGCCGGGAAGGGCATTTTTCGGCAAAGAGATTATCAAATTAATCGCTGTGGTTTGCTGGGGCGGCAAGAGAATTTTTTTCGGGGAGGCCGAAATCCATGAGGCCAAACTCCAGCGGCCGGAGACTTTTTCCTCAACGGCGATCGGAGTGCCTTGGTTGTTGTTGACAATAAAATCGGAAGCTAAAACGTCAAAGGCCATTTCGCCGGCTGATTCATTGCGGACTTTAATGGTTTCCTGCAGGGTGGCGCCGGGCAGTGCTTCCAGTTCCAGGCGGGGAGGGATAGCGGTGATGGTAATGGCTTCTTGGCCGCTGGCCGCCTTTGGCAGCAGTATAACCGTTATAATTGTTATAATAATTATAATCGTTATTCTTTTCATCTTAAAATGTGGCGGTGGCGGTGTAAGTAATGTTGTTTTCATAGTCGCCGGCGGCCTGGGTGGCGCCGACTGTCAGACGGTAGCAGACATTGGCATTTTCCGCATTGGCGACCGTGGTCGAAGAAAACAGGCTTTGGGCAGTGTCGGCATCGGCCGTGGCCGCAAACTGTTTGGCGCAGAAAGTGCCGGTCGCGCAGCTGCCGTCGGTATCGGAATATTGAAAGACGATCGCGGCGGCATCAGAGTTATGCAGCGAATAGCCAAAACCGTTTTGAGTCGCCGTGTGCCAGTCGTCTTTGGTTTCGTGGGTCATGGCGCCGTCGCCGGTAGCATCGGCAATAAAAGTGGCGGTGCCGCCGTCTTTGCCTAACTGATCGTTTTCAATCGTCGTCACCGCGTAACCGCCGACCGCATTGGTGGAGACGGTTAAGGTTTGGGCCAGGTTTTTAAAAGTGTTTAAGGCCATGGTGCCGAAAGGGACAGCGGTAGCGGTAGTGGTAATAGTAGCCGGAACACCGCAGGAAGTAGTGCCGACGCCGACTGCCGCCACGGTAAAAGTAATGGTCGGGTCAACCGTGGCTGTCACCCGGACAGATTCAATTACGGCGATTTTAACTGTGGTGGAGTCGATGACTGCGTAGTTTTGCGTCCGGTCGGCCAAGTGCTGGATAGTGACGGTGTAAGTATCGGCTGAGCCGGCGGCGTGGCCGGAAGCCGGTGAAGGGTTAATCAGTTTATTGGTCCCGCCGATGGTGAAAGTCAGAGCCGCGTTAACAGAGTTGGTGCCGTTATATCTGGCTTCAAAACAGTGGTTGCCGGCAGTACAGCCGGTGCCGGCAGAAGCCGTGGCCGTAGCGGTTTCCCAGGAAGTGACCCCGCCGCCGGTGGGAGCGGTTAAAGACGGAGCGGTAACGCCGTAATCAAAACCATCATTGTTAGGAATGCCGTCGTTATTAGCGTTAGTGCCGGAAGGGATCAGGACCCGGATAGCGCCGTTGGGAATGGCCGTGGCCGTGGTCATGGTAACGGTGTGAGTAGCGGAGCGGGTAGCAATAACGACGTCGCCGGATTGAATATCGGTCGCGTCCAGGCCGGCAGTAGTGGTGAACTGGGTGGTAGAGTAAATATCGTCAACAGTGTAGCTGGTGGCGGTAGTGGTGTCGCCGATCATGGTGGTGTCGCCGGTAAATAAGTTAGCGGTGGAAGTGACGGAAATCAAGGTTGTTCCCAGGGTGTGGAGCGAGGTTAAGGCGTCGTAGTAGGACAAACGGGAAGTGGACAAAGTGTCCGCCACCGAAGTTAAGTTAGCCGAATCCAGTTCTTGGGGATTGATTAAGAAAAATGATTGAGTAGAGAGGGCTAAAAGGCCGGCTAGAGCTAACTTAGCCATGAATTTTTTCATTTATTTAAGTTTTACCCCCCCCCATCTTTTTGTCAATAGGTAAATAATAGCCGCCAGGCTGAAAATTGTCAATAAAGCTTTGTAGGGCAGGACATAAAAGTGGATGGTTTGGGAGATTTGGCTGGTGGTGTTTTGCGGGGTGATGGTCGCAATGGCTGTGTAGCGGCCGAGGGGAAAGATTGGGTTCCAAATTATGGAAGGGTGCGACCCTTCCATTTGCAGGTAGCGGGAGGAGTGGGCCAGGACATTGTCTTCGCGCAAAGGCAGGGTGGCGACGAGACGATTGAAAGTGTTTTTCACTTCAATTTGGCCGACGACTTTCAGACGGGTGGCAGAAGTATTTTTGAGTTTAAGGATAAAGTTGATAGGGGAGAAAGAATCCAAGATGCCGAAAAAGGTCGGACCTTGTTTACTGACAAGGTCCGACCTTGTCACAGAAAATTCTTCGATTTTGGCAGAGGGTTGGAGTTCGCCGGTCTGGGACACAGTCAGCAAGATATTGGCGGCAATCGAGCCTAAAGTTTTAGTGCCGGAAGCGGAGATTAAACCTTGAGTGTCCGCGGAGAATAGAAAGGCAAAGTAGTGGTCGGCTTCAGCGCTTGTTTCGGGAACTTTGATTTTCAGGACGAATTCCTGGGTTTGGCCGGATTTTAAAGGAATGTCTGCCGGTATATTTAAATCAGCGTTTTGCAGAGAAAAGTAAGCCAGGGCCGGGTCGGCAGTTTGGGAAAGAGTGATATGGCCGAACTCGTCGCCGGGTTCGAAAGGGACAAGGGAGGCATGAATGACAGTATCATCACCCAAATTTTTTAATTTAAAAACCTGAGTGATGGCTTTGCCGGGTTGGATGACTGCTTCTAAAAGCGGCGGCCAAATAGAAAGAGAAATGGTTTGGGCCTCAACTTTCGCCGGGGCTCTAAGTATAACGGTTATAATTATTATAAAAATTATAACTGATATTCTTTTATTGATACGGCCGTTGATTTTAAAGTTTATCATAATATTAATAAGTAGGCGTGGCTAAAAACATCAGGGAATTGGCATAATCGCCGGCGCTTTGGGTGGGAGAAATATTAACTTTGTAAGTGACAGTGGCCACGCGATTTTTACCCACATTACTGCTGGACATAACGATTTGGCTGGTTTCTAAACCAGCTTCGTTGGCAAATTGTTTAAAGTAAGTCGAGTTAACAAAAGCCGCGGGTACATCATTGCCGGACATGTTATAGCCAAAGCCGTACTTGCTGGTATTGGTCCAAACAGCGGCAGTGGTTTCGCTGCAGCTGGTGTCACAATTGGTGTCCGGAATGTTAGTTGCCGTACCTTGCAGTTGGAGCGGGTGGTTTTCATTGGCAACGACACTATAGCCGCCGGCGCCGCCGGAAGAAACAGTCAGGGTATTGGTCGGGAGCGGAGAGGGGAAAACGCCCGGAGTTAAAGTGCCAAAATCAATGGAAAGATCAGAGATAGTAAAGGCAAAGGCGATAATAGTTTTAATGTAGGGAAAGCCGGCTTTAACATAAAAACCGGATGATTTGTATTCGCCGGGAGCGGTTTGGCCGACAGTGTCCAGGATATTGTAGTTGGCAGAGGATT
>CAZDQA010000020.1:0-13125 GCA_964507605.1 uncultured Pseudomonadales bacterium | reverse complement strand
CGGTTCCTGGCCTTTGATAAAGTATTCAAAACGAGTCTCACAGGGGGAGTCCGGGTTGGGGCGAAAACCGGAAAGCTGGCAGACCTGAATGCCGACGATGTTTTCCGGTTTTTTAGGCCATTCGTCTGGTTGATTGACTAAAACCCGGGTGATGATTTGATGCCAGATCGGGGCGGCGCCGGAGACACCGGAAACCAACCAGGGAGACATAGGGGAGTTGTCATTATTGCCGGTCCAAGTGGCGACCAGAAAAGAGGGGGTAAAACCAATGGTCCAGTTATCCCGCAGGTCATCAGTGGTACCGGTTTTAACGGAAACCGCGTGGCCGGGAATGACCAGTTGAGAGTTAGAACCAAAAGCCTGAGAGCGGGCATTATTATCCAGCAGGATGTGGGAGATAAGATAAGTGACTTCCGGGGGAAGGACTTTTTCACCAACCGGCAGTTGGTTTTCCAGATCAATTTGTTCCAGCACTTTGCCGGTATAAGTTTCCACTTTTAGAATCGGAGTGAGATCGACTTTTAGGCCGCTATTGGCAAAGACGCCGAAAGCGACAGCCATATCAACCATTTTAACTTCGCCGCCGCCAAGAGTGAGGGAAAGGCCGTAACGGCTGGAATCCTGATAAGTGGTAATACCCATGGCTGAAGCAGTGGCCACCATTGACTCGACTGAATTGGCAGCGAGCATTTTGACCGCCGGAATATTAAAAGAGTTGCCCAAAGCAAAGCGCATCTGGACCACGCCATGGAAAGTATTGTCATAGTTTCTGGGGCAGTAGGCTTTTTGGCCGGGAACATTAAAACAAACCGGTACATCCAAAAACATGGTGGCCGGAGTAAAGCCTTTGAGAAGACCGACAGCATAGTTAATCGGTTTAATCGAGGAACCGGGTTGGCGGAGGCGGGTGGTAACGTTAACATTGCCGTCGATGGTTTCATCAAAGTAGTTTTTGGAACCGACCATGGCGAGAATTTCACCGGTGCGGGGAATAGTGATTAAGGCGGCGGCATTAGAAACATTGGCTTTCTGGAGTTTGGCGGTTTCAGTGGCTACGGTGCTTTCAGCATATTCCTGGAGATCTAAATCTAAAGAAGTGGTGACCCTTAAACCGCCTTTTTCCACTAAGGGCTCGCCGTATTTATCAACGAGCAGTTCTTTAATATAAAGAGAAAAGTGAGGCGCTTTAATATTTTGCGTTTGAGGAGCAAAGTTTAAAGGAGTATTAATGGCCTGGTCAAGCTGTTCCTGGGAAATATAACCGTCTTGAAGCATGCGGTCTAAAACCTGGCGCTGGCGTTCCTGAGCGAGGTTAGGGTTGGCGCCAAAGGGAGAGTAACGGGTGGGGGCTTGGGGCAAGCCGGCCAGCAGAGCGGCCTCAGCCAAGTTTAAATTATGGGCGCTTTTACCAAAGTAGGTTTGGGAAGCCTGTTCAATACCATAACTGGTGCCGCCATAAGGAACATGGTTTAAGTACATTTCCAAGATTGTATCTTTTGAGTAGCGAATTTCGGTAGCCAAAGACAGAATCGCTTCACGCAGTTTGCGTTTAAGGGTACGGTCCGGGGTCAGCAAGGTAGTTTTAACCAGTTGTTGAGTGATGGTAGAGCCGCCCTGAAGATTTTTCTTAAAAATGGTGTTTAAAAAAGCCCGGGTAATCCCTTCCCAGGCAAAACCATGGTGGTGGTAAAAATTTTTGTCTTCAATGGCAATGGTGGCCTGCTTGACATAATCGGGCAGATCAGCCAGTTGGATGGGGGTGCGGTTTTGTTCAGCATAGATTTCATATAATAATTGCCCATGGCGGTCTAAGATTTGAGTGGAAACAGGGAATTCATCAGAACTGAGTTTGTTAGGGGAGGGTAAGCCACGAAAAACTAAAAAGAAAATAATCAGTCCGGACAAAACAACAAGAACCAATATTTGTTTTTTGGGCATGGAATAATTGTAGCAAATATGTAAAAATAGCGATTACATGAAGTATAGAAATGTAACCATTTCCGGTTTGCCCGGCTCCGGCTCTTCAACTTTGGGCAAAAGTTTAGCGGAAAAGTTGGGGTGGGAATATTTTTCCGGCGGTGATTTTATGCGCTCGTACGCGATCGAAAAAGGCTTGTTTGACAAAAACAATAAAATGCATCATCCGGCCACAGTGTATTCCGACGATTTTGACCGGCAGGTAGATTACAGTATCCGGGAGAGATTAACCAAAGACAGCGGCTTGATTGTCGATTCCTGGCTATCCGGATTTTTGGCTCAAAAAGTTGAGGGAGTACTTAAGGTGTTAATGGTTTGCAGTGACGGTGCGGTCCGGGTGGACAGAATTGTTAATCGCGACGGTGTTTCTGTTGAGGCGGCTAAAAACCATATTTTTGAGCGGGAGCAGAAAAATTTAGGCAAGTGGACAAGAATGTACAGTGAAGAGTGGGGGAAATGGGTTGGTAAAGACAAGATTGATTTTTACTCGCCGGAACTTTATGATTTGGTTGTGGATACTTATTCTCACGAACGCGAGGCAACTTTAAATTTAGTTTTGAAAAAATTAGGGAGGCAAAATGCTTAAAAAAATCTTGGTTAGTTTAGGAATTGCTTTAATGATTGGTTTTTCAGGAGTCCAGGCGCAAGAAATAACTACAGAGACAAAAGTGGATTATTATTTGCCTTATCCGGGCATCCTGCCGGACCACCCGTTGTATTGGCTGAAAATGGTCAGGGACCGGGTGCAACTATGGTTGACAACGGAAAGCTTATCAAAAGCAGAAAGATTATTATTATATGCGGATAAGCGGTTAGGGGCAGGTTGGGCTTTAGTGGAAGGGAATAAGCCGGGTTTGGGGATAACGACGATCACTAAGGCGGAAAAATATTTAGAGCAGGCAGTTAGTTTAGCCCAGAAACTGAGTGAAGGAGAAGCAGAGGTTAAGTTTAAAGCCAAGCTGGCGAAAGCGATTAAGAAACATGAAGAAGTGTTGAATTTGATTGAGGGAAAGACTGAAGCCAATCAACTATTGGAAGAGGTGGAAGTAAGGGTTGACTTTGGGGATAACGAAGAGGCGGCAGTAGAATTGGTGGAAGCCAAAACCGCTTATGAAGCATTGCAGGCGGCGGCGGAAAACAGAGGCTGGCAGGTTCAAGTGAAAAACTATGATTTTGGCAGTTTAGTCGAGGCGATTAACGGTCAGGAAAATAACTCCGAAAAAGCCTGGATTTATTTTATTAACGGCCAGTCGGCCACCCAGGCGGCAGATAAACAGGAGCTGAAAGCCGGAGATGTGATGGAATGGAAGTATGAAAAACCTATTTATTAGTTTAGCTTTAATAGCAGCAGTGGTGAGCGAAAGACTATGGTTTGACTTAGGACCGAATATAGAACTTATTATGACTGCGTCCGTGTTAGCCTCGATCTATTTAGGGAGAAAATGGGGAATGGCGGTAGCGTTAATTAGTTTGGCAGTGTCTGATTTTTTCTTAGGCAATACTTTAATTATGATATTTACCTGGAGCGGATTTGCAATGATTGCTTGGGGCGGGAGATGGTTAAAAGGGAAGAATGGTTTATTCGGGGCCGGCTATGGTTTGGCCGGGGCTTTATTTTTCTACTTTTATACTAACTTCGGCGTGTGGTTAATCGGCAATTTGTACCCCCATACTTTTAGCGGTTTGATCCAGTCTTACGTGATGGGCTTGCCGTTTTTGCGCCTGCAGGCGGTGGGCAGTATGGTGTTTTTAGGAAGCACAATATCATTAATAAAATTATTTAACTTAAGAATTTGGGTAAGCCGGTGTAAGTCCGGCGCTGTGCCGCAACTGTAAAAGCCAGAAAACCAAAACTTAAGATATGGCTCCCGAGCAGGAGGGGTGATGGCTGGTTGTGAATCATGCACTTTTGACATTGGCTTAAGTTTAGCCATTGTTCAAAAAGGATTTGAAAAATCTTTCAATGACGGTTTAGTGGCTACAAAGTCCGAGACGCACAATTTAATTACCGCCCTCAAAGAAAAATTCACTCCAAAAATTGCCAGATTTGATAATGTAGTCACTTATGAATTGAAAGACGGTATCGCCTATTGGCAAGGAGACTCAATGCCGGTAAGCGATCACTTAACAAGAAATACTAAATTATTGTCTTTGCGTGGAGCCCCAAAAGAATTAGTGAATCAAGCCAGACGGGATCAGGATGTTTGGGATGCTGTGCAATCTAGGCTTTCACAATTGAAGCCTGGTCAAGCAATCCAGTATTTGTCTCAAAAAGATCCGGATCCGGCTCACGGTGTTGCCTTACAGCAGATAGTGAATAACAACGGCATTATAAAGCATGAATCTCACTTACTGCCTTTTAATACTAGGGATCAAATTAATAAATTTTTGAATTTGGCCGGAGAGGAAAGAGAAGATTTGAGTTTGGATTCTGAAGTTTCTGGTTGGATTGTGACTGGAGGCAGGATTGATTTTGATCAAGAACTGCCGGAATTTATGATGAAGTCGATGGTGGTTGAGCCAGTGGCCATTAATTGGCAGGAAGCGGTAATTCCGGTCTGGCCCCAGTTAACCCAACCGGTAAATAAAGATTTAAGTGTTGACGTGGCGGTTGGGCGGGAGACACCATTTCTATATGAAGATCGGGTGACCGATGTTGAGCCGAGCAGTTTTTGGTGGAAGGTGTTAGTCGGGCCAGACTTGACTTTAATTGAGCAGTTAATTGAACCGGAAAAACCAATTCTGGTTGCGGCAGCAGCGCCAACTATTGTTGAGACACTGGCGCCTGTATTTGCGGCTCACGAGACAACTTCAGAATTAGAACCTGAAGCACCCACAAGGTTGGAACTTGAAGTTTCCAAACAGGCAGAGTTAGTGCCTGCAAGGACAGTCCCCGTAGGTATAGATATGGAGACTACAGGGATAATCCTTGAAGGTCTTGAAGGTATAACCCAATCTTTGCTTCCAGCGCCGTCGCTAAAACCACAGACAGTTGATTTAGAAGAAACAGTTGTTATTTTTAAAGCCCCTGTTGTTAGACCAGCGGTAGTTAAGCCAGAACCAGAGCAGAAATTTAAACCATTAGCAACAACCAAACAACATCTAAATGTAACGGCCGTGAACGATAGATGTTGTTTTCCAAAAAAATTAACCCGCGAGATTCAGGCGGCGCGGAAAGAAGAGGGGAAGGCGGAAATGGAAACGAAAGTGAAAGTGGAAGAAAGAGAACAAATAAAGACAGCAGGGAATGATAAAAAGGTTGTGTTTAGTGTTGATAATCACCAGACGGCCGCATTAAAGATATCAAGGGTATCAAGAAAATTGAGAGATAACATTAAAGAAGCAGGAATCATTCCAACTGGAACGATCCCGATTTATAAAGTTAAATGGCCTAAGATGAAGCCAGCAGAGATTCCAGAGTGGGTTTGGCAGGGAACGGCGGCGGCCCCTGATGAAATAATTGACTGGCCGTGGTTTTTAGTAACAATGTTTTATGCACTATTGAACACAAAAGTATTACTAAACGAAAAAATTTCCTGAAACTTTTTTGTTCCTGGGGGAGAGGGTAAATAAATTTTCAATTTTCAATTTTCAATTTCCAAAACAACAGAGGTGTGAAAAAACTGATATAGTTTGAGGTGGAAATTGGTAGTTGACGACGCTAGGACTGGTGCTTACTCTTTATAAGTGACACTATAGGTAGTGTTTATTTTTTCACGGCCGCCGGAGGCGGGCCAAGTATGAAATGTCCTTTTTGTGAGCATGGCCAGTCATCAGTATTAGAGTCGCGTGACAGCGAAGATAATCAGGTGACCAGAAGGCGGAGAGAGTGCGAGGGGTGCAAGAAGAGGTTTACCACTTATGAAAGAGTGGAAGGGCCGCAGTTAATTGTGATTAAGAAAGACGGCAGCCGGGAGAATTTTGACCGGGAAAAAATCAGAAGAGGTATTAATCATGCTTGTGAAAAAAGGCCGGTGAGCACGGATTTAGTAGAGGAGATTTTAGACAAGGTTGAGCAGGAGATGTTGAAAAAGAAGAATAGTGAAGTGTCCACCCGCTTGATCGGTAATGCGGTTTTAAGGCAGTTGAAGAAGGTGGATAAAGTAGCTTATGTGCGCTTTGCCAGTGTTTATTTGGATTTTGACGATCTTGAAGATTTTAATGAATTAATCAAGGAGATTAAATGAAAGAGATTGACTCGGCATACGAAATTTTCTGCGTGCTCACAGCTGCCGCATTCGCGGCGCGTCGCTGCGCGCGCAAAAATTTGTATTGCCTGTGTCAATTATTAATATGACTAAAATAAAATTATCAGACAATGCTTTAACCGTGTTAACCCGGCGGGATTATTTGAAGCGGGATAAAGACGGCCGGGTAGTGGAAACAGCGGAGCAAATGTTCAGGCGGGTGGCGAAAGCGATCGCGGTAAAAGATAAAGAATGGGAGGAAAGATTTTTTCAGGCAATGGCCAGCTTGGAGTTTTTACCTAACTCGCCGACACTGATGCATGCGGGAACAAAGTTCAACCAGCTTTCGGCCTGTTTTGTTTTGCCTTTGGAAGACAATCTGGAAAGTATTTTTAAAGCGATGGAGCAGACGGCGACGATTGCCAGGACCGGGGGCGGGGTGGGAATTCCCTTGTCTAATTTGCGGCCAAGAGGGTCACAAATCCGCTCGACCGGGGGGGTTACTTCCGGGCCGATCTCATTTTTACAACTATTTAACCAAGTGGCTAATGTGATTAATGAAGGGTCCAGCCGGAGGGTGGCTTTGATGGCGGTGATGAGTGTGCATCATCCGGACATTATGGACTTTATTTTTGCTAAAGGAGTGGAAGAAGAGATTACTAATTTTAATATTTCTGTGGGGGTGACGGATGAGTTTATGAAAGCGGCCAGGGCCAATAAAGAGTATGAGTTGAGAGTGCCTAAAACCGGCGAAGTGATTAAGAAAACTTCAGCCCGGAGAGCGTTGGATATAATTACTTTTCAAGCTTGGAAGACAGCGGATCCGGGAATGGTGTTTTTGGACAGAATGAATGAGGCCAGCCCGGTCAATCATTTAGGGGAAATTCAAACCACTAATCCCTGCGGTGAACAGCCTTTGCTGCCATATGAAAGCTGTAATTTAGGCAGTATTAATCTGTCTAAATGTATTAAAAGTAGCCAGGGTAGCAAGAGTAGAAAAAGTGAACTGGATTGGGATAAGCTGGAAAAACTGACGAGGCTAGCGGTGAGATTTTTGGATGATGTGATTGATGTCTGCAAGTATCCGATTTCCGAGATTGAGGAGATGACTTACAAAACCAGAAAGATCGGTTTGGGGGTGATGGGGTTCGCGGACATGTTGATTCAATTGGGGATGGCTTATGCTTCAAACGAGGGGTTGAAAATGGGGCAGAGGCTGTCTAAGTTTATTCATGACGCGGCGGTGAGTGAGTCAAGGTCCTTAGGTAGAGAACGAGGTTCATTCCCGGCTTTTAAGGGCAGCCGCTGGGAAAAGCAGGGGTTTAACTATATGCGTAACAGCACGGTGAATACGGTGGCGCCGACCGGAACGATTTCCATTATTGCCAATTGTTCGTCCGGAATTGAGCCGTTGTTTGCCTTGTCCTATATCAGAAAAAATATTTTAGACCTGAATAATACCGAATTAATTGAGAGCAATAGTTTGTTTGAAAAGACAGCCAGGCAGAGAAAGTTTTTTTCCAAAGAGTTGATCAGGCAGATTAGCGAAAGCGGAGGGATTGATGGTTTAGCGGGCGTGCCCAATGACGTCAAACAGGTATTTAAGGTTAGCCACGAGATTGATTGGGAGTGGCATGTAAAGATGCAGGCGGCTTGGCAGAAATATATTGACGCGGCCGTATCGAAAACCATTAATATGGGTGCCAGCGCTACGCCGGACGATGTCAGAGAGGCTTATGAATTGGCCTATGAGTTGGGCTGTAAAGGAATTACGGTTTACCGGGACGGGAGCAAGTCGAGACAGGTGTTGAATGCGGGGATAAATAAGGCGGCCAGCCAACCGATTGTGGATGATAAAAGAAAGTGGGTGGGTAATGGCCATCGGGAAGAGGAGTTGTGTCCGGAATGCGGGGGAGAGTTAACATTTAAAGAGGGTTGCGCGACCTGTTTAGCTTGCGGCTATTCAAGATGCTCAGTCAGTTAGATGGCTCGATATACAAAATTTTGCAGTGCTCACAGCTATCTGGCTAGCAGGCTACCAGATGAGACGCTGCGCGCTGAAAATTTGCATATCTGCGCCAGTAATTTATGTTAAAAATTAGCCAAAAAGATTGACTGCTTTTTTGTTTATTAGATGAATGATTTATGAAAATAATTGAACCAAAACAATCAGCGATTGCCAAAGAAATAACCAGGAAAAGATATTTAATGACTGATTCCCAAGGGAGGGTAATGGAGACGGTGGGGGGAATGTTGTGGCGGGTTAGCCAGCATATGGCCAAGCCGGAGGTACTGTGGTCCTTCGACTCCGCTCAGGGTAAAAGTGATAACGGCGAGATGAAGAAAATAGCAGAAGTATTTTACGAACGAATGGTAACGAAAAAATTTGTTTGTTCGGGCAAAGCAATGTTTGAGGCCGGCAACCCCGGCGGCTGCGGCCAGTTGGCAGCCTGTTTTGTTTTGCCGATTGAAGACTCAATTGATTCGATTTTTAAAACTTTAGGCGAGGCGGCGGTAATTCATAAAAATAACGGGGGAACAGGGTTTAATTTTTCTAAGATCCGGCCGCACGGCGACAAGGTAAAAAACGTGCCTCATGCGGCTTCCGGTCCGGTGGATTTTATCAAGGCCTTCAGCGCCGCTTTATCCAAGATTTTGCAGGGAGCCAAACGGCAGGGGGCGAACATCGCGATTTTAAATGTCGACCATCCGGATATTGAAGAATTTATCAGGATGAAAACCGAGGATGGGACGATTAAGAACTTTAATATTTCAGTGGGCGTGACCGACGAGTTCATGAAAGCAGTGAGGCTTAAGAAAATGTGGCAGTTGGTTAATCCCAGAAATAAGGAAGTAGTGAAGAAAGTCAGGGCGGAGAAATTATTTGATTTGATTGTGGAGTATGCTTGGAAGACCGCGGATCCGGGAATGGCGTTTTTAGACAGACTTGATCGTGATAATCCCACGCCGACTTTAGGAAAAATCGAGGCAACTAATCCCTGCGGTGAGATCGGACTTTTGCCATACGAGAGCTGTAATTTAGGTTCGATTAATTTAAGTGAGCATGTCACTGGTGAAAAGATCAACTGGCAAGAGTTGAAAAAAACCGTTCATTTGGGGGTGAGATTTTTGGATAACATGATCGAAGTGAATAACTATCCTTTGGAACAGATAAAAAGAATGGTAAAGGACGGCAACCGGAGAATTGGGCTGGGGGTGATGGGCTTTGCCCATTTACTGTATAAGCTGGGAATTCCTTATAATAGCGAAGCAGGGGTGAGGTTAGCAGAAAAACTGGCTCAGTTTATCAGACAAGAAGCAGATAAACAGTCGGAAAGACTGGGGCGGGAGAGGGGGAATTTCGGCAATTATGATGTGAGTATTTATGCCAAGAGCGGAAAAGTAAGACGAAATTGCGCCACGACGATGATTGCGCCGACGGGAACGATTTCTCTGTTTGCTGACTGTTCGTCCGGGATTGAGCCGGTGTTTTCTTTAAGTACCAGCAGAAGAACCTTTTTTGAAGACAGCCGGGAAAACAGTTCCACTAAAGAGGTGGTAGTGAACGATCCGGTTTATCAAGAATACAAGAACAAGTATAAGCAGAAAGTATTCGTGACGGCCCATGAAGTTGGCTGGCGCTGGCACGTTAAAATTCAGGCCGCGTGGCAGAAATATTTTGATAACTCGGTTTCGAAAACAATTAATTTTCCTAAAGAAGCCACAGTGGAAGATGTAAAACAAGCGTATTTAACGGCGTGGAGATTGGGTTGTAAAGGGATTACGGTTTACCGGGACGGGAGTAAACATGATCAGGTTTTGAGTGCGGTGAGATGTCCGGATTGCCAGCATGAATTAATTATTAAAGAAGGCTGCAGTAGTTGTTCTAACTGCGGTTACAGCAAGTGTAGCTTATGACAGATTTAACTAAAATTATTAAAAGAGACGGCCGGGTGGCGGCTTTTGATGAGAATAAAATTATTCAGGCTATCCGGGCGGTAGTCAGTTATAAGCACGAACCGGAACGGTTGACCAAAATCGCCATTACCATTCTCAAAAAAGGAGTTAACGGCGAGATTCCCACGGTGGAACAAGTCCAGGATGTGGTGGAACAGGTGTTAATGGCCGCCGGCCATTACGAGGCGGCTAAGGCCTATATTTTATACAGACAAAAACACCAAAAAGTGAGGGAGGTAAAAGAAATTTTGGGGGTAAAAGACGATGTTGGTTTAACCCCGAACCAATTAAAAGTTCTGGAAAATCGGTTTTTACGCCATGATGATTCCGGCAAGGTGACGGAAACGCCGGGGCAGTTGTTTAGAAGAGTTGCCAGGTTCATTAGTCAACAGGAAAAGCAATCAAAGATCTGGGAAGATAGGTTTTACGAAGTGATTAGCAGAATGGAGTTTGTGCCGGCCGGTTGTTACTTTAGGGGAGCGGGAACGAAATCAGCGGTTTTGGCCAACTGTTTTGTGCTGCCGGTTGAAGATAACATGGCGGCAATTTTTGACAGCGTCAAATGGCTGGCTTTAATCCAGCAGGCCGGTGGGGGGACCGGTTTTAATTTTTCGAAATTGCGGCCTAAAGGCGATTATGTTAAAAGCTCGGGCGGGTTTGCGACCGGCCCGGTCAGTTTCATGAAAGTATTTGATGCGGCGACCGGCCAGGTGATGCAGGGCGGCTACCGGATGGGCGCGAATATGGGAATTTTAGATGTGGACCATCCGGACATAGGCGAGTTTATTACCTGTAAAACTGAAGAGGGGGAGATTACTAATTTTAATATTTCTGTGGGGGCGAGCGATGAGTTTATGAGAGCGGTTAAGGAGAATAAAAGTTTTAAATTAAGAAATCCCAGAAATAAAGAAGTGGTGCAGACCATTAAAGCCAGACAGCTGTTTTCTCAAATAGTCAACCTGGCGTGGCGGACAGGTGATCCGGGGATGATTTTTTTAGACACGATTAATAAACACAACCCATTGTTAAAGACCTTAGGGCCATTAAGGGCGACAAATCCGTGCGGGGAGCAGCCGTTGCACCCGTTTGATGTTTGCAACTTGGGATCAATTAATTTAGCGAAGTTTGTGCGGCCCCTCTTCGCCCCCACTTCGCCAAGGCTTCGCGGGGCTTCGGAGGGGCGAGTCGATTGGGATCGACTCGAGTTGGTGACGAAAACGGCCACCCGATTTTTAGATAACGGAGTGGATGCCAGCCGGTATCCTTTGGAGCAAGTGGCCAAGATGGCCCAAGCTAACCGGCGGATTGGTTTGGGGGTGATGGGATTTGCGGACATGCTGTATCAATTGGGGGTGGGTTATAACACTGATGAGGGGGTAAGTTGGGCAGAAAAAATAATGAAATTTATTAATCAAGCGGCGGTGAAAGAGTCGGTGGTACTAGCTAAAGAAAAAGGCGTGTTTACCAATTGGCAGGGAAGCGATTATGAAAGAAAGGGGATTAAGCGGAGAAATTTAGCGGTGACGACGATTGCGCCGACAGGAACGATTTGCATGGTGGCCGATTGTTCGTCCGGAATCGAGCCGAACTTTGCGCTCTCTTATGTTAAAAATGTGATTGATGAGCAGGGTTTGAGTTATGTGAATCCATATTTTAAACAAGCGGTGGAAGCGAGTAATTTAAGTAATGAGCAAAAAATTGATGTATATAGAAGGGTTGCTAATACAGGCCGATGTGTAGATATTGAGTATTTACCTCAGAAAATTAAGCAAGTTTTTGTGATGGCTTATGATGTTCGTCCGGAGTGGCATGTTAAGATGCAGGCGGCATTCCAAAAGTACACGGAAAACGCGGTTTCTAAAACAATTAATTTTCCTACTAACGCCACGATCACGGACGTGGAAAAAGCCTACATGTTGGCTTGGGAATTAAAGTGCAAAGGAATCACCATTTACCGATCGGGCAGTAAAGAGACACAGATATTAAATACAAGTAGTAATAGCAGCAAAAGTAGTAAAAGTATTATTCAAAGTAAGATTAAGATAAAACCTCTCAAAGACAGATGTCCGGAATGCGGCCAACTAATGGAGATGGTGGAAGGCTGCGCTACCTGCAGAAAGTGCGGATTTAGCAAATGCAGCGTGTAGAATTGGCTCATCACACGAAATTTCCAGGTGCTCAATCGTTTGCGACTCCTCCAATGATTACATCGGAGTCTCGCCAGACATCTTGCGCTCCTGAAATTTGCGTGATTGCGCCAATCTTGTATTGCCTGCGTCATTAAATTATGAAAATTGTATTAGCATCAGGCTCCCCGCGAAGAAAACATTTATTATCGATGATGGGTTTAGAGTTTAAGGCAGTCAGTCACGACGCCGATGAAGCCAGCGTGACTATTGATAATCCGAAAGACTTAGTCGGCCAGCTGGCGATTGATAAAGCCACATCAGTCCCGGGGGAATTAGTTATTGGCTCGGATTTAGTCGTGACCCTGAAAGACAAAATTATGGGCAAGCCCAAAGACTTGGTTGAGGCGCGGGAGTTTTTAAAGTTATTATCCGGGAAAGTTCATGTTGTTTACTGCGGGGTGGCGGTGACTGACCAGAAAAAAACTTTAATGAGCGTGGCTAAAAGTGAAGTCAGAATGAAAAATTATTCTGATGAAGTTATCGAGCAATATATCAAGAGATTTGAAGTATTGGATAAAGGGGGAGCGTATGCGATCCAGTTTAAGTTGCCGGGTTATGGCAGTTTGGTGGAAAGTTTTAAAGGAGGGATAACCACAATTATTGGTTTGCCTTTGGATTATTTGGAGAATTTATTAAAAGAGTTTGGGGTAAAAGTAAAAAGCGATTGGCGCAAGCAGTGTAAAATAGAAACAGGCTATGAGTATTAAACAAGGTTTAGTTTATGTTTTTACCGGCGAGGGGAAGGGTAAAACCTCAGCGGCGCTGGGCGTGGCGGTGCGGGCGGTTTGCAGTGGGATGAAGGTTGGCTGGGTGAG
>CAZDQA010000019.1:0-13376 GCA_964507605.1 uncultured Pseudomonadales bacterium | reverse complement strand
ACCGGCCAGTAACGCAATTTAAACCGCTGAATTAAATTCGGCGGTTGGTTGAAAGGAATCATGAAGTGGACAATATTTTTTTTGGCTTTAGATATAAAAAAACTCGCGTCGGTCATGTAATAAAAAATGTCATATTGGCGGGTAAATTTAGCCCGGTCTAAACCGGAAGATTGAGGATTAAAAGGCCCAACGACAAAATTAAGACCGGTTAGTTTTAAGTTAAAGCTGCGGCTGAATTTTTCTTTTAACCCTGAGGTGAGCTGAGGAATAATTAAGTCTACCTGATGTTGGGGCAGTAAACACTCGGCAACGGTTAACAAATAGCGCTCGCCGCCGCCAATATTGTCAGCTAAAAAAGGACTATAAAGACCGATTTTCATCTTGCTGCAACTCCCAAATCTGCTGATAAACAAAAAAACGGTTGATCGCCTGAATTAAGCTTTCGATAAAACCCACATAACCGTCAAGAAGGCCTAATTTTTTAAAATACCTAAAGCAAAATTCCCAGACCATGACTTTAATAATCCGCCAACAGGAAATGGGCGGATGGTTGGCTTTAATAAACTCTTCGGCTTCTTTTTTTGTCCAGATTAAACTTTTCTCCAGGCCTTCGGTTAGATTGCGGTGAGAATTATGAATTAAGTGGTTTTCCAAGTCACCTAACCGGCCGGAAAAATGAGGTGTTTCGTGAACTGCGCCGGTAAATTTTTGCCAGTCTTTAACTTTAAACAGGCGGGTTTGCCAATCAGGCCAATAACCGCCATGCTTGATGGCCTTACCAAAAAAATAGTTAAGTCGTTTCATTCGGTAGGCAGAATACTCTGAATCGCTAATTTTGGCGGTAATTTCCCGGGCTAGCTCCGGACTAATCTGCTCATCGCTGTCAAGAAATAATACCCAGGGTTTGGAGGCTTTGGTGATGGCAAAATTTCTTTGAGCAGCAAAATTATCCAGCCGGCGGGAAAAAACTTTAACGGGGAATTTTTTAGCAAGAGCTAAAGTTTTATCAGTGGAATTATCATCAACGATGATAATTTCGTCAGCTGATTTAACTGAGTTTAAACAATTAAGGATCAAGCCGCTGCTGTTATGGGTCAAAATAATGACAGTTAATTTCATAGAAATTTGCCTTTGCCAAAACGGCGCAGACAATAATCAATTATACCTTGTTTTTCTCCGGGCCTGCCGGTGATCAGTTTCTTAAAACTTTCTCTGACTAAGGCAAACTTGGTTCTTAAACGGGCATATTTAAAACCAAAAATCAATCGATTTCTGGTGAGATAGTAATCGTGAAGAGAAGAGCCGGCACCGGAACTGCCGGAATTTTTATGCCAAATAACGGCTTTGGGCTGGTAGATAATTTTAAAACCGGCTTGTTTAGCCCGAACGGAAAAATCCCCGTCTTCCCAATAAAGAAAATATTTTTCATCCAGAAGACCGATGGTTTTAAAGACTTCCTTGGTAATTAAAACGCAGCAAAAATTAGCAAATTCCATTGACTGAGTTTGATTATATTTACCAGTATCGACCTCATCCATGCCTAAATGCTTAACATAGAGATTATCCCAGTCAACCTTAGCACCGGCAAACCAGATAACTTTCCCCAACTCATTGGACTGGTACTGATTTTTATGAAATTCATAGCCCTTGGCAAAGTATATTTTAGGGACAGCCAGATCAGTCTCTGTTGCCAGCAAGTGTTGCAAAAAATGCCGATTAACCAGAACATCATTGTTAAGCAGTAAAAAATAGCGGCAGCCGCGTTTTAAACCGTATTTTATCCCTAAGTTATTGCCTTTGGCAAAACCGGTGTTTTGCAGAGTGGTGATTAATTTGATGTTTTTATCTTTTTTTAGATTTTTGGCTAGAATTCCATCAGGGACCGGAGAATTATCGACAACGACGATCTGATTAGTAAAACCCTCCGGCAGGATAGCTTTTTTCAAAGAAGCAATCGTGGCTAAAGTCATCTTGGGATTCTGATATTCCAGAATAATAGTACAGATTTTTTTCACACCTGGGTTAGGCATAAGCTTATATTATAGCTTTACTTGGCAATCTTTTTTAAAAACCAGCGAACATCGATCAATAACTGGCGGCGGTCAAAGGCAAATAAACAGGCTAAATAAGCTAAACCGGCTAAAAAGCCAACCAGAAAAAGGCTCAATAAATTAACTGCCAAAAAGTTTAATTTAAATGCCAGCAGTCCGGCCAAAACACTAGCTAGAAACGCCGGCCAAATGTGTCTGATCACTTCAACTTTAACGATTTTCCTGATGTAATACCAAGTCAACGGTAAAGAGACGTATAAAACAATCACCGAACCAATCATGGCGCCGGTAAAGCCAAAGCGATAAACCAAGGGGACGCTGGTGACCCAATTAACGATTGTAAAAATAATTAAGAGTTTAACGGCAATCTTGGTTTTGCCCAAGGCCCATAAGCTATCCATAAAAGTATTAGTAATCCCGACGACAAGAATGCCGAAAAGATGGATATAAAATGCCGGTAAAGCCGGCAGCCATTTGTCGGTAAAAATAATGGTAATAATCGGTTTGGCCGTAGCGGCTAATAAGAAAACTGTGGGAAAAAGAAACAGATTAGTAAAACGGATGGTTTTTTCAATCGCCTGCTTTAACATTACAGTGTCGTGCTGGATCCGGGAATAGGTCGGAAAGGTGACCCGAAAAATATCGCTCATAAATAAAATCGGCAGTTTGGAAAAGGTTAGGGCCCAATTGAGATAACCAACGGCGGCGGCGCCGGAAACCGCTCCGACAAAGACAGGCATAACTGCATCTTTGATGGTGGCAATAAAACCATTGAGTTGAAACGGCAAACCAAAAGAGACCAGTTTTTTAGCAATCTGAAAGTCCCAAGCCAAACTGGGGCGCCAGGGGGAAATTAAGTAAAGGACAATTACCCCTAATAAGCTTCTGACCAATAAAGCAATAATAAAACTCCAAACGCCAAAACCCAGCCAGGCTAAACCGACAGCTAAAATTTGGAAAGAAATGACTTCGACGACTTCCGGCCAAATCAAACGGGTAAATTTTAAGTTCCTTTCTAAAAGAATTGAGGGAATAGTTTTTAAGGAAGTCAAAAATAAAGATAAAGAAAAAATTCTGATTAACCAAATCCCCTGCTGGCCCAGATGATATTTAAGACTGAACCAAGGGGCCGATAAATAAATAATCAAGACTACGGCCACGACCAATATTTGTTGAAGGGTAAAAGTGACGGCCAAATCTTTTTTGGTCAGTTCTTCTTTTTTTTGGATTAAGGCGGCACCTAAACCGACATCGGAAAAAAAAGCAAAAAAGTTAATGACAAAGCTGATAATGGTAAAAATGCCGAAGATTTCCGGCGCCAGCAGCCGGGCTAAAAAGATGCCCCCTAAATAACTGATGGCCCGCAGGGCAAATTTTCTTAAAGTCAGCACAATGACCCCGGAGACGGCCCGGTGGCTGATCTCGCTGATTTCAAGCTCTGGTTCGATAAAATCTGACGGCATAAACTAACAATCCCAACCAACTTAATAAACTTATTATATCCGACCAGAGCTCCAGCGGCGTTTTGCCGTTAACCGTCGGGAAATCAAACTGTTCTAATGGCCCGTTAATATCCCGCGGTTGTTCCGGTTTAACGGCAGTTTTGGGAAGATAATCAGATAAAACTCCACTCATCTCGTTGGCAATCCGCTGGCGGTCGGTATAATAATAGTCGTTAACCGGTGAGAATTTTTCCGGCCGGAAATACTGCCAGTTTAAGGCAATAATTAAAACAATTAAAACCACTGCAACTAATTTGTTTTTAAGCCAGTAAAATAGAGAGCCGGAGAAAAACGCCACAAAAGTCGCGGCAAAAGTGAGTAGCCGCCAAGGAAACTGAGCCAAAGCCAAAAGAGGAATCTTATCCCAAATAAACTGAGAATGAAAGGTCATCATAAAAATAGCCACAGCCAAAGCCAGAAAATAATATTTTAATTTTTTCCAAAACCAGATGGCCGGTAAAACTAAAATTAAATGCGGCCAGCCAAGTTGAAAAGAAATATCATCAAAGGGGCCTAAAATCGAGCCGCCGTAAGCCCAAGTCCGGATAAAAAGCTGGCGTAAATAAATAAAATGATAAGAATAGTTAAAAAAGCCGCCGGTAAGACTGTCAACAATAGTCAAATCTTTTTCAAAGAAAGCCGGCAGAATAAAAAAAGCCGATAAACCAAAGGTTAACGCTGAAACCAAAAGAAATTTTCGCCAAAGTTTTAAATTGAATAAAAAATAAAGAGGAATAAAAAATAAAGAAAATAAAGCAATGACATTGTGCGATAAAAATACAGCCGTCCAGGCCAAAGCGGTTAAAATAACTTTCTTTTTTTTCAGAGCATAAAACAATAGCGGCAGAAAAGTCATGGCCGTCAACTCACTTAAGGTTCCGCGGACATAAAAATCAACTGCCCGGTAAGGCAAGTAAGTAAAAGCAGTCGCGGCCACTAAAGCGCCATACTTGCCCCAAAATGTTTTTGCCCAAAGATACATGAAGTAAAAACCAAAGAGAAAATTTAAAGCAAAAACCGTTTTGATTGCCCAAACAGCCGGCAGTTTAATTAAATACAAAATTTCAGCAAAATAATAAGACAAGGGATTATAAAAATGAAACAAGGGCATGCCATAGCCCCAGCCAAAATCAGGCGCCCAGCGGGGAGGAATTTGTCCGGCTTTAAGAGCCAAATCAAGTTCCACCAATCTGGCGACGTGGGTCCAGTCGTGCATGCGAAAAAAATCCGACCGGAACAAGGGCCAAATTGACGGCAAAACAATAATGATTGATAAAAAAATTAACCAATTTTTTTTAATGAATTTCATAGAAAACAAGTTTCTCTCCTCCCGGCCGAACATATTCATTAATTAAAGTCAGCCGGTCGAAAGCGGTTAAATTATAACGGTGGAAATTAACTACAAGATAAACTTTTTTCCCGGCGGCTAAAGCCTCTTCCATTCCTGAACTAATCGTCTCTTTGGGAAAACCAACGCCAAGAATTTCAATATGATCGGATTGATTAAAAAATATTTGCAAGCCATTAGGCAGAGTGCCGAAAGAGCCTTCGGTGGCCACCAATATTTGTTGATCCTGGGGAAGGTTGATTAAGTAGTCTTTGATTTCCGCTAAACCATAACCGGATGACCATTGTTGAAGATACTGATTTCTTTCCCAAGGATCAAGCGGGGCCCGGGCCGGATTGGTTAATAAAAACCAGTCAAATTTAAACCAATAAAATAAAAACAAAATTGCCAACAGCCAGCTGAGTTTAATTCTGGTTAATCCCCAACTTAGAATAATCAGCAAAAACGGGATTATCGGTAATAGATAACGGGGATAAATAATTTTACCGATGCTGACTTGGACCAAAAACGGCACCAACGCCCAAACAAACAGAATAATAATGATTTTCGTTTTCTTGGTAATCGCCAAAAATATACTGATAATAATTAATAAAATTGCCGGCCAGGAAAGATAACTAACCAGCCAGGAAAAGAAAATTTTAAAAGTCGGCAGGAAATACCGGAAGAAATCATGAAGAATTTCCTGATTGTTTCTTAAGTAATCATGGCTGCGGGAGTTGATTAAAGGAAAAGCCGAGGACAAACGCAAAAAATTATATAAACCTAAAGCAATTATTGCCGCCAGCAACCCCGGTTTAATCAGTTTTTTTATTTTCCTCATCGGCAAAAGTAATAAATTCAATAATAAAAATAATAGGCCGGAGGGCTTGGTTAATAAAACTGCTCCGGCGAACAAGCCTAAAACTGCTCCGAGTTTAAGCGACGGCCGGAGAAATAACTTGTAGCTGAAATAAAATGACCAGACAACTAAAGCGGTTAATAAACTGTCAGTTAAACTCAGGCGGTCGTAAAACAGTAAAAATGGCTGAAGAATGACTAATATTGCCGCCATTAAAGCGGTTTTCTGATTAAAGAGAGTTTTGGCAAGAAAATAAACCCCAAGCAAGGTAGCCAAGCCGGAAATAACTGATAAAACCCGGCCGGTTAATAAAGGATCAGCCCCAAGCCTAAGCAGGGGCGCTAACAGCCACATAAACAGCGGGGTTTTGCCATCAGATAAAGGAATGAAAAAATAATAAGTTTTCTGCCAGATTAACTGCGCCCAGCGGATATAGATGGCTTCGTCGGCAAATATAGGCAAAATTCCTAAATTAACAAACCGCGTGATTCCAAAAACTAATATCAGAATCCAAATCATTCCTCTATTTTAACATCTGAGTGAAGTCTTCGTTGTGGCAGATAGTTCTTTTTGGAAACGATTGAGCGACGAAGGCGTTTTTCCAGCTGTTTCCGGGCGCCGCCGGCGATATTCCCGCCGGCGTGGGCATCTTTTTTAAGTTTTGGCAATCCTTTGGAATCCTCGACCTTGTGGATTTCCGTGGTCGACCGTTCACCCAACATGGTAAAAATCAGTTCAAAATCATCCATGTGATCGCGCAGGTTTTGGCGCTTTAACCCTTTAAGTTTTTTATATTGACTTGGCGTAACGCCGAAAGTCGCTTTGGAGATTTCCGCAGTTAAAATTTCATAATCTTTATTCTGTTGCGCTCCGCGTTTCTGCCACTCGTCAGTTAACTCTTCACGGATGAAAATCCCCCGCAGCCGTTTTTCAATCCAGTCGTCGGGGTAACTTTTGAGTTTGTAAAGTATCCGGGTGCGCTTGGTGGCCAGTTCCGGATCTTCGATTTCTTTCACCCGTTCATAACCGACTTTAGCTAACCATCTTTTAAACGGCTCGGCCTTGGGAGATGGAATTGACTGGATAATTCTAAAAATACTTTCCGTATTGGCACAGTCGGTTTCACGCATTTTTCCGTCAGGTGCCTGTAGTTTCAACTGTCGACAAATTGTCGACAGTTGAATTCCATCTTGATCTTTTACACGAACCTTCATCTTAAACCAATAGTCACGAGGATTAACGCTATCAGTTAATACCTCAACTATATCAATTACGGAAAACCACCATTCGTTTTGGTAGATTATCCGTCTGACTTGCCTGCCTTTGAAAATCGCAATTTTGGTGGATTCAACCATTAAGTTATTTTAACATTTTTTCCCGAATCAGTGGAACAAAAAGTAGACTTCCGACCCAGATTAAGTTGCGAATAAGATACACCGGTGGGTCCCAGTGGCCGTAATATAGATAAGGAGCGTAACGAAGTAAAGCACCGATGGTCAAAGCGGTAAAAACTTTAACCAGCCATTTGGACCGGGAAAGAACCGCAAAAGAAAAAGCCCAAATTAAATACCAGGAATGCAGCTGGCCCGGCCGGATAAACATCACCGCCAAAAGCACTAAGGCTGAAAAGCTCGGTATATCAACCTTCTTCAAGGTTGGACCTTGTAGGCTGAGAGGGAATAAAATGATGGTCACATATTTGATTGAGACGGAAAACAATAAAAATAATAGTGCTTTGAATTTTTTGGAGTTTAAGAAAAACCAATAGCTGAGCAGGGCAAAAAACATCATCACTGCATCGTTGTGGCCGTTGATTAAAGTTTCGACTAAAACTAATGGATTTAGAGCAAAGAGCCAAAAACGCCAAGGTTCTTTAGGGAATAAACGCCGGACGAGTTTTTGTAATATCCATAATTGGCCCAGCCAGAAAGCGGCAATGAATAATTTCATGGCCCAAAATGACAAGGTAAAGTTTTGAGTCAGCCAAGTTAGCCCGGGAAAAAGAGACAGCCCGGTCCAGCCATAAGCATAAGGCGCCGGAGTGTGGACATTATGCATAAAGCGCAACAGAGGATCGCCGGCAAACTGAATTGCAGTCTGAATATGAGGGTTAGCGTGATAAATCAGCACCATCTTGGCATTAAAAAGATAGTTGAAAATGTCATAAGAAAATAACGGGTAGGCTAAAACGCCAGAAAGAGCTAAAAATATTAAAACATTCCATCCCGGGATGGAATGTTTTTTGCGAATAAAATTAAGATAAATAATAATTAACAATAGACTTAAAACTAAAAAAATTACCGTGTTTAAAGGCCGTTGATAAAATCCTAAATGTTGTATCCAAATCCTAATCGGGTTCCACCAGGAAAAATTATAAATAGTTAAATTTAAATCCTGTTGAGTAAAAGAAAATAAAGCCAGCAATAACCAAATAAAAATAAATTTAATCATACAGCCTAATTTTTAACACATGCCAAAACATTCTGATTGAATCCCGGATGGGATTGACCCGGGTCGTGGGTTCGTGAGACCAGGAAATCGGCACTTCGGCAATTTTTATTTTTCGCTTATAGGCAATAAACAGCAGTTCGACATCAAAGGCGCCGGTAAAAGCGTGTTTTTCCGGCCGCGGACGGTAAACTCTTAAAGAGTTAAATAATTCCCGACCGGTTTGGGTATGAAAAATTTTAAAGCCGCACTGAGTATCATGAATGCCCCTAAAGGCGACCAGCTGAACTAACCAATTAAAAACCTTGCCCATTAAGTGCCGATACAAAGGTTCTTTTTGGCGCTGGGAACCTTTGATTTCCCGGGAACCAATAACGATTTTATAGTCTTTTTCCAAAAAGGGCAGGAGTTTTTCCACCTCGCTGATCGGCGTTGCCTGATCAAAGTCGGTAAAAAGAGTGAATTTATTTTTGGCGGCAAAAATTCCGGTCATAATGGCCGTGGCTTTCCCCTGATGCTGATTTTGAATAAACCGCCAATTGGATTGTTTAGCAGTAAATTGCCTGATGGCCTGGTTAGAACCATCGGTAGAGCCGTCATCAACAATAATCACTTCCCAATTAAGGCGGTGAGTATGCAAATAATCAACTATCTGCTGAAGCTTATTGGTTTTAAAGTTAGCCGATTCATTGAAACTGGGAATGACAATGCTTAAAGCAGTTTTCATAGTCTGATTATTTTATAAATATTTTCACTGGTTGGGAACTGCCAGGATTCGACCAGTTCAGCCGGCTGTAAAGATTTAATCTCCCAAATTGGCTCATTTAAAACATTGGTTTGGGAATAGGGGGAAATAACGTAAAGCACCTGAGTTTGAGGATAATCGGCCTGACTTAAAGGCCGACCGCCGAAAACTTCTAAGAAATAGCGAAAACTGTGGGCCGGATAATCGCGGGTACCGTCCAAAAGCACTAAATTGTAATTTTGATAACCAAATTTGTCGATATCTTTTTTAATAAACCCGGCAGTGATTTTCACCGAGTTCAAGTTGCCAGTGGAAGTCAGAACTTGATAGATTTTAGGAAAATTATATAAGCTAAACAAAATGATAAAACTAATATTTATCAGCCAGAGTTTACCCTTGAGTTGGGATAAAATTTGCCCAACCAGCATAAAGACAGCCGGAAATAAAAAAGCCAAATAATAAGGAGGAATCCGGCCGCGGTAAAAAGCAATGGCAATAATGCTGATAAATAACCATAAAAAGACGGTTTGATAGCCCAACTTGGGCTTTTTTAAAAGCAGATAAAAAGCCGGAAGCCAAATCGCCCGGGTAATCCAAGTTCTGACCTGGCTGAAGGCTTCACCAAAACCCAGCAACATACCGATGGCTTGCTCGCTTCTGCCGGTTAAATCTTTAAAAGTCTGCCACAGATTAAACCGGGCATAATCGTTTTTGCTTAAATATTCTACCAGGCCGCGGACATTGATAAAATTATTTTTCAGTTCGAATAAAATTAAGGGAAACAGCAATAAAATAATGATTAAAAACCAATAAAACAAAGATCGCCGTAAAGATTTTTGCCTGAAGACCAGGATTATTTGCCACAAAATAAACGGGCCTAAAAAGACGATCATATAATGAAGCTGGAGGGCGGCCCCTAAAGAAAAAGCCGATAACCATAACCAGCGGGGTTGCTTGGTTTTTAGGGCCTGATAAAAACCAAAAACGATCCCTAAACCAGCTAAAGGCATGGGGTTGGGATTCCAGGCGCTCCGGGTTTGTTCAATCGGAATCGCCGCTAGGGCGTATAAAAAACAAGTGATGGCGGCGGCAGATGCCGATAACATCGATCGGGTAATCAGATATAAAACCGGAATAGTGATAATGCCGATAAAAGCCGTGGCGATAGCCGGACCAACCGGATTGTAGTTGGCTAATAAAAGAAAGGGGGCCATTAAATAATAGTACAAAGGACCGAGGAAAAAACTGCCAACCGAAGTAACCGGACCGATAAAAGGCAGATCATGTTTTACCCACAGATTGCGTAAAACAATCACATCCCGTCCCTGATCGCCTAAAAACTGCAAAGAAGCTTCAATCCGGTAAAGCCTTAATACCGCTCCGATGATAGTCAGCAGAATAATTAACCAATATTGGTAAATAAATTTCTTTATTTTTTCCACACGACTTTAGTGTACATTAGATAGTTCCAAATCAACCCTAAAATGATACCAGTAAGAATTAGGAAATTTTCGATTAAGAAAGATTGTCCCAGTAATTTAATGCCGCCGAGAAGGACAAGATTTTGAATAATAATTGAGCCAAGGGATAAAATATTAAATTTAACAAAACCAAAACTTAATCGTTTAAAGTCTAAAAAGGTAAATTTTTTGTCTTTAAAGGTCCAAAGATTATTAACGGTAAAGTTGGAAACAACCGCCAACTCAATCGCCAGATTTTGAGCTAAGCTGAGGTTAAGCTTTAAGCGAAAAAGGTTGAAAAAGACCAGTTGAACGACGGTGCCGATACCGCCGACAATCATCACTTTAATTAATTTTTCACTTTGCCTTAATCTTAAGGTAAAAACAACCCTTAACGAGTCAATAATATTGTTTTTGGGAAACTTGCTTTTACCTTTGTTGCGGTCAATAAACTCGATCGGGTACTCAACAATTTTAGCCTTGAGAAGGTGTAAGGCATAATACAGATGAATTTTGTAGGCAAACTGTTTGGAGAGCAAGCTATCCAGATCAATCTGCTTTAAAAACTTGGTCTTGGTCGCCCGGAAACCGGAAGTCATATCTTGGTACTGCCAGGTCCATAAAACCGACCGGGCCAAAAGATTGCCAAAGTAGGAAATCAGCTTGCGGTGCAATCCCCAATCAGCCGGCATGCCGCCGCCGGGAATATAGCGGGAACCGACAACGACATCAGCGCCTTTCTCCAAAACTTCGACCATACCGGGAATATATTTTGGCTGGTGGGAACCGTCGGCATCGTACTCAAAAACCACCTCACTGCCTAATTTTTCCAGGGCAAACTTGAAAGCCTTGATATAAGCCGCACCCAAACCCTTTTTTTCTTGGTTGGGCAAAAGAATAATGTTGCCATACTGACTTTTTTTCTGTTTAACAATATCCTGGGTACCATCAGGAGAGTTATCATCGATGACCAAAATTTCCATCTGATGCCGGGGAGGAATTTTTTTAAACTCCAGCTCTAAATTATCGAGAGTCCGGCCAATATTACTGCTTTCGTTGTAGGTAGGGATAATGATGGTAACTTTCATGACGCCTTCTCTATTTTGAGGTCGGCTTCAACCATGATTTTAATCATCTCCTGAAAACTGGTTTTTGGCTGCCAGCCGAGGATTTTTTTGGCTTTGGCAGCATTACCGACCAAAACATCGACTTCGGCCGGGCGGATTAATTTTTGATCGATTTCGACATAGTCCTGCCAATTCAGACCAACAGCGGCAAAAGCCGCTTGAACAAAGTCCTTAACTGACCAGGATTGACCGGTGGCAATGACATAATCATCAGGTTTGTCCTGCTGGAGCATCAACCACATGGCTTCTACATAATCAGGGGCATAACCCCAGTCCCGCTTAGCTTCTAAATTACCCAGATAAAGCTTATCCTGCTTGCCCAGCTTAATCCGGGCAACGGCATGGGAAATTTTGCGGGTGACAAATTCCAGACCCCGCCGGGGCGACTCGTGATTAAAGAGAATGCCGGAAACAGCAAAAAGATTATAGGATTCCCGGTAGTTAACGGTAATCCAATGGCCGTAAACTTTGGCGACGCCATAAGGACTACGGGGGTAAAATGAAGTATTTTCCGTTTGAGGAGTTTCTCTAACCTTGCCGAACATTTCCGAACTGGACGCCTGATAAAATTTAACATCCGGCTTGGCATGCCGGACTGCTTCCAGCAAGCGGGTAACCCCGAGCGCGGTAAACTCACCGGTTAAAACCGGCTGGCTCCAGGAAGTCGGGACAAAAGACTGGGCGGCCAAGTTGTAAATTTCGTCAGGTTGGATTTCATTAACCGCATTAGTCATGGAGTGCTGGTCTAACAGGTCGCCGGAAACTAAGGTAATCTTGTCAACAATGTCTTTAATCCGATCATAGTTAGAGGTACTGGTCCGCCGCGTCATACCAAAAACCTGATAGTTTTTTTTCAGCAAAAACTCGGCCAGATAAGAGCCATCCTGACCGGTAATGCCGGTGATTAAAACTTTTTTAGTCATTTGAGTAATTGTAAATCATTTTCCACCATTTTAATAATCATAGTTTTAAAATCTACTTTGGGCTGCCATCCTAGAACTTTTTTGGCTTTGGCGGCGTTTCCGACCGGTTCCAAAGCCTCGGTTTTACGGACAAACTTTTTATCAGTCACCACAAAGTTTTGGTAATCAAGCTGAAGATAAGAAAAAGCGATGACACAAACATCTTTAACTGAATGGAGCTCGCCGGAGGCAATAATATAATCATCCGGCTTAGATTGCTGAAGCATGAGCCACATGGCGGCAACATAGTCGGGGGCATAGCCCCAGTCCTGCCGGGAGTCTAAACTGCCCAAGGTCAGTTTGTCGGTTAAACCCAGTTTAATTTTGGCGGCAGTTTGAGTGATTTTGCGGGTAACAAATTCTTCTCCCCGGCGTTCAGATTCATGATTATATAAAATTCCGGAAACTGCAAAAACTCCAAAATGATCTCTAAAATCCCGGACCAAGTAGTGACTGGCGGCTTTGGAGATACTGTAAGGATCAACCGGATTTAAGGGGGTGGTTTCGGTTTGAGGCGATTCTTTGGGCAAGCCGAAAATTTTGGCGGAAGTGGCCTGATAAAATTTTGTCTGCGGGGAAAAATCCCTGATCGCTTCCAGTAAGCGCGAAGTACCCAAAGTATTAATATCTAAAGTTAAGGTGGGTTTGTTCCAGGAATCCGGCACAAAGGTTAAACTGGCTAAGTTATAAATTTCCGCCGGTTTAAATTTTATGATAATTTTTTCTAAAGAGCTTTTATCCAGCAAATCGCCGGATTCCAAAATCAACTGATTCTGAAAAGAGGCAATATTTTGAAAACCGATGTTGAGCTTGTTGCTGATCAAGCCGACAACCTGATATTGATTAGCAAGTAAAAAATCGGCTAAATACGAGCCGTCCTGGCCGGTAATGCCTG
>CAZDQA010000018.1:8753-13790 GCA_964507605.1 uncultured Pseudomonadales bacterium | reverse complement strand
ACCCGCTGGCCAGCAAATAAGGTAAAGGATAAACAAAGTTAAAAATCGGGTAGCCATAGTTATAATTTAAACCCGCTGCCCAGCGGACCGGAAACTGACCGTGCTTTAAAGCCTGAGAATAGGCGGCAATTCTGGCTAAATGCAGTTCTCCGTCATGGCTTTTATAAAAACCTGAAGGCAGTAAAGGCAGGATGGAAATTAGAGATAAAATCAGCAGGATAATAAACTTCTTCATGGCTGATTTAATATTATCATTTTTATAGGGTAAAATATAAGTTAATGAGTATTTCTATTTGTTCGCCCCAGTTGGGTTTATCGCCGGAAAGCAACTCCGGCGGGGAAGTTTATGACCGGGAAGTAATTAACCGTCTTTGCCAACAAGGAGTGAAGATCTTTTCCTTACTGCCTAAAAATAGGCCTTATCACAAGCACCAAAACTTAATCGTTGCTTATGCTCCTATCCGGTCCATGTATCCGCCTCATATTTTCTCTGCCTTTGTTCTGCCTTACTTAATTAAAACTTATCAGAAGGAAAAATTTGCTATCTTGCGCGTCCACAATCCTTACTTTGTCGGCCCGGCCGCGGTTATTTTTAAAAAACTTTATCCACAAGTGCCAATCGTGGCTTCGTACTTGCATCTGGAGTCTGGGTTTAATCATTTTATTGATCGCTTAGTAGTTCACAGCTTTGATCACATTATTTGTATTAGTCAAAATACTAAACAGGATATTATTGACACCTTAAATTACCCTGGTGAAAAAATCAGCGTTGCCTATCCGGGTGTAGATAAGCGTTTTCAACCGGGGATTAAACCTACAGGCTTTACCATTATGTTTGTCGGCGGTTTAAAACCGCGCAAAAACCCGAAATTTCTGCTTCAGGTGCTGGGAAAATTAAATCGGCCGGACGTCCAGTTGATTTTTTGCGGTGACGGCCCCTTAAAAAATAAATTAGTCGGGCCAAACGTCAAAGTTACCGGTTATGTTCCTGAAAGTCAAAAGCCGGCCTTATATCATCAAGCCAGCGTGGTCGTTTTACCGTCTTTAAAAGAAGGCTTTGGCATGACTTTAGCTGAAGCCGGCGCTTTTGGAATACCAGTAATCGGTAATAATCATTCATCAATTCCAGAAATTATTCAAAATGGTAAAACCGGTTTTCTCGCCAAGACCAATGATGTTAACGATTGGGTTGACAAACTAATTCAATTAATTAAATCGCCGCAATTATGCCAGAAAATGGGGGAGGCTGGCCAAAAATTTGTCCGCGCTAATTTTACCTGGGAGAAAAATATCCAAACTCACTTAAAAGTCTATGAAAATCTTATTTCTTAACGAATACGCGCCGTCGCGGGCGGTCTCCGGAGCCGAATTTAGTATGATGGCTTTAGCTGAAGGTCTGCGTTTAAGCGGGCAAACAGTTTCCATTCTAACGCCGGAGTGGAAGAAAAATCAGCCGGGGGAAGGGCTTTCCCCTTTATGGTTTAATAACCCGATTTATTTTATTTATTCTGCCTGGCAGATTTTCCGCGCCGTCAAAAAATATCGGACCGATTTAATACACGTCCACGGCAAGTATATTTTACCGGGGGCAGTGATTGCCGGCTGGTTAACCAGAAAACCGGTAGTGGCGACGATGCGCGACTTTAAATTTTTATGCCCCCTGGCTCTCTGTTTTACCCATCAGCAAAAAAAATGTGGGTTTAGTTACTATATAAATAAAGAAATTCCTGAATATCATCAAAGATATGGTCAAACAGCCAAATGGAAATTAACTTTGGCTAAGTTATGGCAGTATAAATTAAAGTGGTTCTTGAACCACTGTCAACAAATAATTACAGTTTCCCCGCAGTTAGCTAAAATTTATCAGGATAATGGTGTCAAAAAGGTTGTTTCTATTTACAATCTGCCTCCGGAAAAACAGAAAGTATCAACTAACCGGCAGAATATTATTTTATCAGTCGGCAAGTTATCTTACGGCAAAGGCACGGACTGTTTAATTAAAGCCGCCGAACAATTACCTCAATATCAGTTTATTTTTGCCGGCTCGCTTAATTCCAGTTTTAAACTTAAGTTTCCCCATAACTGCCAGTATTTAGGCAAAGTTAGTCATGATCAAGCCTTAAAGTTATATAAAGAAGCCGGTGTATTTGCAATTCTTTCCCGCTGGCCTGAGCCTTTATCCCGCGCCGGCCTGGAAGCTTTAAGCTTTGGTTTGCCCATAGTCGCCTCCGACCGCGGCGGCAATAAGGAACTGGTTAAAGATAATGGTTACTTAGTTGATCCGGAAAAACCAAATGCAGTCACTCAGGCTATAGTTAAGGTTATCAACAATCAAACATTATTGTCCCAAAAAAGTTTAGACTTATTACGCACCCGCTTTAACCGCCATAAAATTTTAGAATCACATTTAAATCTTTATAAAAAAATCATCAAGTTATGAATTTAGGCCTATTTCTTTCAGTAAGCGATAGTTTAACCAAACAAACCAAGACCGGCCAACTGGAACGGCTGATTAAATACTATTTGCAACCGTATTCAGAAAAATTTAATCAGATTTATCTTTTTACTTACGGCGATATTGGTAAAAAATTCTCTTTACCTAAGGGGGTGACGCTGGTTCCTAAGCCAAAATTTATTCCGATTTTCCTCTATCAGTTAATTTTGCCTTTTATTCACTTTAAAACCATTAAAACTATTGACGTTAACCGGGTTTTTCAATCGCCTGGGGGTTTGCCGGCCGTCATTGCTAAAATTTTCTTTCGCAAACCTTATGTGGTTACTTATGGTTATGACTATGTCCGTTTTACCGAAATTGAACATCAGCCGCTTTTAACTTTCGCTTTTTCTTTAATTGTTCCCTTGGTGCTTCATTTTGCCGATAAAATCATCACTACATATAAAAACAGCCTTAAAGATTATCAAACAATTTCCATTCATAATGCAGTTGACCCTCGGGTATTTAAGCCTGGGAAAAACCCCAGGAAAAAATATTTAGTTCTTTCAGTTGCGCGTTTAGTCAACCAAAAAGATCAGCAAAAGTTAATTAAAATCATTAGTTTAAGTAAATTTAAAGATAAAATTAAACTAGTGATTATCGGGATGGGTCCGCTCCAAAAGAAACTCCAAAACTTAAGTCAGGTTCTCAAAGTCAACCTGACAATTATTCCCAATGTTAGTTACACTCAATTAGTTGCCTGGTATCAAAAAGCAACGGTTTTCTGTCTTACCTCAATAATAGAAGGTCAAGTAAAAGTTTTACTTGAAGCTTTGAGTTCAGGCTGTGCTTGTTTAACTACACCTTTTATCGGCAACATGACAGAAAATAATATTACCGGACTGATAGGCGCTAACCCAAAGCAGTTAGCTCGTCAATTAGACCGATTGTTGTCCGATTCTAAATTAAATTTTACATTGGGACAACAAGCCCGCCGGCTGGTCATTGAGCAGTTTGATCTTATAAAAATGGTTCAGAAAGAAATTAAGTTGTTGCAGTCATGTTAAAACCAATTGTTAATTTATTAAGACTTTTTAATCTTGTTTATTATCATTTATTCAAAATATTAGATAATTTTTTACCAACTTCAAATTGGACTCAGGAATTAAGTCTATATTTTAAAATCAGCCCCAGTAAAATTATTCAAGCCTATCAGCAAAAACGCCCCCAAGCCGCTCAACTTTGGACAAAAAGGCTACGTCAACAGATTAAGCAGATTTTCTCTTTTTATTCAGAAACTGACTATTGGGTTTATCGTCAGATATATTTTAACCACCATAAGGTTTTCTTGGATATTGCCTTAGCCTTAGTTTTAAAACCTAAAGGTAGATTATGCGAATACGGCGGTGGAGTTGGTCCGGTCACGCATTGGCTGATCAATAAATTTCCCAAGTGGCAGTATCAGATTATTGATCTTGACTGTCCCGTACTTAAATTTAGCCGCTGGCGTTTTAAAGATAAATCCAATGTTAGTTTTAAAATAGTCAATTCAGTTATTCCGCCGCTTCACGATAATTTTGATGTGATTGTTTGCAAACAGGTTCTCGAACACGTGCCTGACCCATTAATTATTGTGAAGCAGTTTGTTAAACACCTAAATCCCGGCGGCTGGCTATTTATAGATTATGTTAATAATCCGGGTCGGGAAAACTTAACTAGAAGTGCCAAAAAACGACAAGAAGTTCTCAAGCATCTGAATAACAATCTGCAGGCAATTTTTAAAATTAATCCCGATAAACCTCATGAAGGTTATGGTTTATACTTAAAAAAGTTATGAAAATAAAAGATTTTTTAATCGTAACTTTGCTGACTTTAATTAGTCCTTTTATCCACGGCTATTACTTCGGTTTTATCGATCAGGATTTTTATTTGCCTTATATCAACAAAATTCTCAATCCAACACTTTACCAAAATGACTATATGTTTTCCCAGGGGCATTGGGCTTACTCTCCGTTTAATTATTTTATCGTTTTTCTTAAAAAAATATCCGGTTTAGATTTAGCCGGAATCGATCTTCTCTTATATCTGATTACCCTGTGGCTGCTCTATTTGGCAATCTATTCATTAGCAAAAACTATTTATAAAAAACATGAGATCGCTTTTTTGGCCACGTTTCTGTTTATTGTCCCCAAATGGGCGGCTCAAATTGGCCATATGACCCATCAATTTTACTTTGTTAGTCGGGACCTTAGCCTGGCGTTGTCCTTGCTTGCGTTAAATTGTATTCTGCGTCAGAAATTCATATCTAGTTTTTTCCTGATTCTTGCCGCCACATTTACCAATCTGTCAATTCCAATACCCGTGGGTCTTTTGTGGGCCTGGCTTTGGCTTAAAAAGCAAAAAAAGCTTCCTCTTTTTGCTCTGATAAATTTAAATCAAAATCAAACTTGGCTGGAGACTTTACGCGACCGCGGCACTTATAGTTTTCCTCATCTTTGGCGTTGGACCAGCTGGGGCAATTTTGGATTATTTTTATCATTATTAGGCACAGCTTGGTTGGTTCTAAAGGATAAACTTTTTTCAAAATACGCTTATGAAATGAA
>CAZDQA010000018.1:0-8653 GCA_964507605.1 uncultured Pseudomonadales bacterium | reverse complement strand
CAAAGGAGCATTGTCGGTGACTCGAAAGATGGCGCTGTGGTTTTTTATACTTGGGAATATACCAAATTATGGCAAGAAAAAATGGAAGCTTTAAAGAATTATTCTCAATTTCGTGAATCAGATTTCCTTGAAATCCAGTTACAGTATCCATTTCAGTACTTGATTGTAACCAGTAAACACCCTATGCTTAATTTTCAAATTGTCTATAGCAACAGGGATTTTTTGGTCTATCTTATTAAAACCAACTAAAAATAAAGTTGTTCATAATTGATAACAAAAAAATAACTAGAGAAGGCCAATATACTATTGGGTATTTTTTTAGCCAGGTAAATAAAAATACGCTAGTGGAATAAATATAAATCGGAACAATCAATAGACTATAAGGAGCCTTAATCCAATCACCTTCACCCCCAGGGTATTTAGTTACAATTGCCACTAGACTTCCCCAGATAAAAATTACCGCTAAAGTCAAAATAAATTCAGATATTGTTTTAACATCACCCTTTCTTTTAATCAAAGCTCTTAGCCGGGTAAAAAAGAGATAAGAAAAACCAGCAATCATTATTAATGTAGGAATTAAATTCACCTGAACTTGCCAAGCCAGATATTTTCTCCTGGCATCTGAATATACTTGCCGCTTCACTTTAGCTGTTTGAAACTCGTCTGGCCCGAAACGTCTTTGGGCGAAATAATTCCAATAGTCCCCCCAGAAATCACTGTAATAAATCGGTAATAAATAGCTGGGATAAGATAAATATGGCCTGATTGGATAATTAATCATTAATTTAAAAGGGATATCGTAGTAAAAATCCAATCTGATAGGTTCATGTTTGGGGGCCTTGTCGTATAGTTCTTTAACCGTGCCGAAATTAAGTAGTTTTCCTTGTTGTCTGCCTAGATAAAACCAACCGTTAGTTAAAAGAACAATAAAGGATATTAATGACAAAAGTTTTATTCCTCTTAGAACATTTTTATTGGCATAAAAATAAATTATTATCCCGATGAACACGGCAAAAATAACTGAGAAAAAGGTTATTCTGGTTAGTAATCCAAATGAAAGTAATAGTGCCAAAATAGTACTATTTTTAATTGTTGGCTTAGGTAAAAATTTAATAATAAAGAAATAAAAAGTTAACGCAGTATTAAAGACCGTTAATAGTTCGGAAACAATCATCGAACCAACCCGATAAAACACCGGAATCGAAGCCAGGAATAATATAAAAAAAATCGTTAAGGATTTATTCTTTGGATAAAAATAGACAAGAATTTTGTACCAGAGGTAAAAAGCAATCAATCCCAAAGCGGCAGTCAAGAAACGGATGTTGGCTAAGGCGTTTAAAAATTCGCTGCCATTAAGGGAAGCGATTCCCCGAGCAAATAATCCGGATAAAAAATAAAATGCTGGCGCGTCGTAAACTTCTGATGTTTCTTCGTAAGTGGGTAAGCGGAATTCCTGACTAATAATTTTTGAATAGTCGGTCCTTCTTTCATAATCAAATCCGCCTACAGCCGGATAATTGGTAATATTATGAAAAAAAATTACTCCCGCCAATAATAAAATCAGTCCGACGATTAACTTTCTATATTTTCCCAGTTTGTTTTTCAGCGTAAACATAAATAAAACTACTTAGATATTTTAAAGGTGTTTTTTCTAAAAATCTATTAACAGTATCAAAAAATTTAAAAGGCAGAATAATGGTTCTTTCCATTTGCTTAATCTGGAAACCTTCTTGCCTTAATAAGTTTTTTATCTGCTTAGAGCTCATAAATTGTCGATTTTGGTCATCAAAATACATTCCCGTAAATCCTAATTTTCTTAAAAAAGCTCGAAATTTGTCGTATAATTCAGCCACTTTACTTGCAGAAGAAATTAATAATCTACCTTTAGGTTGTAGAATTCTTCTGGCCTCTTGAAAAAATCTTTGCGGGCGGTCAAGATAGTAAATCATTTCCGCGGCGATTATTGTATCAAACGAATTATTCTTAAAAGGTAGCTTTTCTGCATCTGAAATATATGCCTTAATTCCTAATTTTTTTTTAATTAGTATAATCATTTCTCCGGAAATATCAGTAGCCACGACTTCGTGCTTATCCAATAACGACTTAGACATTTCTCCAGATCCGGCCCCAACTTCTAAACATTTACCTTTCGCCCATTTTTTTAAAAAATCAATTCTTCTAGAAACTGCGTAATAGTTAGAAATTCTATCATATCTAGTAGCAACAGAGTCAAAAACCTTCTCAAATTTTTTGTTTTCAGGCTTACTAAACATTTAATTATATTTCATGAAAATCATTTTCAAAATTCTTAGTCCATCCAGCAGAGCACTAACTTTTGAGTCACCATGATATCTTTTTCTTTCGATCGCCGGCACTTCGGCAAACCTTAATCCGGCATTATGAGCCTTAACTAAAATTTCCGTGCAAAATTCAAATCCTAAAGAACTTAATTTTAGTTTTTTTAACCCTTTTTTAGTAATTGCCGTATATAAATAAAGACTATCTGTTACATGCGTACCATGTACAATATTGGTTAGTAAGGTAAAAACTTTATTTCCGAGCCATCTAATAAAGGTATCATCATAGCTTTTGGCCCCGCTGGTATAACGAGAAGCCATAACGTATTCATAACCACCTTTTATTTTTTTTAGCAAAAATGGAATATCTTTTGGGTTATGAGAACCATCTGCATCCATCATAATAATCACCTCTCCTCTAACTTGTTTAAAGCCTTCGATAAAAGCACCTCCGTATCCTTTAGATTTTTGAATGATTAATTTATCTTTGCCTTTTCTTAAATTTTTTTTAATTTCTTCTATTGTTCCATCTTGAGAGTGACCATCAACAACTATAATCTGTTGGATTAAATTTTTGGGAATTTCTTTTAAGACTTTGCCTATTGAGCCTTCTTCGTTTTTCGTGGGAATAATTAATGTCGTAATCATTATTTTTTATAAAATTGAATAATCTGTTCACAAATTTTGTCAATTTGAGCATCAGTTAATTTGATCGATGACGGCAGCCACAGGCCTTGGCGGCCAACCTTCGTGCTGACAGGGAAGATTGAGTCGCGATACTTGCTTTTGTAAATTTTTTGCGTGTGGATTGCCGGATAAATTGGTCGGGAACCGACACCTTGTTTTTTAAGATAGTCTGACAGTTTATTCGGTTGACTAACATAGATATCAATAAACCAGGGGGTTGTTTGTTCAAGGTTAGTCGGCACAAAATGGATTTGTTTCACTTGTTTTAGATTAAAGTAATAACGTTGGTAAATTGCCCTCTTTCTCTTAATTCTTTGGTGCAATTTTTTCATTTGGGCAATGCCGATAACTGCCAGAAAATCGCTGAATTTAAAATTCCAGCCCCAGTCGTTATGAATGTCGATTCCACCCCTGATCCGGCCGAAATCCTTAATTTTTTCTATTTTTTCATGAAGTTTTTTATTATCAGTGATTAAAGCTCCGCCCTGACCGGTAGTAATAATTTTGGGAACACTAAAGGAAAAACTGCCGATTTGACCGAAAGTGCCTAAATGTTTTCCCTGCCAATAACTGCCTAAAGCTTGAGCCGCATCTTCAATCAGATAAAGTCGGTGCTTTATACAGAAATCAACCACCAGCTTCATGTTCCCGCTTCGGCCGTTAAATGGGACATACATTAATGCCTTAGTTTTTGGGGTTAGTAATTTTTCTGCCTTTTTTAAATCCAGACAAAGAGTTTCTTCCTCGATATCTACAAGCACGGGCTTAATTCCCAGGATGATCGCCGCGTTAGGCGAAGCAATCATCGTTATGTCCGGTACCAATATCTCGTCACCTTGTTGTAAATTTAATGCCAACAAAGCCATTATCAGACTGATTGTTCCATTAGAATTCATTGAGCAATATTTAGATCCGGTAAACTTAGCAATCATACTTTCCAGTTCTTCGGTTTTTATATATTCACCACCCCAGCCGTCACTTTTAAAATAATTATTAAGGGCATCAACTTCTGCCTTATCAAAGCTTGGCTCCATCTGGTTAATAAATTCTTGTTTCATTTAAATAAGGACTTTATCTTCTTTAAAGGGCCCGTTTTTTACTTCAATAATTTCTGCATCTTTCAAAATGTGAATCCCAATGCCCCCGTTTAAAGAAATATAGCCCTGTCCTGAATTCAGGTGAATTATTTTTACTAACTTTTTATCAGGGTTGTATAGATCAAGCTTAACCTTGCCTTTTTTGACAATCATGCATTCCTGGAGTTTGGCGGTCCGGCGCAGTTTTGGTGTATGCGTGTGGGCTTTAAGATATTGACCTTTTGAATGTTTTAAAGTCACCACCTGAACAAATTCTTGCGGATCTGTAATTGGATTAGACCCCTTGGCAATTTTATCAATTTTTATCCCGAGCAATATGCCTTTATAGACTATTTTTTGCATATTAATTAAATTATTAATTTTTGATGGACTTCAATTTCTTTGCCTTCCTTAGCTTCCCGTTTTGCTTGATCGTAGTCAGCTTTAACCATAATTTCCACAAGCTGTTTAAAGGAGGTTTTTGGTTTCCAGCCCAATATTTTCTTTGCCTTTGTCGAGTCTCCCAGCAGACATTCAACTTCTGCCTTTCTGAAATACCGCGGATCAACTTTAACAATTACTTTTTCGGTTTTTCGGTCAATACCTTGTTCGTTTACTCCTTTTCCTTTCCAGGCAATCTTCATACCCAGGCAGCTGGCGGCGGCTTCTACAAATTCCCGTACAGAATGACTTTCTCCGGTGGCAATCACAAAATCATCAGCCCTTTTATATTGAATTATTTTCCAGATAGCCTCAACATAATCCTTAGCATAACCCCAATCTCTTTCAGCATCTAAATTTCCCAATTTTAAGTTTTCTAAAATGCCGGCTTTAATTCGCGTCAACCCTTGAGTAATTTTCCTGGTCACAAAATTAACGCCTCTTCGAGGAGATTCATGATTAAACAGAATCCCATTAGAAGCAAAGATATGATAGCTGTTTCGGTAGATTTTGGTCGTATAATAAGCAAATATTTTTGACATGGCGTAAGGTGATTGAGGATTAAATGATGTGGTTTCATTTTGAGGAATTTCTAAAACTTTGCCAAACATTTCCGAGGAACTGGCTTGGTAATAACGGCAGCGGATTTTCAGGTCCCGCAGGGCGTCCAAGATTCTTAAAGGTGCTAAACCGGTAACATTGGCGGTATATTCCGGGACATCAAAGCTGATACCGACATGGCTTTGTGCGCCCAAATTATAAACTTCATCCGGTTTTATTTTTGTGATAATTCGATTTATATTGGAGCTTTCAGACAAATCTCCGTAGACAGTAATAAAATTTGGAAACTTTGGATTATCATAAATATGATCAATTCGATAAGTATTGGGCCAACTGGTTCGTCTTTGCAGACCGTAGACCTGATAGCCTTTTTCCAGTAACAATTCAGACAGATAGGAACCATCCTGTCCGGTCACTCCGGTTATTAATGCCTTTTTCATAAGAGAAAATATACCATTTTATCCATTAAATAGCTAGGATATAATACCTTAGATGATTGGTCGTAATGTCTTAATTCAAATTATTCTGACACTGCTCGGATCTTTGATTGGTTTTTTAAGCCTGTCTTTATCTGCCAGATTTTTCGGCCCCAATATTCTTGGCCACTTGGCTTATGTTTTGGCTCTAACCGGAATAGTCTTTGCTTTTTCTGACTTGGGCTTTTCCCAGGCACATATTCACTTCACAGCGGCTTTAAATTCTGCCAAAAAGACCTTAGGCACTTTTTTAAGATTAAAACTAATTTTATTGGTGGTAGCCGGAGCGATTGGTTTATTCATCGCTAGCTTAGACCCCGGTCAGTTTAAAGGCATTTTTGTTATCGTTTTGCTTTACGAAATGATCAGTCGGTTTTCCGAAGCTGTTTTTATTACCTTTGAAGGGCTACAGCAATCGATTCCTCAAAATGTTTCCAGATTAATTGCCAAAATTGTTAAGCTGACGGCAGTAATAATTTTAGGACTTAAACTGACTAATGTTTTTGGTTACAGCCTGACATTTTTAATTGAGGGCTTGGTTCTGATGATCTTGTCTTTTTGGCTTATCCGTCATCTTTTCCCCTTAACTTTTTCCTCAAAACTGGCAAAAAAATATCTTATTTACAGTTTGCCCTTTTTTGTCATTGTGCCTATTTCTTACCTTCAAACAAATATTATCACCATTTTACTTAAATCTTTCCATTCAGCGAAGGAGGTTGGTTATTATGCTGCTTCAGTCAATCTCACTGGATATATCAAAACTCTTTTTGGGGCGATCATGATCTATTTTTTCCCTAAAATCTCTTCCCTTTTCCAAAAACAAGACTTAAAATCTATTCAAAACTACGCCAATTTAAGCCTAAAATACTTGCTTATAATTTTTATCCCGATCTTTATTTTCTCGTTCTTATTAAGAAGGGAAATCATTCTATTTATTTTAGGTCAGGAATTTCTGCCGGCTATCCCGGCATTTAATTTATTGCTTCTAGGTATGTTTATTCTCATGCTGGTTAATCCTTATAGCTACATTCTTTATGCCACAAAAAAACATAAATCTCTGATAAAAGTAAATCTTGTCGGTTTGCTCTTAACCGTAATTTTAAGTTTTTATTTTATGTCTCAATCTGGTGGTTTAGGTCTTGGATCTACTGGGGCTGTCTTGGTGAGTTTAATTACTTGGTTTATTACCGGGGTTTGGAGTCTTATCCTGGTTAAAAAACAGCTCAATATCTCCTTTTTCCCAAAGGTATTTCATTTTTTATTTCCGGCGGTTTTATTAGGGGGTTTTGCAAACTTAATTTTTACCTACTTCCAGACCGGTCTTCTGATAAAACTAAGCGGAAGTGTTTTGGCAGTCTTAATTTATCTGCTATACTTATTTATATTTAAACTGCTCAAACTTACGGATATAGAATACTTTGTTAATTTACTATGGACCAAACACTCAAAGTTTTAAAAGATAAAAAGATTGCTCTTTATATTATCGCTTATGAGGCAGAAAATCATATTGACCAAGTTCTAAAAAGAATCCCCAAAAACATTGTTAACAGATTTGCTCAAATATATTTAATTGATGATTCTTCCAAAGATAAAACCGTTGAGAAGGCAATCAAATCAGCTAAATCCTTAGGCATTACTAATTTTAAAGCCATGAGAACGCCGTTCAATCAAGGTTATGGCGGAAATCAGAAAATTGGTTACAGTTATGCGATTAAGCAAGGTTTTGACTATGTCATTATGCTTCATGGCGACGGCCAATATCCTCCTGAATTTTTGCCAGATATTATTAAGAGTTTTGCCGATCCGCAAGTAGCGGCAGTATTCGGTTCCAGAATGATTAATCGTTATGAAGCCTTAAGGGGTGGGATGCCTTTATATAAGTGGGCCGGCAATCAATTACTGACGTTGATTGAGAATAAAATCATGCAGTCTAATTTATCTGAATTTCATTCCGGTTACCGAGCCTATTCAGTCAAAGCTTTAAAATTAATACCGTTTTTAATGAATAGCGATGTTTTCCACTTTGACACGGATATTATTATTCAATTTTTAGCTAACAATTTTAAAATAAAAGAAATTCCGATCCCGACTCACTATGGGGACGAAATTTGCCGAGTCAATGGTTTAAAATACGCCAAGGATTGCTTGATTTCCAATCTGCAGTTTCGACTCCATAAAATGGGACTTTGGTATCAGCCGAACTTTGATATCCAACAACCAAGAGAAAGGGTTTATAGTTTTAAAAAAAGTCAGAACTCACTTCACTTTTATATCATTAATCATTTACCTTGGAAAAAGTCTGATATGGTTATTGACCTTGGGGCTAGCGACGGTATTTTAGCTTCTAAAATTGCCCCAAAAGTTAAGCAAATTACTGCTGTTGATTTAATTCCTCCAAAAACAATAAAAAATGTTACAAGTCTCGGATTAGATTTAAATCAAGACTTCGACAAAAGTCTGGGGAATAAATCATTTAATAAAGTTATCGCCTTAGATATTATCGAACACTTAAATAATCCTGAGGCAGCCATTAAGAAAATTAACAATATCTTAAAGTCCGGTGGCACCTTATACGCTTCCACTGCCAACATTGGCTATTTTATTATGAGAATTACTCACCTAATCGGTTGGTTCAATTATGGCAAAAGAGGTATTTTAGATATGACTCATCAACGACTATTTACTGTCAATTCATTTAAAAAACTATTACAGGATAACGGGTTTATTCTTAAGAAAGTTGTTGGTTTTGGTCCTCCGGTTGCCGACCAAATCAGTCATAGAGGTATCTGGAAATTATTTGATGTAATTTCCGGTTTCTTGGCTAAACAATACCCGCCCCTTTTTAGTTTTAATTTTCTAATCATTGCTGAAAAAAAGACAGCCTTTGAAGATATTTATCAACAAACACTTCTCAGCCAAAAAATCTCGTAAGTTCAAACATGTCTTCTATAAATTTTAATAAATATCAAACTCGGGGTCATGATTATCATTGGCAGCAGATTAGCCGCAATCTTTTTCAATTCAACGCCTTTGTAGCCGCTCGCTATCAGCAGGTGATTAAGTTAATTCCTCAAAACCCTCAGCAAAAAATCTTAGACATTGGCTGCGGCGACGG
>CAZDQA010000017.1:0-13966 GCA_964507605.1 uncultured Pseudomonadales bacterium | reverse complement strand
ATTTCTTCAATTCTGCCCTCCACAAAAGCCAAATCTTCTCTGGCGGCCGTATACTCGCTGTTCTCTGTTAAATCCCCATGACCTCTCGCAGTCGCTACCCTCTCAATCAGCGCCGGCCGCTTTTGCTCCGCTAAAACCCTGAGCTCTTCTTTCAGCTCTTTCAAACCCTCACCGGTTACATACACATCTTGCTGGTTCATATACAAAAAATAGCCTCACCGGGCAATCTGAAGTTGTACAAGCATGGATTATATACTACTCAAAACTAAAATCAATACGCATTTAAGCTTTACTTTTCTTTTTCTTGATTGCTTCCTTGGCTGGTTTAGTCACTGTCAAGCTGGCTAAAATTTTATCCAATTTAGCCTCAATATTATCCAGCTGCTCTTTTAACTGCTGGTTATTATCCGCTCTCCTCGGCCGGTCATCTCCGCCGCCTTTGCGGTCGAAACAATTATTGCAAAAAATTGGTTTATCACCGCTGGGCCTAAAAGGCACTTGGCATTTGGCGCCGCACTTATCACAGATAGCTTGGTGCATAGTCGGTCTATCCGCTCTCCTCGGCCGGTCATCTCCGCCGCCTTTGCGGTCGAAACAATTATTGCAAAAAATTGGTTTATCACCGCTGGGCCTAAAAGGCACTTGGCATTTGGCGCCGCACTTATCACAGATAGCGTCATGCATCTCCGGTCTGTCCCGGAAATCTCTTCTTCCGCCTGGTCTACCACCTCGATTAAAATTGTTCATAACTGATTATAGTCCTAATTGTTGAATATAGATAGATACCAAACTTAGTTGACGAAGGCTGATATAATAGTCTATCTGTTTTTTTATTATTAAAGAACAGATTTTTTTATGAAAGAATTATTAAGTATATTTAAAAAATCTGCAGGTCCGCCTGAAGAAGAGGTTTTAGGGAAAAAAGAACTGGCTTTTTATGATGCTAAAGAGGTGATAGAAAGAGAAGTAGAAAAGTATAAAGAAAAAGCAGGCAATAGAGATTTTCCCGAAATCGAATATTATATAGATAAGGATATCAGCTCGGTAGGATTTACACTAGGGAAAGATACTGATTTATTTCCGTTAATGATTTTGTTAAATAAACGTTTAGGCAAGATTGAGTTTAGCAGTTTTATGACTGGTTTTTATAATCTAGACATAAATGGTTTAAATGTTAGTTTGCAAGAGATGGAGTATTCTGGTAAGTCAATTAAATTTTTCAACAAAAAAGAGTTTAAGGCAGAAGAAATTGAAACAATCATAGAGGCGTATAAAGTTGCCGTTCCTGGAAAAGATCATGAAGATACAACTGATCCAACAGAAGAGTTAACCAACTTAGGAGTGAAAGTTTTTCAGAAAGAAGTCGCTCTGGGCTGGGATTATTTAGCCGGATATGAAGAAGCCAAACAGCTGGTAAAAGAAACAGTTATTTTTCCTTTAGAGCAAAGCCAGGTTTATGATGAGATTGCCAGAGGAACTAGAAAAAAATATGAGACTAATAGGCCCAGGTCAGTATTATTTTCCGGGCCTCCGGGAACCGGTAAAACAACTATGGCAAGAATTATTGCCGGAGAAGTTAAAGCCAGCTTAATCTATGTGCCGGTGGAAAGTATTATGACCAAGTGGTTTGGAGAAAGTGAGAGAAATCTGGCAGAGATTTTTAAACAAGCAGCCAGATTAGGTGATTGCTTGGTCTTTCTGGATGAGATCGATTCATTAGCAACCTCCAGAGAGAACAATATTGATGAGGCCACCAGAAGAGTCTTATCAGTGCTTTTGCGGGAAATTGATGGGTTTGAAGTAGGCAAAAAAACCATGGTAATTGGAGCCACAAACAGAAAAGATGATTTAGACACGGCCTTGTTAAGCCGGTTTGATACCATAATTCAGTTTAGTTTGCCAAATCATGATGAAAGAAAAGGAATATTTGGAACTTATGCTCAACATTTGAGCCAAGAAGAGCTGAATGTGTTGGCAGATAATAGTCAGGGTTTGAGCGGGAGGGATATTAGAAAACTTTGTGAAAGTACTGAAAGGAGATGGGCCTTGACTGTGATAAATAAGGAAGTAGAGAGTACGGAACTGCCTGGTTTAGATAAATATTTAACTAAGGCTTCAAGCGACCTTCAAGGTCCAACCTTGTAGTAGATTGATATATCAATCCTTTGTGCTCCCTAGGAGAATCGAACTCCTGTTTTGAGGTTGAGAACCGCACGTCCTGGGCCACTAGACGAAGGGAGCTTAAGCCTATTTTACCATTTATTCCACCACCTGCGGGCTTTTTCTAAATATTTCAAAACATATTTTTGTAGATATTCCCTTATTTTTAGATTGGAAATTTTGGCCGTGATTTCTTTTAACTCTTTAATTGAAGCAACGTTTTTCAATCTGGCAATAATCTTTAAATCCTCGGCTTTTAATTTTTCCTGCCTGGCCAGTTCTTTGGCGATTTCCACTCCTTCATCCAAATATTCTTTCACTGCCAAGGCCGGTGTCCGTTTTTCATGCTTATATAATCCATACAGTTTTAACAAAGTGATTTTTTTTACCGGAATATTTTCAAAAGCATGGTTTAACAAGACTTCTACTCCAAATCTTGTTTGTCTCATTTTGTCTAATATTGGCAATAAATCTTTTTTATAATAAACTCTTTCCCCGCTTAATCTGGCAAAAGGCGCCGGCAGCAATTTGCCCTTTTTCCTTATCCCGATCACTGCCCGATAGTGATGCTTAATGATTGGTTTTAACAAAGCCGCGATATTTTCCTGAGTTAAATTTACCAAGTCAGCATCAATAAACATCACTAGCTCCTCCTGGGCATATTTAATGCCTTCAGCTAAAACCCTGCCTTTGCCGTAATTTTTTTTTAAATCAATCAACTTAATTTGTGTTTGAAAACTTTTCAGGATTTTTAAACTTTGATCGGTTGAGCCGTCGTTAACCACAATCACCTCCGCTACCCACTGACTTTTTAACAAGACTTCCACTACTCCTTTAACTGTCTTTTTCTCGTTATAACACGGTACGATTGCCGAAACTTTCATATTCCTGATTTTAACAGAAATATAATTTATAATGTTTTTATGAACATTAAGGTAAAGAAAGCCTCAGGACTGCTTGAACCTTTTTCCGAAGATAAAATCCGCCGGTCTTTAAAGCGCGCCGGCGCCAAGCCCCAAGTAATTGATAAAATTTTAGCGCAGTTAATTGGCCAACTGCACGATGGCATCACTACCCGGGCAATTTATAAGCAGGTCTTTGATTTATTAAATCAATATCAGGCCGGTCAGGGATATCAGTATTCTTTAAAAGATGCTTTGATGCAGCTGGGCCCTTCCGGCTACCCGTTTGAAAAGTTTATTGCCCGGCTTTTAGATTACCTGGGGTTTAAAACTCAAACCAATATCTTCATGAAAGGTAAATGCATTGATCATGAAATCGACGTCGTCGCCAATAAAGATCAAAAGCAGTACTTGATTGAATGTAAATTTCATAACAGGCCCGGTACTAAAACTCATTCCAAAGACGCTCTTGGCATTCAAGCCAAATTCGAAGACTTAAGCGACCAATTTCATCAGGCTTGGTTAGTTACCAACACCAAGTTGACCTCCACTGCCATCAAATATGGTCTTTGCCGGGGAATCAAACTGCTCGCTTGGCGTTATCCCGCTACTGCCGGTTTAGAAACTTTAATTCAAACCAACAAGATTCATCCCTTAACTTGTTTAACCTTTTTAGATAATCAAGATCGCCGACTGCTTTATCAAAATAATCTGGTTTTATGCCGTGATTTAGCCGTTCTCAGCGATAAACAGCTTCATGATCTTGGTTTAAATTCCCAGGCCCTGGCTCAGGTTAAACAGTTTTTCAGCTTGCCAAACAATATTTTTTCATAATATAGTGGAATATATAAGTTTTTAAAAAAAGGGGGTGAATCAAAATGATTGATGATACTACTACTCAAAATCCCGTAGATCCGGTTATGCCTGCCGCTGATCCGGCTACCCCGGTAACTGACCCGGTTGCCCCAGCCGCTCCGGCTAGTGATATGCCTACAGGCATGCCGCCGGTTGCTCCGGAACCTGTAGCAGAACCAACCTTGCCTGGTGATGATATGCCGGCAGCAGAAACACCGACCCCGGCCGCTGATCCTATGGCCGTTCCGCCGGTTGCTGATCAACCAGCTGAGGATAGTTCGCAAATGTAATTTTTTTTGCAAAAAAAGTATTTTTCATCCCCGCATTTGCGGGGGTGTTTTTATTACTTGACATTCGTATTTTATTCGTCCTTAATAAAGATAATGGATCCGCTCATTTTTCATGTTGATTTAAACAGTTTTTTTGCCAGTGTGGCCCAGCAGAACCAACCTTTTCTAAGGGGAAAACCAGTCGGGATTATCAAAGCTCTTGGCCGCACCTGCGTTATTGCCAGCTCCGATGAAGCTAAAAAATTTGGCGTTAAAACCGGCATGAATTTAAGCCAGGTAAGAACTTTATGTCCTCAAATAACTTTAGTCCCGGCCGACTTTCCCCAATACGAGTTTTTTACCCGGCGGTTTATTAAGCTGATGAATCAATTCAGTGATGTGGTTGAAGTTTTTTCTTTGGATGAAGTTTTTTTGGATGCGACCTGGATAGCCGTGTTTTTCGGTGGCCCGGTTAATCTGGCTAAAAAAATTCAGTCTGCTGTTCAGGAACAATTAGGCGAGTGTTTAGGGGTTTCCATCGGCATTGCCAAAAACAAGTTTTTGGCCAAGTTGGCCTCCAGTTTGGCTTTAAGAAAGAATTTTTTTATCATCAATGATGAAAATCAAGCAGAAGTTTTAAACAGCGCCAACTTTGAAGATGTTTGCGGTATTGGCCGGAGATTGACGCAAAGATTAAAACTAGTGGGGATTAATTCCTTGCCGCAAATTTTATCTGCCCCCGATTCAGTTTTGCAGGCAGAGTTTGGTCCTTTTTGGGCCTTTCAGTTAAAACGTTTGGCCCGGGGAGAAGATAACAGTTCTTTAATTACCCCGGATCAGTTGTCTGATCCCAAATCAGTTTCCCGCACCTACACTTTATTTAAAAACACCCGCGACCCGCTTATTATTAAAGCCTTAATCAGAAACTTGGTTGAAGAAGCTTGTTTTAAATTAAGACGGATGGGTTTAGTCGGCCGCCAGTTTGGTTTAAGCTTGCGCGGCGATAACTTTAATCAATCAAACTATGTGACTAGAAAGTCGTTTACTGACAATAATCAGCAGATCTTTAATCAGCTCTACACTATATACAACCGCTGGCATTGGTCCCATTCAGTCCGTTTTGCCGGTGTTTGGGTCAGTTTATTGACCAGGAAAAAATATTTACCCCGGCCTTTATTTCTAAACGATCAAAAACAGGAGATAATTTTACAAACCATGGACCAAATCAACCAAACTTACGGCGATTACACGATTTACCCCGCCACTTTAATTAATCAAACTATCATCCGGCCGGAAATAAATGGCTTTATGGGCGATAAAAAATTTCAATTATTTGACAAACCCAATTAACTATCTTTATAATTTTTGAATATGCCTGCCGCCCGATTTTATCAATTATTCCAAAAAATTAATTAAGCCGACCTTAAAGGGCCGGTTTTTTTTATAAAGGGGGTGAAAAATAATGAAAAGGATTTTATTATCTTTAGCGATTTTAGTTACTGCTTTGTCGCTTGCAGCCTATACAACATTTGCTACCTGGTCTGACACAGTTACAGTTACTAACAATCAAGTTCTGACCGGAACAGCAGATTTGCAAGTAAGCACAAATTCAGGAGGTAATTGGAACACAAGTACCGGGGCATCTTCCATGGTGCTTGCTGATCTTATTCCAGGAGGAGAAAAGAATGGTTATTCATTTTCTCTTTGGAACAATAGTACGCCTGGATTGAATTTTAATACTTCTGGTCAGATCACGGCTGTTACAGGCGCGGGAGCTGATGAAACTCAATTAGAAATAGCAGTCTATGAAGACGGCTCATCGCCGGCAGATGGATCAGGATGGATTTCTTTGGCAGATTGGAAAACAGCACAAAAAAGTTTTAATAGCAGTATCGTGCCACTTATTGGTAATTACAAAAATTATAAAATAGCTGCAAAGCTATTGAACACAGCTACCAATGACTGGCAAGGCAGAACAGTAACGTTTACCTTAACCGTTACCGGTCAACAACCATAATCATCTCTTGGATGATTGGTTTTTCGGAAGCCAAAGGAAACTTTGGCTTCCTGTAAAGCTGTGTATGGAAAAAATTAAAATAGTAAGAAACAAAATTCAGAAAGTTTTGCCCATTATAAAGATGGCGGCCTTTTTTGTGATTTTAGGGTTAGCCAGCCTTTCTTTATTAACACTTTTACCCCTTCGTACGCCGATTAAACCGTATATCGTTCTTTCCGGCAGCATGAATCCAACTATTCTTGAAGGTTCGATTATTTTTGTTAAACGTGGGTTTAACGATATTAAAAAAGGAAACATAGTTACTTTCAAAAGACCAGGAAAACCGCAGGAAAACGTCACTCATCGTGTTGTTGGGGAAGATAAAAGTAAAGGCAGAACTGTTTATATAACCAAAGGAGATGCTAACACTGCCTCGGATCTTTGGGTTGTACCAAAGGAATCAATTTGGGGAAAAGCAATTTTTAGCGTTCCGTTTTTAGGTTATGTTATTAGTTTTGCAAAAACTAAATTAGGAGTAATTTTATTAATTGCATTACCGTTAGTCGTTATTGCTTTAGGTGAAGCACAAGTAATTTATTCGGAAATTAAAAAGATGAGAAAGAAATCAAAAGTTGTTACTCTATTAGCATTAATTACCTTATTTCTTCCAAATAAATTTGCTATTTCATCAGCTGTTTTTAGTGATACGGTTTTTTCTACAAATCAACAAATTTCAACTGGCGACTGGACTCCGCCGCCAATTCCCGATTTAATCTCTCCAACTAATAATTCTTATGTTAACACTTCGGGATTAGTGATGGACTGGACCGATGTCACCGATGATATCAGCAATCCTGTTTATTATATTTATCAAAATGCTGACAATCCTGGATTTTCACCTTTAGCTTATGAGTCAGGCCATCTTTCAAATTCCAATATTCCCGCTCCGGGAATGCCTGATGGAGTATATTGGTGGAGGGTTAAGGCCTGTGATTCATTAAATAATTGTTCTCCCTGGTCCGAGGTTTGGAAGGTAACAGTTGATAACATAACGCCGGTGACAACTTTAAGTTTTAATGGTAAAAATATTAACGAAAAAGTTTTAAACGGCGGCTTTGAATCCGGGATAGCCAATTGGGACAGGCAAGGCGAGGTGGTCATTCAGGGCGGCGATGGTTTCACTGATCCGTACTCTGGTGCTTATATGGTCAGGGTCGGCCACACCACCGATGATGGCAGCGAGATTTGGGAAAATAAGTTAACTCAACAAATTCAACCGGGCGCTAAAAATCTTTCGTTTTATTACAATTTTTTCTCTTATGATTCTTTTAACGACGATCCCGGTATAGTTGTCAGGCTTAATGATTACAATGTCTTTTATCTTTCCGCCGCCGATATTGAAAATTTTGACAGCCCTAATTCCTCTGGCTGGACTCAGCTGAGCTTTGATATTAGTCAGATTCCTGACCCGGTTTTGGAAATAATTTTTTACTCCGGCAATACCAATGACGAACTTAATCAATCCTGGGTTTATATCGACGATGTTTCTACTGCTGAGGCCGTCGCTAATAATGACAGTTTTACTTTAACCGCCAATGAGTCGGCCGAAACCTATTACAGTTTTGACGGCGGTCCGTTTATTAACGGTACCGCCTTTGATCTTAGCGCCGTCACCGGCAGCACTTTAGTCCGCTATTACAGTGTTGATACTGTTGGCAACATTGAAGGAATTAACACCAGAAGATTAGTTAAAGATGCGCAAAAACCGGAGGCGATTACAGACTTGTTTGCCTGGGCTATTTCCAAACAAACCGTTAATTTAAGCTGGACAGTTCCGGATAAAATTACTGTTTATGACATCCGTTATGCCTTAACGCCGATTTTAGATGATACTGATTTTGCCGCCGCCACTCCGGTACTTAATCCGCCGGCCCCGCGCCCGGCAGGCGGATTTCAATCATTCGAAGTTTCCGGTCTTAATTCTAATTCTACTTATTATTTTGCGATTAAATCAGCCGATGCGGCTTTGAATTGGTCGGAGATTTCCAACGTCAGTAGTGATACCACCATGGACCCAACCGATCCGGACAGCGATCCGGATATCAACCCCGGCGATGTGGTAATTAATGAACTAATGTGGATGGGTACTTCCGGATCAAGCGCTGATCAATATTTGGAATTAAGAAATATGACTGACAGAGAAATTGATTTATCCGATTGGTCAGTGGCCAATGTTTCTATTCCGGCCGGAAAAACTATTCTGCCTCACGGTTACTTTTTAATTTCTCATTTTGATCAAGCCGGTTCTAAAATTAATGTTGAGCCTGATTTAGTCGATAGCAATTTAGTTTTAGTTAATACCAACGCTCAATATATTCTTCAAGACAGCGGCGCCAATATTATTGATACTGCTGATAACGGTTTAGGCGCACCGGCCGCCGGCCAGTCAGGAACCGATATTTATTATTCTATGGAACGGGATAATACTCCGGGCGATGGCGCTCAAGCCAGTTCCTGGCATACGATCTTTGACGATTCGGCCTTAATGCATTCTTATTGGGATATTGGCGCCGTGGAAAAAGGCACGCCGGGTGTTGAGAATTTATCGCAATCCACTCTCATTGTTGCTCCCGAACCATCGTCTGTGCCTCTGCCGGAGATTGCCACTGAGTCAGCTTCTCCTTCTGCTTCAATTATTGCTCCGGAACCATCACCGGAACCTCTGTCGGAGATCGCCACTGAGTCAGCTGTTATTATTGAACCGCCATCAGCTTCATCATCAGCTGAAACAGAAAAACCATGAAACTAACACTTTTGTTTTTTTCTTTCAGTTTGCTTTTCCCCACTTTAGCACTGGCAGCCGATTTGAATATAGACTGTCCGGCGGCGCCAACGGCTTGTTCAAAAACCGGCGTGGACCCGTTTTTTAGCGATAGTCTTGATGGTTATTGGTATCCGGGAAAGTCCATCACCAAAACGCTTAATCTGAAAAACTCCGCTCCGGAAACGCGGGAAATGGCAATTAAAGGAGAAAGAACTTCCCCGGAAAGCATTTTGGAAGAGGTAATGCATATCACTATTATTGGAGGAACTACAGAAATTTGGAGCGGGTCGGGGGCCGATTTTTATGGCCTGGAAAAAATTGGAATGGGTATTTTTGAACCTGGGGCAAATCTTGATTATAATTTTACAGTTTTTATGTCTTTTGATACTGATGATAATTATCAAAATATAGAAACAGTTTTTGATTTGACTTTGGGTTTTTGGGAAGAACCAATTTCTACTCCGGCACCAGCTTCAGACGGCGGAACGGTTTTGGGAGCGGGTGTGTCTGCGCCGGTCTGTAATGATGCTGAACCAGGGATACCAACTGGTTTTAGCGCCGTTGCCGGACCAGGGGCAGGCGAGGTAAGTTTATCGTGGACATCACCAGCTTTACCTTATACTTATTTTTTGATTGCCTACAGTGACAATTCCGATTCGCCTAAATGGGGGAATCCTAATATTGGCACAGCTGCTTCTTATGTTGTTTCCGGTTTGGGTAGCGGCACTTACTGGTTTTGGCTAAGAGCGGGGAATGGTTGTATGCCGGGTGATTTTGTTGGACCAATAACTTCAGGGGTAATTACGGGAGTTCCGGGAGCACCAGCAGTCGCTCCGGGATTTTTACCCGGAGTTTTAGGTGAAGCTACTCCGTCAGCGGCATTATCTTTGCCGGATTCCGGTTCGGTTCAAGGCAAACAATATTATCGTTGGTGGTTATGGTTATTCTCAATTTTTCCATTGGGTTGGTTTGGTCGCTTCTTGTACAAACGCCGCCGGCTCAGGTAGAATGTTTCCATGACCAATATTTTGGCCCATTTATTTACTCCTCAGGCCTCAAATAACTATAAAGCCAAAACCCTCCATCTGTCTTCTTTGAGTGTTTTCATGCTGATTATCATGATTAGCCAGCTTCTCTTTACTTTTTTAGGTCGGAAACTGCCCGGAGTTTTAGGCATTACTTCCACTGTCACGGCGGAAGAAGTAGTGAATTTAACCAACCAAGAACGGCAGAGCCAAGGTCTGAATTTATTAACAATTAACCCGGTTTTAAGTCAGGCCGCCCAAGCCAAAGCCGCTGACATGATTGCCCATAATTACTGGGCCCATACTTCACCGGCAGGGTTAACCCCCTGGACTTTTTTTAAAAATGTTAATTACCGCTATCTTTATGCCGGGGAGAATTTAGCCCGGGACTTTTTTGATTCCAATGCGGTGATCACCGCCTGGATGAATTCGCCGACGCATAAAGATAACATCTTGTCTTCCCGCTACCGGGAAACCGGCATAGCCGTGGTTCAGGATATGTTCCAGGGGCAGGAAACAACCTTAGTGGTGCAGTTATTTGGCACTCAAGTCGGCAGTCTTCTGCCTGAACCAACCGGCGAAATCAGCCAAGCATCCGAAGCAGTGCTGGCGGAAATAAAATCCACACCCCTAATTAGCCCTTTTCACTTAACTAAATCTATCTCGATTAGCTTAACCATTATTTTGTTATCAATTGTTGTTATTGACAGTATTATTATTAGCAAAAAGAAAATTGTCCGGCTTTCCGGCAAAGGCTTGGCTCATTTAATATTTTTAGGTATACTATTAGTCTTGCTCCTGGGCATTCAGCCGGGGCTGGTGCTTTAATATGTCTTATTTAATTTTATTTGTTTGGCTGGGAATATTAAGTTTAGTATTCTTTAAATTTGTCTCTTTCCGGTTAATCCTGGCTGTATTAATGGGAATAAGTTATCTTATCTGGGGAATTATTACTCACTGGAGAAATAAAACCCTTTATTGGCCGGTGGTTTTGGAATATTTTGCCATTGGCTTGCTGGCAACAACTGTTTTAATATTTATCAGCCTTCGGGCTTAAAAGGAGATTATGAAAGGGATTATTCTCGCCGGCGGCAAAGGTACGCGGCTTCACCCGTTAACTCTGGCTACTAACAAACACTTACTGCCTGTCTATGATCAGCCGATGATTTATTACCCGATTAAAACTTTGGTTAATGCCGGCATTAAGGATATTCTGATAGTTTCCGGCGATATTCACGCCGGCCAATTTATCAACATGTTAAAAAACGGCAAAGAGTTTGGCATTCATCATTTGGAATATGCTTACCAAGTAGGCGGCTCCAAAGGGATTGCTGATGCTCTAAGGTATGCCCAGGATTTTGCCGACAACGGCCCGATTACGGTGATTTTGGGTGACAACACTACCGATGCCGATATTTCCCAACCAGTGAAAAACTTCAAGCAAGGAGCCACTATTTTTCTTAAAAAAGTGATTGATCCGGAAAGGTTTGGCAACCCGGTTTTTTCCAAAAATAATCCTCAACAAATAGAAACGATTATTGAAAAACCCAAAAAGCCCCGCTCGCCCTATGCGGTCACCGGGCTTTATATCTTTGATAACACTGTTTTTACCAAAATTAAAACTTTGAAACCTTCAGGCAGGGGAGAGCTGGAAATTACCGATATTAATAATGCCTATATCAAAGAAGCCAGCCTGCGATGGCATGAGTTAACCGGTTATTGGTCTGATGCCGGCACTTTCCACAGCCTTTACCGGTCCAATCGCTATTGGGCCAAGAAAAAACTGGGCAGTAAATATCAGGCAGTGATCAAAGGTAAAGAGGTTTAACTTGACTTTATGATTGAAGCTCCGTTGGCTGACCGGCTGCGCCCTAAAAATTTGCAAGAGTTTGTCGGTCAAAAGCATTTAGTCGGTTTAGACAAGCCTCTTTTATTAACCATTCAAAAGAAAACCCTTCACTCAATGATTTTTTGGGGGCCGCCCGGCTGTGGGAAAACCACCCTGGCGCGCCTGATTGCCAAGGAAATGGAGGCGAATTTTGTCGGTCTATCCGCTGTTTCCTGCGGTAAAGCCGATATTAAAAAAGTGGTGGCTGAGGCTAAATTAAGACACCTCCGAGGTGAAAGAAGTCTCCACCTCGGAGGTGAACAGACGATTTTATTTTTAGATGAAATTCACCGCTTTAACAAGCTCCAACAGGATTATTTGCTTCCTTTTGTAGAAACCGGCACTTTGACTCTTATCGGTGCCACCACTGAAAATCCCAGCTTTACGGTTATCAGTCCGCTTTTATCCCGCTGTCAGCTATTTGTTTTGGAGTCATTAACTAAAGCAGATTTAAAAAAAGTTTTAAAGCGAACTTTAAAAGCGTTAAAAATTAAAAGTATTGCCAAACAATCAGAAGAGTTCCTTCTGGAATTTGCCAACGGCGACTGCCGCCAGCTTCTCAATCTTTTAGAAGCAACACATAAGCTTTACCGCCGGATTACAGTAAAAAATATTAAAAATGCTTTACAGAGTAAATTTTTGCGTTATGACCGGGCAGGAGAAGAGCATTTTGATACGATTTCCGCTTTTATTAAGTCCATGCGGGCCAGTGACCCGGACGCCGCCTTATATTATCTTGCCCGCATGGTGGATAGCGGTGAAGACCCGTTGTTTATTGCCCGCCGGATGGTTGTCTTTGCTTCCGAGGACATCGGCATGGCCCAGCCGACCGCCCTGGTGATAGCTAATGACGTTTTTCGTGCCTGTCAGACCATTGGTTACCCTGAATGTCAGGAAAATCTCGCCCACGGCGTTGTTTATCTATCTTTAGCTAAAAAAGACCGTTCCGCTTACGACGCCTACATGAAGGCACTAACTGATGTTAAACAATATGGTAATTTAGCCATTCCCCTGGAAATCCGCAACCCGGTCACCAATTTAATGAAAAATTTAGGCTACGGCGCCGGTTACGAAAAATATCCTAAAACTAGCCTCTTGCCCGATAAATTAAAAAATAAAAAATACTATAAAATAGTAAGATAATTTAAATTATCTTACTAAAAATAAACGATGATTAAAAATTTCTTATATAAAATTTGGAAACTTTTCTTGCCATTTATTTACATTTTTGTTTTAATTCACTTTGCTAAGGATATTACTCAGGATATTTTAAGAATCAGTTCACCATTAGACGTATTCGGTGACGCTAAAGAAGATATTTCGTTTCTGCCAAAATTTTTGCAACTGGCTTTCTGGTATGGTTTGGGTGGTTTTTCATTTATTATTGAGGCCTTTTTATTGGTAGCTATTCCTAAAGTAATGAAAACAAATAAGGTAACTAAATTGGGAAAATGGGTTATGGCCGGAGTCCTGTATTTATTGATTTTCTTGGGAGTTTGTATCATATTAGATCCAAATATTATAGTAAGATAATTTAAATTATCTTAGTATTTATTTATGGCGCAGATATCAAAATACCGATTACCGGAAAAAACAGACAACGAAATTAGATCGCTATTTGCCGAAGTTTTATCAATGCTTTCCGTCAAAGCCGACATTTTTGCCTTTTTGGACGATTTTTTATCGCCAACGGAAAGAATTGTTTTATCTAAAAGAATCACCATCGCCTTGTTATTAAAGAAAGGTTATTCTTACGAGGCAATTAAAGCAGCACTTAACGTCAGTGCACCGACTGTGGCGGATGTTAATCAGAAATTAAAATTTTCCGGCCAAGGTTATCATCAGGTTTTGGATAAAATTTTACGGTATCAGAAAATCAGTAATGTTTTTGATAAAATCGAAACAATTATTTTAAACCAATTATCTCTTGGCAGTGGGAAAGGTAGTGGTTTTTGGAAAGAATTAAAGTATAAAAAATTAAAAGATCAATCCAGTAAGATAATTTAAATTATCTTACTAAAAAGAATATAAGGAGGATAAATGATTA
>CAZDQA010000016.1:5649-14497 GCA_964507605.1 uncultured Pseudomonadales bacterium | reverse complement strand
ACCGGCTTTGACGAAACCCGCCAGCGCTTAAAAGATTTATCTTCCCGGACCGACGATAAATCTAAAACTCCACCAACTGATGAGGGAAAACCAGAGTTATCCGAAGTCAGCGAGGAAGAATCCGACGAGTTCGACATCCCCGCCTTTTTGAGGCAGGGAAGATAATATGCCAATTACTGAATTATTTAACCATTTAAAAAATCGTAACGAGCAAGTCAGCCAAGAAATAGTCAGCGAAGCTGAACAATTAACTCGCTCGATACAACCTTATGCTGATCAAATGGATTCATCAAAATATTGGTTAGATTTAATTCGAAGCGAAGATCCGATAGGTAATACAGGATATCGTAGCATTATGTTAAGAATGAAAGAAGAAAATAGGTTAAGATGTTGGTTTTTGCAATCAGACGGTGGTGGATTCAAAACAGGCGACCTGCAAGTGACAATGACTTACCAGCCAGCAAAAGACGGAACAAACCCCTTAACCTTTGAAACGATTGGGGTTTTTAAACTTCCACGCAAAGAAGAAAGACACTGGCTTCCGTTAAAACCAACCGATCAGTTAAAAAATTTACAGCGCGCCAATGAATGTTTAGAAATAGCAAAAACATTCCGTTCCGGAACGGAATGAAAAGGAGAATCTATGGAAAAAAAATCAAAGATCGATCCCATTAAAGAAGCCGGCAAAACTTGCAGTAACTTATTAAGTCAGGCTATCGCTTTATATCCTCAATTAGGAATTGATACGCTTAATATCGATTTAATGGCTGATTTCCAAGAACCTCTTCAAGCCAAAGCTTATCAATTTTCTGAACTTAAACTCAGTCTTGATGAAATAAATCCCGATTTAGTTGCTTTAAATTTACAAACTACAGCGCGATTGCAGGCTCAAGCTATTTTTAACAGAAAAGGCAGTGAATTAATTTATGCCGGCCTCCAAGTCTTAAATGACCAAAAAAATCCGCCAGACTGGACAGCTCCAACCAGCTCTATAGCTGAATTTAGAATAATTGAAGCCACCGGTATTGCCTTAAAACAGATTTTAGCCTCACCTTTCTGATATTCCGTTCCGGAGCGGAATGAACCATTGATACTTGATAGACGGCCGCACTGCTGTTATCATGACTTAGGATGAGAAATAAACAAATAAAAGAGATTGTTTTTAATTTAAGCGAGGGCTTATTATCTACAGTAACTGACTTACTGCTCATGCAGTTTTTTATTTTCGGCGCCGCTATTGGGAAAGGGAAAACCAGCCGCGGAGCTTACCGGGCAGTTGAAGAAGCAACTAAAGAGTTGGAAGAGTTTAATTATCAAACTTTAAAGCAGACCTTTGATCATCTTAAAAGAAAAGGTTGGATCAGAAGTTTGCAGGAACCGATTATTACTCAGTTGGGGAGGCAAAGATTGAACAGTTTAGTACCGCAATATCAAGCTCAAAGAACTTGGGATAAAACTATTTATTTAATCACTTATGATATTCAGGAAACTAAGCGGCTCTATCGGAATAAATTAAGAGAAGTTTTGCGAAAGTTGGGCGCCGCGCCTTTGCAAGCCAGCGTCTGGTTAACTCCCTATAATCCTCAAAAAATTTTAAGGGAATTTTCCTTAACTCCCGGCTTTGTTGGAGAAATAATTGTTTCCTGCGTTGGTAAAAACGGCTATATTGGCGAAGAGCGTTTAGAAGATTTAATTTATAGAATTTACTGTCTGGATAAAATCAATCAACGATATCAGCAATTTATTGATCAACTTAAACAAAGTCATGATAGATGGAATGCGGCCGTCTTATATCTATCAATACTAAAGGATGATCCGCAGTTGCCGTTTGAACTGCTGGCTGACGATTGGGTCGGTGATCAGGCTTATCTTATTTACAAAAATTTGACAAAAGCCTATAAAAAGTAGTAGAATTTAGCCTGTTTATGAATGAAAAAGTTAGTCCTTACAATCCTAATACTCGAGTTTTAGAAATTAGAACTGATGGCTGGCCGGTGCTTGATTTGGAAGCTGACAATCTATCAGAAGCTTTGGGAAAATTAAGCGTCTGGGCTAAAAGACAAGTAGAGTCTTGGCAAGGTGATTCAAAAATAAAAGATGGAATTCTTAATGGAGCAAATGGGGGAAGTGGACTAAATAATACGCATCCGGCTGATGTTGTTCCTTTCTTGATTAGTATGGAACCGGTATTAATGCTTTCCAATTTACCGGTGGAACAACTTACTAAAATTGAAAATCTTCTTAACTTATGCGATTTAGTTAGCAGTAGTCATAATTATTCAAATTCTGACCAATTCCTCAAAGTTGCGGATATCGTTGGAGCTTTTAGGTTAGGCAAACAAACTCAAGAGGCTCGATCGATTATTCAATCAAGCGGTAGTTAATCTCTTAAAAAAAGAGATTGTTACCGCACAGTCGCCACAAGGGGCGGCTTTTTTGTTATTATAAGAACTATGAATAAAAAATCTTATTTTAAAGACGAACCAGCAGTGCCGGATTTTGTGGCTTTGGAAGAGAAGCTTCTGAAAGATTGGGAGAAAAAGGGTATTGTTAAAAAATATTTAACTAAGAATGCTCAATCAAAAAAGCAGTTTTCTTTTTTAGACGGTCCGATCACTGCCAACAACCCCATGGGTGTCCACCATGCCCGCGGCCGCACTTACAAGGATTTATGGCAAAGGTATTTTACCATGAAAGGGTACCGTCAGCGCTACCAGAACGGCTTTGATTGCCAGGGGCTTTGGGTCGAAGTCGAAGTGGAAAAAGAACTAGGCTTTAGAAGTAAGAAAGATATTGCCAAATACGGCGTGGAAAAATTTGTTAACCAGTGCAAGGCCAGGGTAAAAAAGTATTCTGACATTCAAACTCAACAAAGCCAGCGCTTAGGCATGTGGATGGATTGGGATAATTCTTACTTCACCATGTTTGACGAAAATAATTACGCTATTTGGAATTTTTTGAAGGTCTGCCATCAGCACGGTTGGTTGTATAAAGGCCACGATTCTGTGCCCTGGTGCCCCAGATGCGAAACCGCGATATCCCAGCACGAAATGTTAACCGAAGACTATAAACAAGTCACTCATCAGGCGATTTACTTTACCTTGCCTTTAAAAGATAAGCCTGACCAATTTTTATTAGTTTGGACTACCACCCCCTGGACTTTGCCGGCTAATATTGCTGTGGCCGTTGATGCCAATCTTAATTATAGTTTAGTGAAAACCAAGTCCGGTCAACAGTATTGGCTGTTAAAAGAATTAGTAACCACGGTTATCGCCGATGATCTGGATCAAATCATTAAAACTGTTAAAGGCAAAGCTTTGGTCGGTCTACAGTATTCCGGCCCATTTGACCGCTTACCCGCGGTTTTAAAAGTTAAAGATCATCCTCGGTTTCACACCGTGATTGCCACCGATCCTTTAATTATGCCGATTACCGCTGAAGAAGGTACGGGTTTAGTCCACACCGCTGTTTCTGCCGGCAGCGAAGACTATCAGTTAGGTAAAAAGTTAGGCTTGCCGTTGATTCCGGTAATTCAGGACAATGCCGATTATTTTGATAATTTTGGCGAACTGTCCGGGAAAAATGCCAAAAAGCATCCGGAACTAATCTTTAATTATTTAAAGAGTCAGAATGAACACTGGATTTACAAGCTTCAGCAATATTCCCATCGCTATCCGGCCTGCTGGCGTTGCAAAACCGAACTGGTCTGGAAGGTGACTGATGAGTGGTACATCAGCATGGGAAAGTTGCGGCCGCAAATAATCAGCGTGGCAAAAAAAATTCACTGGATTCCTGAATTTTGCTTAGAACGGGAGTTGGACTGGTTAAACAACATGCACGACTGGCTGATTTCCAAAAAAAACCGCTATTGGGGCTTAGCCTTACCGATTTATGAGTGTAAAAAATGCCATCATTTTGAAGTCATCGGCTCTAAGGAAGAGTTAAAACAAAAAGCAGTGCAAGGTTGGGATAAGTTTGAAGGGCATACGCCTCATAAACCCTGGATTGATGAAGTTAAGATAAAATGTCCGGATTGCCGCGCAGTGGTGAGCAGAGTCGAACCAGTCGGCAACCCCTGGCTGGATGCCGGCATCGTCCCTTTTTCTACCATGCCCCCAACTTGGTTTCCGGCTGATTTTATTACCGAAGCCTTTCCCGGCCAGTTTAAAAACTGGTTTTACGCCATGCTGGTGATGTCCACGGTTTTGCAGAAAACTAATCCTTTCCAAACAGTTTTAGGTTATGAATCGGTGGTGGGTGAAGACGGCCGGCCAATGCATAAATCCTGGGGCAATGCCCTTGAGTTTAATGAAGGAGTGAAAAAAATCGGGGTTGATGTGATGCGCTGGATGTATGCTAAAGTCTTACCCACCACCGTCTTACCTTTTGGTTATAAAGCCGGGGCGGAAATCAAGCGCCAATTTTTCCTTATGCTTTGGAATTCTTACCGCTTTTTTACCACTAACGCCAATGCTGATAATTGGCAGAAGAAAACAACGCCTAATATTTTAGACAAATGGATTTTATCCCGCTTACAAAATACGATTTTAGCAGTCACGGCCTCATTAGATAAATACTATTCAGCCCCGGCTGCCGAAGCTTTGGAAAAATTTGTCAGTGATTTTTCCACTTGGTATATCCGCCGCTCCCGCAACCGGCCGGAATCTTTATCAACAATGTATCACTGTTTGGTTACTTTATCTCAATTACTAGCTCCATTTATTCCTTATTTATCTGATTATCTTTTCTGTCAGTTAACTTCTCAACCGTCTGTTCATTTGTCTGCTTGGCCTAAAGCCGACCCCGCTTTAATTAATCAAAGTTTAGAAAAAAATATGACTAAAGCCCGGGAGTTAGTGGAAAAAATCCACTCGCAGCGGAAAGCCTTAAATTTAAAAGTCCGCCAGCCTTTAGCTTCAGTCACGGCTAAAGCCGGACAACTTAATTCCCAGCTGGTAGATTTGATTCTCGCCGAAACCAATATCAAAAAAATTAAATTTGATAAAAATATTAAAGAGGAAATTATTTTAGACACAAAATTAACTTCGGTACTTAAAGCCGAAGGTTTAGCCCGCGATCTAATCCGCGCCATTCAGAATGCCCGGAAACAGGCCAAGACCGATTTAAACGAATTCATTAATCTGGAGTTACCGGATTGGCCTAAAGAGTTTGAGGCCGAAATCATGGGAAAAACTTATGTTAAAAAACTAATCAAAGGCCCGCAGCTTAAAGTAATCAGGTTATAATTAATTAATGAAACGCCTTTTTATTGATTGGCAATTGCTCTTGCCCGCCATCATTATTTTAATCTTCGGTTTGGCCGCCATTTTTTCCATTTCTGCCTCACTGGGCCTTAATCAATTAATCTTTACTTTTTTAGGTCTAATCGCTTTTTTAGTTTTCGCCTCATTTCCTTATACTTCCCATCGCTACTTAGTCTGGATTTATGGCACTGTCTCATTACTCTTATTGATTCTGCCGTTTTTGTTCGGAACGCTCACCCGCGGAGTTATCCGCTGGCTGCAAATTGGTTCGCTTACTTTACAGCCGTCAGAAATTATCAAGCCATTTTTAATCATTATCTTCAGCGCTTTTATGGCCCTGTGCCCTCGCCTGTTGCCTTACAGTTTATTATTAGCAATTCCTGCGGTTTTAGTTTTTAAACAGCCGGATTTAGGCAGTACTTTAGTGATTATCGCGATTTGGCTGGGGATTTTAATTGCTTCTAAACTATCGTTACGCGGTTTGCTGATTATCGCTTTTTTAGGTTTAATAGCTGTTCCTTTATCCTGGCATCAGCTTCAACCCTATCAGCAGCAGCGGATTTTCAGTTTTTTAAATCCTTATGCTGACCCGAAAACAAGCGGCTATCATTCGATCCAGTCAATCATTGCCGTGGGTTCCGGCGGACTGCTGGGTAAAGGCATGGGTTTAGGGCCACAATCGCAGCTTGATTTTTTACCAGAACGCCACACTGATTTTATCTTTGCTTCTTTGGCCGAATCATTAGGGTTCTTTGGCTCGATCAGTTTGATTTTGGCCTACTTCTTTCTTCTCAGGCGGTTATTATTGATTAGCCTTAAGGCCCCGGATCAATTCGGCCGGCTTTTAGGCACCGGTGTTTTTACCTTGATTTTTTTCCAAGTTACCGTTAACGTCGGTATGAACATCGGTTTATTGCCGATTACCGGTATTACCCTGCCTTTAGTTTCTTCCGGCGGCAGTTCCTTATTAGCCACCGCCATCGCTTTAGGTTTAGCCCACAATTTAAGCCGCCACACCCATTCCACCAGCCACTTGGAAATTAAGTAACCGCCGCTTTTTGAGCCGAAATTACTTCTTTAAAGCCTGAATAAAATTGCACTAGTCCATCTCTAAATCCAGCCCAATCAGGGCTTTGAGCTTCCAGTAGTTTAAAAGTTTCCGCCCTTTTTTCCCATAACGGCCGCAATTCTGCTTCGTCAACACCATAACTCGCCATCCACTCTTGACATTGAGATATAGACTTCTCGTGGTCAGGCGGTCCATTTGGATTTGGCCGAATCAGTTCTACCACTCTTGTGGCCTCATCCTCTGAAAAATTAAATTGATGTTTAACAGCCAAGACATGATTTTCATAGGCAATCTCGTGTTGACCACAAAAATCATTAAATTGCCAACAAAATTCATATGTGGATATCGCTATAGGATTAAAATCTCTTTTTGCTTCTACTGAGGATTCTATGCTTGGAATATTGGTTCTTTCCGGCAGGCAAATTTAAAATATTGTAGCATATTTTATTAAGTTCAGTTATAATACCCCTCATGACTTACGCAATTATTAAAACCGGCGGCAAACAATATAAAGTCGCTGAAGGCGAAACCCTCAAGGTGGAAAAACTGCCCGGCAAAGCCAAAGAAAAGATTATTTTTAAAGAAGTCCTCCTGCTGGTTGATGAGAAAAAAGTTTATTTGGGTCAACCGTTAGTTAAAAACGCTGTCGTGACCGGAGAGATTCTTGAGCAGGCAAAAGACAAAAAGATCCGGGTCGCTGTCTATAAAGCCAAATCCAGGTATCGAAAAGTCAAAGGCCACCGGCAACTAATTACACTTGTGAAAATTGTGAAAATTAGTGTAAAATAAACTATGTCCAAGAAAAAAGCTTCCGGTTCAACCAGACAACATCCTCCCCGGGCGGGTAAACGCCGGGGCGTTAAATTATCCGGCGGCCAACCAGCCAAAACCGGAATGATTATTGTCCGGCAAAAGGGGACCAAGTTTCATGCCGGTAGCGGTGTCGGCATGGGCCGCGACTTTACTCTTTTTGCTCTCTGCGACGGAGTTGTCACTTTTCTTAAAAAACAAGGCAGGAAATTAGTTACCATTAAAGCTTAACTTATGTCCGACAAAGACAACATTCATCAGTTAGAAATCAGTCAGCTTCAGGCTAATCCTTTACAGCCCCGCGGCATGATCACTCCGGATTCTTTAATGGACTTAGTTGATTCCATCCGCGAACATGGCATCATCGAACCGTTGATTGTGGCGCATACTCCGGCCGGTTATCAGATGATCGCCGGTGAGCGGCGCTGGCGGGCGGCTAAACTTGCCGGTTTGACCCACGTGCCCTGTATTATTAAAGAAACTTCTCCTCAGGGCATGCTGGAAATGGCCTTGGTGGAAAATGTGCAAAGGACCGACCTTAACCCGATTGACCGGGCCAAAGCTTTTGAGCGATTGCTGGAAGAGTTTGATTTATCCAACGCCGAGATTGCCCGGCGGATCGGTAAAAGCCCGGCTTATATCTCCAATACTTTGAAATTGTTAACCTTGCCGGATGCTTTAACCGACGGTTTGATTTCCGGCTTGATTACTGAAGGCCATGCCCGGGCTTTAGCCTCGATCGAAGACAAAGCCGCCATGATCGACGCTTACAAAATTATTTTAAAAGAATCAGGTTCGGTCAGGCGGGCTGAAGATTTATCGAGGCGGATGAAAGATAAGACCGGCCAAAAAGTTTCCGCTGCCTCCACCCGTCCGGCCCACATTGTCAGCCAGGTCGGCGACGAGATGGCTAAAAAAATGACCGAATCTTTGGGTAAAAATGCTCATGTAAAATTAATCAGGACCCAGCGGGAAACCAGATTACTGCTGGTTTTAAAAGGCACCCCCGAAGCCACCGACGAAATTCTAGAGCGTATAGTCAAGGCTGTTTCTAAACTCTAATTCTTGGGATATTTATCAACCACTCCGATTTGATTCAGCGGCCAGTATCTTATCCAGGCTTTGCCAACGATATTAGCCGCGGGTACAACTCCCCAATCCCGGGAATCACTGGAATTATTCCGGTTGTCTCCCATGACAAAGTAGTTGTCAGCCGGCACCGTGATTGTTAATCCTTCTTTGGCAAAAAAACCGGCCCGGGTGCTTAAACCAGACTCCAAATAACCGCTTTCATCCAGCATTGTATCATTGACAAAAACTTTACCTGACTCAATCTTCACCCTGTCTCCGGCTAAACCGATTACCCGCTTGATGTAATCATAGTCCTCGTTTTTGGGCGCTTTAAACACCACCACGTCTCCTCTTGTGGGTAAATGAAAGCGGTAGCTGACTTTATCGGTTAATAAATATTCCCCGTCAAAAAAGTTGTCATACATGGAACTGCCGCTGACCTGATGGGGTTGGAATAAAAACCGGTACATTACCACAAAAATTGCCAAAGCAATAACGATTGTTTCAATAAAGTCCAAAAACCAAAGCCAAATTTTTCGCAATATTGTGTCGTCTTCCATAGTATCTAAACTATACCTTTTGTTATAATAGGTCAACCAAGAATTTTCGGAACCATAGCGCAGCTGGTAGCGCG
>CAZDQA010000016.1:0-5549 GCA_964507605.1 uncultured Pseudomonadales bacterium | reverse complement strand
TGCTCCTGCCAGGGTTTATCCAGATTAATTTTTTCATAAGCAATGGGTTTTACTTCCTGCCATTGTTTTAAGATTGTTAAAGGCGATGTGATAATATCTACTCCCATCTCCAAACAGGCTAGATGATGGAATAAATTTCTGGTGCTGGCTGCCAAAACCTCGACATGGCCGTCGCTTTCTTTAAACATTTCCACACAGTTTTTTACCAGGTCCAGGCCGTTAATACCTTTATCATCCAGCCTGCCGATAAACGGGGAAACAAAAACATCGCCTTTTTTTGCTCCTAAAGTAGCCGCATAGACCGCCGCCGCCTGTTGTTGGGTAAAACACAAAGTCATATTGACCCGGATACCTTGTTTTATCAAAGCCGATGCCGCCTCCAGGCCGTTCTGGGTAATCGGCAGTTTAATATGGGCATTAGGTATCCAGGCATTCATTTCCTTGGCTTGGTTAATCATTTGCTCTACACTGGTATTTTTGTCAGCGTAAACTTCTACCGAAACCGAGCCTTGGGGGATTAAGTGAGAGATTTCTTCAACTACGCTCCTGTAAAAACCATAAACTTCTTCTTTAGTAAATTTCTTTCCCTGCGCTTCCGGATTCTTAGCAATTAACGAGGGGTTAGTGGTTTGGCCCTCTAAATGGCCTAAAAGTTTTAACGCCTCTTTTGTTTCCTCCGGGTCCCCGCTGTCCAAAAAGATTTTAGTATTCATACAAAATTAATTCTAACATTTGTTTAAAACTTTGTCAGTAAAAAATAACCGCCGTCAGAACGAGCAGTTGTGGCCGGATGAAAGCCGGGAAATTTACCTTTAAGCCACACAGGAAGCGGGTCAGAAATATTTTTAGGGTATTCGCCTAAAATTAGAAACGATCTTGCATCTGCAAAAGACACCATCCAGTTAATCAGGGGCCTGTAAAAATCCATACCTTGCGGCAGATAAGAAATCCCACCTGCCGGTGGATATAAAATTAAAGCGGGCTTGGCGATTGATTCACTCCTAAATCGATTTTCGATTTTTATTAAAGTTGAAATATTTGCCAAATTTCCGGAAATTAAAGCAATTTTTGTTCCGCGTTCGTTAACTAAAAATTTAGGTATGGCCAACATGCAGGCCGCGCCGTCAATCTTAAGCTCAGCAAAGATCTTTCCTTGTCCGGCCAACTCTAACCCCGAAGGATTGGTTTTAAACTGTTGCCTGAATCTTTCCGCAAAACCCCTGATTGATCTAAAAGGGGCACCGCTTTCTGCAATAACATTCTCAAAACTTCGCTCGAACTCTTTTTCACCACTGTCATAAGCTTTATAGAGCCGGTCATCATTCGGGCTTTCCATCGCTGCTTCTAATTCAGCCTCAGGCAGTAAATAATTAGCCTCTTCAGTTACCATAGCCTATTTTACCACTTCAACCTATAATGGTGTATTATATATACAATGACTGAAAGAATAAGAAACTTAAACATATTAACTCTATTGCCGGTTCCGGAAATGTCTCTAGTCCAGCTTCAAGAATTTAATCTGGAGTCATTATTGGCCAGGCCGTCAGGTAAAATTGAACTCCTTCAAGCGGCAATAAAGTTAAAATATAGTCAAGATCAGGAAATTTTAGCAATCGATATTGGTGGAACAGCTTTAAAAGCGCTTGTGGTATCTGTTAAGGAGGGCGGAGTGATTGAAATTGACGAATCTCAACAAATAATCTTTGACAAAATAGGCGATGGTGATAATTATTTAGAAGCATTACAAAAGATAGCTGACAGGTATCCGAATTTACCGGTGGCGGTTTCCTCTGCCGGTGTGGTGGAAAATAACGCTCTTATTGCTTGCGCCAATGCGTCAGCTCTTGTTGAGCCGCTTCTCCAGGCTGGAAATTTCTCGGGAATTTTTAAGAAAACGGTTCCCTTAATGAATGATGCTGAAGCGGTAGTTGTTGCCGGAGCTGTTGGTGTGGCCATGAGAGATCAAAGAGCCCGGCCGACGATAGGCTATATTAAAAGCGGAGGAATTGGCGGGGCCGGTATCGATGCTTTGGGAAACAGAATTTCCTTGGAGCCGGGCCATATTCCTGTTATTGACAAAGGTTTAAATCCTAACAACGTTACTACTCTTTGTCATTTATTTCCTGAACCGAGATGGGATCATGTTTGTCTGGAGAAAATTGCCGCCAGCGGCGCTGGAATTGAGCCGCAATGGGAAAAATTAACTGGACAAAGACTGTCAGGTAAAGAGATTGCCGAAGAAATGTATGGTGGTGATTTCCTGGCTTTACAACTTTATAATACTTCGGCTTTAATTTCGGCCCATATTATTGAGGGTATTAGGGTTTCGCTTAATTTCCCGCTTGAAGATACAGTTGTTGTTTTATCTGGCGGAGCGTTTAAAACTCACGGCATGGCCGACAGAATTAGACAAATACTGACAAAACATGGGCAGCCCATGGAATTAATCCGGGCGAGCGACTTAGGCTTTTCTAATGCAGGAATGGCCGGTTTAGCCATATCCGCACTCATGGCAGAATAGTTTACTTCATTAACCCCAAAACTTCATTGCTCAACAGCCGTGACGCCAGGGAATAAATATAAGTTTCCGCGTAATTTTTATCCGTATAACTAGTCTGTGCTTGGTTTAACCACTCTTCAGCTAAACTTAACGCCTCGCCAACTGCCAGGTTTTCTCCGCTGATTTTGGCTTTAGTTTTAATCACCACTTGGCTATGTAATTTATCCGCTGTGCTTAACTGCCGGCTGGCCAATGTTTTCGCGATTGATTTTGCTGACAAACTGCTTGTTTTTAAAAATGCCTTAATTAACCACTCGCCCGCGGCATTGATATCGCTTAACTGGTTCACCTTTTGCCGTAATAAATAATTGGTTTCGACTGCTGACTGGATGTATTTTTCCGCCAGCGTCAGATTATTGGCATTCAAATAAATTAATGCCCGGTCGATCAGTCTGATGGTTTGGTTAATATAGACAATCTGGTTGCGTTTATTTCTTAAGGAAATCGAGAGGTTGTTAATATCTTCTTTTAACTGCTCCAGTTTGAATTTAGCCAATTCCAGATAAGTTTTAGCTGTTTCCTCGGAAAGGGGATTGTCCAGCGGCTGGTCCGGATTAAAACTTAGTTGATAGCTGTCGGTTTGGCCGCTAATAATACTATTGGCAGTAGAGTTCCAAGTTTCTCCGTCCTTAGTTAACTGGCCAATTTCTAACTGATAACTGCCATTTCCTGTGCCGGTTACTTTCACTTTATAGTTGCCGCTTAAAGCATTGTAAATTACCAATAATTTATCCTCAGCACTGTAAATACTATTGCTCATCGGCGCGGCCACCCCTTCTCCTGCCTGAGAACCGTCCGGGGCAGTGACCTGGATTTGGGCGGGCGAGTGCAGGAAAAATATTAAGCTGGGATTTCTGGGTAAATCGCTGGTGTTAGTTACCGGAGTGGCCGTAATTCCCAGAGCATCAAGAATTGTTTGAATGCCGGCACCGGTTTCCACCAGCCCTACGTGAGTGGCGTTAACAGTCGCCGGCGTTGCTCCTTCAATTAAAGCGCTTTTTTTCAAAACCGTGAGATCGCCATCAGTTGTATATTCATAACTATCCGGTTTGCCGTCTGCCCATTTTCCCAGCAATTGGTCTGTCAAACTTCTGTCAGTCAGTTTAATCCACTCAACCGTATCGAGATCACTGTTTTGCTCCAAACCGCTGATAGTGGTCATTAAATTTTTTAAATCAGCCGATAAACTGGTTTTTAATCCGGCTAAATAACTGTTAAACGAGTTCATCTTGGTTACATCTATCACCTGATTGTTATTATTCTTGGCAAAGTTAAAAATAGGGGATAGGTCGATTAAGCCCGGGGCCAAATCCCTGACCGCCTTCACCGGTGAAGCATAATTGCCTTTGTGAATCTGCAGGTAAAGCTGTAAACCAATCCATTCCCATGACCAGCGGTCGCCGATCTCCGCCCCGGACCAGCCTTGCCAGGCTTTGATCGCCCCTTGGTGTGGTGAACCGGTGGTGACAATTTGGTTGATTTTATTCAAGTTGTATTTTTGCGCATAAGTTCTGGCTACCATGCCGCCCATACTATGCCCGACCAAATTCACTTTTGTATTAGTTGGTTTATACTTCAAAACAGTATTAGCCAGATAATTTTCAAAACTATCTGCCAAAGTGGTTAAAGGCTGGCGCCAGTCGTAATAAAATTCAAAGTAGTTGTCTCCCTCGGTATAACCGGCGCTGGTTAAGAAAGTTGCTTTCAAATTATCATAAACTTTTACAAAAGGAGTTTTCTTCCAACTGCCGCTTGTGCCTCCGGAAATCATCGCCGCAGTATTCCAACTGCCGCCCAGGCCGGGTAAAAGCACTATTGGAATTTTTGTCGGTTCCGGCGTCGGGGTTGGTGTCGGCGTTGGCGTCGGCGTCGGTGTCGGCGTCGGTGCTGGAGGAAGCGTGCACGTATCATTAAACGGGACAAAGGCAATATTACCGGCGATATCAATATTATCAGTCGGACCGGTTGATTTCCCCCAATAGTTGTTGGTGGCAGTAATAAGGTTACCTTGATTAAATAAGCCTATTGTTGAGTTTCCGGAAATACAGCTATTACTTATTGTCGCCGTCCCGCGATTAAAAAAGAAACCGCCGGTTTTGGCAGCGGTATTGTTGGTGATATTACTGTTAGTAATGGTAATATTGTTTCCGGCTTCACTGGCGATAGCTCCGCCGTATCCGTAACCCGCACCTGTGTAAGTAGCTTTATTGTTTGCCAAAGTGCTGTTGTCTATTGATATCGTGCCCTTAAAATTATAAATCGCACCACCATTATTTTCGGCCGAATTATTTGAAATCTCAGTGTTTTGCAGAATTATTTCCCCGGTTTGATTGGAATATATTGCACCGCCGTTATTGTGTGCATAATTTTCTGTTATTTCACTATTTTTAATTTCCGTTATGCCTAGGCCTCTTTTATGTAGTCCGCCTCCACTTCCATCAGAACCAACACTATTATTAGATATTTTAGTTTTTATTATGTTTGTTGTTAAGCTACTCAATATCCAAATACCGCCGCCGCCGCCAGATTCAGCGTTGTTATTTGAAATTATGCTTTCGTTTATTATTAAAGTTCCATTAAGGTTTAGAATTCCTCCGCCCCCATAAGCTGGATGTTCACTAAACCCATCTTTTATTGTGATATTGTTTAAAGTTAGTTTTCCCATGGTCGTCTCAACCGCTAGGATACGGAATCTTTCAACAGAGTTTCTAGATATTGTTGACCCATTTCCATTAATGACTATTTCAGAAGTAACCACGGGTAATCCACTTTTTGAATAGGTAACATCATTATTATTAAGAGTTGTTAGTTCATAAGTACTACCTGGGGATAGGTTGATTGTGTCACTTGTTCCGTTCAAATTGGCCTGATTAATTGCATTGATTAATCCTGAAGTATTGGTTGGACCAATATCAAAAATTTATGCAAAAATATGCTTTGGAGCAAATAAGCAAGATAAAAACAAGAGTGAAAATATTAAACCGATTCT
>CAZDQA010000015.1:11287-16158 GCA_964507605.1 uncultured Pseudomonadales bacterium | reverse complement strand
TTTATCGACCCCATCAGCTTAATTACTATTGGTATTCTGGTTGTGGGTTTAGTCGTTACCACTTTCATTGTCAAAAACCCGGATATCAGCTTGGATATCCGCCAGTGGGCTAAGGTGATTGAAGACTCCGGTACCACGACAAAAAAAGCGGCAACAAAAAAAACATCAAGCAAAACTGCCAAGCCAGTCACACCCAACAGCCTGGAAAAGATCCGGGAAATAGAGATCGCCGAAGAAAAAAAAGCCGCTCCAGCGGCCCAGTCGGCTCCGATCGCTCAAACACCAGCGAAAACTTGTACTCCGGGCACGAAAGTAAACACCGCCGGAACTTGTCCTGACGGAAAAACAATTATATATGTTCGTTTAAATGCTGACTGTGTTCACACAACCACCGATGAATGCCCCACTCCGCCCGAAACTATAATCACCCCCACCCCCACCAACGATTCTTCCGCCACACCGGAAGAAATTCGCCTTGAAAAAAAGCTTTGTGCTGCCGAAGGCGGTACCTGGAACAACAACCAGTGCCAAACCTGCCAACCTGGTGCAGTTAACTGCTCCGCTGATACTCTCAAAACCTGTAATTCCTCCGGTACCGGCTGGGATAGCCAAACCTGCCCTGCCGATAAAACCTGTGATGCCAACTTAAAAACCTGTGTTAGGAAAAGCGGCACCTGTATTGATCCCTGCGCTAACGACGCCAACTGCGGTGATGGTAACTATTGCTACAAACCCGCCAACGCCTGCCCTGTCTGTAAACAAAAAGCCGCTTTTTGCACTCCCGGCGCTAAACAATGCTCGGGCAATTATGCTCAAATCTGCAACAACTACGGCACTAGCTGGCTTTCTCAAGCCTGCCAGTTTGGTTGTGATTCTACTGCCAAAACTTGTAAACCAGATCCCAGTATTATCTCTCAAGCCGACTGTAATCAATGCCGTCTAACTAATTCCGTTTCGGAATGCAGTGGTGTTTGTTCTAATATTGGTAAAAAGATCATTGATTACTCCTGTACCCCGGGGAAAAATGAATGTTCCAACGGCAACTTAAAAATCTGCTCCAACTCCGGCACCTGGGGTTTAACCACCTGCTCTAATGGCTGTGAGAATGGCGCCTGCAAGTCAGCCCCTGCTCCTGCCAAAAAAGTTGATTCTAATGCCGGTTTAATCGCTACTTACAATACTCTCAACGCTGTTACTTTTGGGGCCTTTGGCAACTACGTCCAAACCTATCAAAATATCAGTGCTCAAAATCCCCAAGCTTCCTACCTCCAACAAGCTTTCAATCCGCAAGGTATCGCCGCTTCCGCCCAACTTGGTGTGGTTCTTACCGCTGAAGGCGCTGCCGTCGCTGCCGCTGGTCCAGCCGCCCAAGCCATTGCCGGCTTACCCGTCGCCGCTCTTATGGCCCAAAATGCCCTGGCCGGATCATCCACTCTACAGACTGCCGTTGCCGTGGCCACTCTATCCCAATTCCCCGCCTCGATTATTGCCTGCCAGACCCAAGGCGCCGACTCACCCGCCTGCCAATACGCCGCCATGGGCATTACCGCCGGCTACTACAGCGACGTCATCGGTTCGGAACAGGCCCTGCAAACCAGCGCCCAGCAAGTCCAAAATGTAGTCAACCAAGGCTTTAACCAATTCATAAATAGTTCTATGGGAAACACTTTGTTTGGTAATCCACAAATAGGGCCATTAGACAGTATGTACAGTTTTAATGAATATACTTTAACTTCTCGACCACAGCTCCCGTCAGAACTTTCTCCGCTAGAGACACATATTCGAAATGCCGCTGATTTAATTAATCAAGGAAAATATACAGAAGCAATCCAATTATTAGAAAATCAACAATTAGCTGCAGAGCTTGGCGTAACGATTGACTCTGGAAGTTGGGCAGCAATCCCTCCCAAATTTAGCACTACGGCAATGACAAATGATGATTTTATTAATTTAGCCAACAGAATTGCGGCCAGCGGGAAACACGATCCGGGAATTGTCACTCTTCCTTCACCTGGATATTATCCTATTACTGAAGATTATATTTGGGGAACTCCTCTCCCTGAACCTTTAGTGAGAGAGCAAGCAACGCTTGCCTTAGAAGAATGGGTGCATGAACTACAAATGAGAAACAATACGTTGTTAGGCATACCTTATACCGGGGGGTTTTCCACCACTCAACATGAAGACGAGATTGCTTTATATTTATACGATACATTAAAAATGCAGTTATCTAAACCGTTCTTAACCAGACCCGGATATAATCGAGAAATTTTAGGATTACCGGGATATAATTTGACTAATTTCCCGACTCCATAATATTCCTCAGCTGACAGGATCAGTCTCTACCTGCGGCGGGACTTGACAAAAAGATAATCTTAAGATAATCTTTACTTATGAACTTAAATACCATCTCTACCAAACAGCTGCGGGAAAACTTTGACTGGGTTTTAACCGCCATGGCCAACAATCAACCGTTAACTCTGCTTTACCGCTCCAAACCTCTGGCGGAAATTAAACCCCTGCCTCAAGCCAAAACCTTAGGCCGCAGTTTTTCTCAATCCCAAATCAACCAGTGGCTTAAAGATGACCAATTAACCAAAAAACAGCAGCAGCAGATCAATGCCCTTATTAACCGTCTTCCTTGATGCCTCGGTAATTCTCGCCGGTATGGCTTCGCCACAGGGCGGCGCTGGTTTTTTACTGCAGGCGGCCAAGCAGAAAAAAATAACTTTAATTACTACGCCGTTAATTATCAACGAAGTCAACCGTCATTTAGCCAAACTTAAACTGCAGTCAAAACAGTTAAAAACATTATTAAACCGCCGCATTATCCGCCTGGTAAAAGATCCCGATGAAACCATTATCAGCCGCTGCCGCCGTCTTACTCCGGATCCGGATGATGCCCATGTTTTAGCCGGTGCGATTGTGGCCAACGTCAACTTCCTGCTCTCTTTGGATAAAAAACATGTCTTAACTAAACGGGTTAAAAAACATCTCTCTCCCATCCGGGTTTTGTCGCCCAAACAATTCTGGCAGTCCTTAAAATCTCGCTGACAAGGTCGAACCTTGTCAGTTTCCCAGCTCTCTTTTCAACTCTTCCAGGTTCTCGTGGGTCGCGGCGCTAATCGCTATCACCCGCCTCGACTCGCGGGACGCGAGGCGGGCTTTTTTCTTCGTCTTTTTTAAGGTAGTCATCGCTTGCTTAATCTGCTGTTTATTTAGCACATCAATTTTGTTCAAAACTACTATTTCGGGCTTTTCTATCAAGCTGGTTGAATATGAAGAAAGTTCGCTTCTGACCACCTCGTAATCCCGCAAAAGCGACTTAGCCGGCTCGGTCAACAGTTTCGCTCCGTCCAGTAAATGGACTAAAATTTTACACCTTTCAATATGCCGCAAAAACTCTATCCCCAGTCCCTTTCCCTTACTTGCCCCTTCTATCAAACCAGGTATATCAGCAATCACCAAACCGGAAGGGTGCGACCCTTCCATAACCCCCAAGTTTGGTTCTAAAGTCGTGAACGGATAGTCGGCAATTTTGGGCTTGGCTTTGGTTAATACTGACAGTAAAGTTGATTTACCGCTGTTCGGCAAACCGATCAAACCCACATCCGCCAGCAGTTTTAATTCTAAAGCTAATTGCTTAGCCTCGCCCGTAGTCCCGGCTTCAGCAATCCTCGGTGTTGTCATGGTCGGCGACCGGAACTGCCAATTACCTTTACCGCCTTTGCCGCCTTTAGCCAGACAAATTTTCTGCCCTTCTTTATCTAAATCCAATTCTTTATTAACCACTGTCCCAACCGGAACTTTGATAACTAAATCATTGCCGTCAGCCCCATGCCGCTTGTTTTTCCCGCCCGCCTCGCCGTCTTGAGCGCTAAACTTCTTTTGAAACTGAAACGGCTTTAAGGTGTTTAAATCTTTATCCGTCTCCAGCCACACTGAACCGCCCTTGCCCCCGTCTCCGCCGTCCGGCCCGCCTTTAGGCACAAATTTTTCCCGCCGGAAACTGACCCGGCCGTTACCCCCGTCCCCGGCCTTAATGGTAATCCTGGCAAAATCTATCATCTCTTGATTTTAACACACTGCTTGACGGAAGGATCGCACCCTTCCATAATAGACTTATGCCCAATAAATACTTTATTCGTAATTTCCAGCCCCGCACTTATCATCATATTTTCAATCGCGGCAGTTTCAAACAAAATGTCTTTAGGAAAAAGAAAGACTACGACACCTTTATTGATATCCTAAAATACTATCTTCGTTACCCCACTCTCAGCCCTTTATCCAAACTATCCCAACTCAAATTAGCCAACGCCAGCAAAACAAAGCAACCAACAGTAAAACCCTACCAATTAAATGCTTACTGCCTAATGCCTAATCACTTCCATTTTCTTCTCTTTCAAAAAGAAAAATCCCCTACCATATCTGACTTTATCAAAAAAATCAGCATCACTTATGCCATGTATTTTCAACAACAATACCATCATTCCGGCCGGCTCTTTCAAGGCAGATTTAAAAGCGTCAAAGTCTTTGACGATCCGCAGTTGCTTTACCTCACCAAATACATCCATCTCAACCCTGTTAAAATTACGGAAGGGTGCGACCCTTCCAATTATCCCTACTCTTCTTTAGCTGATTATTTACTGTTGAACAAGGCTGAAAAAGATTGGTTAGACTCTAAAACAATCATCCGAAAATTCTATCCTAAATCTCTTAATCCTCAACAAAAATATCTATCTTTTATTCTGGATGCCAAAGATACATCTGCAGATATCCTTAAAGACACTGCTTTAGATTAATAAGTGGAAGGGTGCGACCCTTCCACTATTTCAAATACTCCAGCGGGTCGACGAGAGTGCCGCCGGTCC
>CAZDQA010000015.1:1915-11187 GCA_964507605.1 uncultured Pseudomonadales bacterium | reverse complement strand
CCGGACGCCGGCCAAATAAACTGCCCGGTGGCCGACACTGCCCCGGCATTCGGCGTACTTTGCGCCACATAGCGCTTTGGGTCCCATAAAATTTCTGCCGGCTTAACTCCGTCCGGCACAATCAACACCTGCCCGGCCGCCAGCTCAAACGTCTCATCATTGCTATAAGTATTAAACGGCCAGTTAATAATCTGCTGGGCCGTCACATCATATTTCTTGGCAATCGAATAAATCGTTTCGCCCCGTTTGACTTTATGCACCATGCCGGTCACCGGCGGCACTTCAATCTTATCCCCGGGCTTAATCGCGTCAATGCTTTTTAAATCATTTTGCCAGCGGATTGTGTCAATGGAAACATCAAATTTATTGGCAATCGAAGAAATCGTGTCCCCCGGCTGGACAATGTAAGTCACCACGCTATCCCTGGGTTTTATCGAAACACTGGTAGTTGTATCTAACGACTCCATTCCCAACCCCAAGACCGCTCCCCCTTGCCCCTCAACGGCTATCTGATCTTCCCCGACTGCCTGGGTAATCACCGGCGCTAATAACAAACCGACTAAAAACAGCCCGGTCATACCCGTATGTAAGAACGGCCGCGTGTACCGGCCTCTTTTGCTTACCAACCCTTCCACCACTATCCCTTTACCTGCCTCAAACTGCTCTAAAAAATCCGTGCCTCTCTTAATAAAGTAACTGCCTAAAAACTGTAAAAAACTCTTTACTTCCCACCAGCCTACCACCAGTTTATTGGTCCGCAACCGCTTAAATATCGTCAGTCTTTCCATAGAACCACTATTCTAGCTTACTTCCCCAGGTTTTTCAAAAACTCGGCGTTGTCTTTGGTTTTGCGCAACCGGTCCATCATTACTTCAGTCATCTCTTCCTGGTCTAAAACATCAATCATCCGCCGCATGGTGACAATCTTTTCATAGTCCCCGGCTTTAAACAGCAGTTGTTCCTGCCTGGTGCCCGAGCGCTGGATGTCTATGGCCGGATAAATCCGCCTTTCCGCCAATTTGCGGGACAGATGCAGTTCCATGTTGCCGGTGCCTTTAAACTCTTCGTAAATTAACTCGTCCATCCTGGAACCGGTATCCACTAACGCCGTGCCTAAAATCGTTAAACTGCCTTTAACTTTTTTACCATTTAGCTCAAAATCCTCGAAGTTTCTGGCTGCCCCGAAAAACTTTTTGGGCGGGTACAAGGCGACCGGATCAAAGCCGCCGGACAACGTTCTGCCCGAAGTCGGGATAGCTAAGTTGTAAGCCCGGGCCAGCCGGGTAATTGAGTCCAGCAAAATCACCACGTCTTTCCCCTGTTCCACTATCCTTTTCGCCCTCTCCAAAGCCAACTCGGCCACCTGCGTTTGGCGCTGGGCCGACTCATCAAAATTACTGGCGGCCACTTCGCCTTTCACATGTTTGCGGATATCGGTCACTTCTTCCGGCCGCTCGCCCACCAGCACCGCCATCAACACCACCTCCGGATTATTCCCGGCAATCCCTTCGGCAATATCTTTTAAAATCGTGGTTTTGCCGGCCTTGGGCGGACTGACAATCATTCCCCTTTGGCCTTTGCCTACCGGCGCCACCAAATCAATCACCCGCGTCGACAATTTGAGCTTATCGGTTTCCAACTTTAACTTTTCATTGGGAAAAATCGGCACGAATTTATCAAACTCCGGCCGGGTTAACCCATCGGCAAAAATCACGCCGTTAACTTTTTCCACTTTTAAAAGGCCCCAATAACGCTCATTATCTTTCGGTTTTCTGGCCGGGCCGGTGACCATGTCTCCCGGCCGCAGATTAAACCGCCTGATCTGAGAAGAGGAAATATAGATATCCTTGTTGGTCGGGCTGAAATCCGGCCGGAGAAGGCCCTGGCCGTCCGGGGAAACTTCCAGCATGCCGCTGACTTCTTCGGTCGGCAGATCCGCATCCGGGATCACCCGATTATCCACGTAACCGTTAAACCTGCCTCGCGTCGACTCGCCGCGAGTCGAGGCGGGGTTGTACGGTCTCATTATTGGCCTTCTGTTTATGTAGGGTTTTCTGTATGCCGGACGGTTAGTCATTAGCGGTCTTGACTGAACAGGCGCCGGTATTGCTACTGGCGGCGGCGGCACTACCGAACCGCCCACTAAATCATCAACGGAAACATCTTTTTTCTTTACAACCATAGGAGAATTCCAAAAATCTATCTTCAGTATAGCAAACTAAAAACTCCTGTCAAGCTTTAAACGAGTTTAAATCGACCACCACGGCTGGATGAACATACTTTTCCGCCGAATTAAACTTATAGTCCCACCAAAGCTTAGTAAAATCAGCTATCTTCATTCGATAAATCCGGCGGTGCTCTAAGATTAAATCTTTTCTGTCTTCTACCTGCCCGTCAGTTAAAACGATATCGTTGGCGTCAAACCAACGTTCGCTCCCATCATTATCCCGGTAAGAATCTTCCAACTTTATCCAGCCTTCACTAAGATCAATCGCCTTAACCGATGTCCAATGACCATTATCCAGGTTGTCCTGATAACCGTATCGGTGCCATTTATCCGGCAGTACGTCCTGAAACAAAACCCCCACGGCTTTACCCTTATCCAACTCTTTTGCCATGGAATCAACTGTCACCTCTTTACCCTCATAAACAGCCACACCCTCAAACCAGCGATGAAGATAATAATGAACATTTTCCGGCAAACACCAGTTGTCTCTAAATCTAAATTTAAGCGGGCTATGGTGAAAGACAAAATAATGCCAGGAATGAACCTGCCGGCCGATCTCTTTTTGGCTGGGGGCTGTTTCCGGATCTTTTTCCTTACGCCGCAAGCCTGCCTTAATCATTGTTCTGATCCAAAACGGACCGCAGGCGCTTTTTTCCAATACTTCCAGATTCTCTTTAATTGGCTGGCTGGTTTCGCAGTTCATAAAAATCCATTATACCGTATCACAAAACTGCTTCAACTATCAAACGATTTTTCGTCGTTCCCCGGGGCGTACAAGTCACCAAATACAGTTTTTCCCCATTCTTTTCTGCCCGGAACATACTGGTATCATTCGGCGGCACCACCCGGGACCCGACCACCCGATAGATCCGCTTTTCGCCCAAAAACCAGACAATAATCTCGTCTCCCTGAACCAACTCATCCAAACGGTAAAACAGCGCATTATACCAACTCACATTCGCTTCAATGTCGGTTGAGTGGGCAAACAAAGTCACGCTCCCGCCCATGCCCGGCAGATAAGTCCCGGCCGCATGGACCACGCCTTGTTTTAAAGCCGCCTGATACTCTTTTTTGTCCGCGCTGTTAACATTGGCGATTACTTGGGCTACTGCCCCGATCTTAGGAATTTCCAGACTAAAATAACTCAACGGTGTTACTTTAATCATGTCCGCCGCATTTAATCTTAACAAATCAGCAAAAGTAATCTGGGGGTAAGTTGGCTTTTTCCCGACGGAAAATGGCAATAGTATCGTTGTTGCCAATACCAAAACCGAACCCAATAATATGCCTCTGCCTAAATGAGTAAGGCGGTGTTTTAGTAACCGCCGCCGCCGAGAAAAAACGATAACCATAAATAAATAATTATTATAATTGTTATAACGATTATAACCGTTATATTAAGAACGCCAGGAGCTGTAAGCCTAATCCTATCACAGCGGACGCTGCCCAAAGCCACCAATGATTAGTCTGACCGGCGGCCGGAACTTGAGGCGGCGGGGACACCTCGACTACGCCCGGTGTGGTAAAGTTGCCGAAATCAAAGTAATAAGTCTTGGCTTCATCTAAAATCTTTATTTGATTCATGCTCGTGGTATTAACCCAGCCATTAACCGCTATCTCTTTCACCTCAACCTTGGTGCCCAGACTGATGCTCACTACTCCGCCCCAGCCGGACTGGCTGTCAGTATAATAATCCTGCCAGGGATCAGCGTTGATGCGGTACTGAAACTGCCATTTTATGCCGGTGCTGGCCTCATTATTATCCCAATTACCGTCTTTGTCACTGTCTTTAAACTTCCTGATTATAAAGCCGGCTGCCCCCGGACTTAGTGACGGACTTGGTGAAACTGACGGGCTCGGGCTCGGCGACGGGCTTGGCGAAACTGACGGTGATGGTGAAGGCGAAGGTACTTGGTTGCTGACATAGGCTTTAAAAGTAACCTGATAACTGTTTTCCGTTCCCGGCTCAACCGTACCCAGGCTTAATCCATGAACCGTGATCCCGTCGGGAAGAGCGCAACCCGATGAACACCCCGGACCCCATTTGAGCGTGTGCCCCGGAATATAGACCAATCTCTGGCCGGTTGTACCGGAAACATTAACTGTCACCGTATCAGAAACATCATCGGCGCCGGCGCCGGATAATAAAGCCGTGGCCGTAATATTGGTAGTGTCTGAACCAGGAAAAGAGGCTCGAACGCTGGTATTATCAATATTGGTTTGGCCGACATTTTGGACTAAAACCCTAAACTCAATTACCTCGCCCGGATCAGCGGAAACAGGATCTTCCCAATTGGTAATTCTGTCAGTCCGGTTGCCGCCGTCAAAGATATTACCGGTTTGAAAAGCTGAACCGCCTCCGCCAGGAACACCAGCAACCTGAAGCTCAATACTAACCTGATAACTCTGCGCTTCGCCGGGAGAAACATTGCCCAGACTGACTCCGTTGCTTACCACCTCGTCGCCCACGCCGCATCCGGAGGGACAAACCGGACCATATTTTTTCCCTGAACCGCTGGTAAAATCAAGACTGTTGCCGCCGGGATTAATGTTGACAATATCACTTTGGGAACCGGCATTATCCGCGCTGAGTTCGACTGACGGCGCTGTCCCGCTTGATAAATTGAACTTTACTATGACGTTTTCGGCATCAATTGTTCCCTGATTCACCACCCTAACCCTCAATCTTAAAGTCTGGCCATCCGCACCATTGACAGGATCAACATAATCTGCATCGCCAAGAGTAAGATTTTTCCCCGCCAGAATATCGCCTCCGGAAAGATTGGTATCCGCCGCCTTAATCTTAAAATTAATAATTTGTTGGACAAAAAAAGCAAAAAAGACAGCAAAAAATCCGTATAAAATTTTAGCTGGTAAATTTTTTATTCTCATATTTTTCATATTTTAGGGAATGTTTGTCGCTGTTGGCTCCGGTGTCGGCGGCTCGCCGGATGTGGCAGTCGGAATTATATCTGTATTAGTAGGAACAGGTGTCGGCGTATGATAAGGTGTTGGGGTATAAGGAGGTGTCGGGGTTTTTTCCGGCGTCTGTTCCGTCTTCCCTGGCGTAGATGTAGGCTTAGGCCCGCCAACGCCGCAAGGCAGCCAGCGATAACCGCTAGCAGACGAATACTCAGCTTCAACCTGATCTTGGTAATCTTGACCTTCAACAAGCATATCCGGCGTATTCGATAAAGTATAAACTTCCACTCTTAAAATCTTGTTATCAGGAGAAACTACCGATACTACCAAAACATAATCGTCTGAGTCTAAATTAGTTTTACCTTCATCTTCCTTGCTAGTAGTTTTATCTTCCTGTTCCGGTTTAAAAGATAGCCGGCGGCTGGCTTCCGGTTGCTTACTTCTTTGACCGGCGGTCTCTGTGTAAGTCGAACAGGAAATGTCAAAAAGATCATTGACTGTTTCCCAATTATCATCTTCAGCCACCCCTACCTCTATTACCCCCAAATCGCCAAAAATAATCCGCCTAAAAGTTTGTTTTCTTAAGGCCTGAACCGAATCACCTTGCGGATCTTTGCCATTCAATTCCAACCAATTATCAACCTGGGCTAAAACAGCGGCGTCAGCATTATGCGCTTCTGTTAACAGCCAAGATCGCTGATAATTATCTTCACCTTTCCTGAAAAACTCACCTTGCATCGACGATAGATCATCAAGGGTACGCAAAACTGAAAAATCTTCATTACTAAACCCTAAACCCTGACCGCTATTATTCCAGTCAAAGTTAAGACTCCTATCACGAAAGTTCTTAACCGGCAGAAACAACTGGGCAAACATCCGGTCAAATTTAACTATCGGTTGGTTATTATCAACTAAAACTTCTCTCTCTCTGAAATAAGCTTTAAAAACTTCCTTGGAAGTAATTGATTCCCCTGTTCTTTCATCAGCTAACTGATTAAAACCGGCCAGATAATTCGTTAGTTTTCCTTCATCTAAAGGAAAAGGGGTCGGTGTGGGTGTTAATGTCGGTGTGGGCGTTTCCGTTGGTGTTGGTGTAGATAAAGGTGTTTCCGTTGGTGTGGGCGTGGGGGTGGGTGAAGATGTAGGCGTTTCTGTTGGCAAAACTGCCGCCGTTACTTGATCCGGCTTGCTGGAACAACCAGCCAGATATAAAAAACTAATTGCCAGCGCTCCTAGTAATTTACCTTCTGTATTCATAATTTCCTTAAGTGGAAGGTGGTAGGCCTGCCCAACTTACCACCCTCCGCTTAAAAAGCCAAAAGTAGTATTGACAAAAGTTTTTGGCAGTGTTATTTATTTCTCAGGTTGACTTTTCTGTCCAAGTCACCTAACTAAAGGGCATTACTATTCGAGTACCCCACTGCGGTAGTGATGCTCTTTTATTGTATTTATAGCAACTTTCCCCCTTCTTGTCAAGCCTATAAGATAAACAAGAAGAATAAACGTTATAACCTGTAATAAAAGTTATAATTATTATACTCAAGAAAAATCCCTTTAATCCCCTAAAATTTAGCGGCTGTGGATAAGTCCTTAACTCTCTCCGGAGTGATAACTTGAGTGTAACCGAGCTTTTTGGCTTCCTTAATTCTTTTTTCCGACCAGCTGACCTTGCGGATCTCTCCCAGTAAGCCCACCTCGCCAAAAGCTGCGGTTTTGGGGCCGACCGGTTTATTTTTAAAGCTGGAAACAATTGCCAGGCAAACTGCCAGGTCCGCGGCCGGCTCTTTGAGGTTTAAACCGCCGGCCACGTTAACATAAACATCATAGGTAGCTAAAGGCAAACGCAGACGCTTGCTTAAAACCGCCACTAACAATTGGAGGCGGCGCTGGTCAATCCCGCTAGCCACCCGGCGCGGCATTGCTAACTGCGACGGCACTACTAACGCCTGAATTTCCACTAAAACCGGCCGGGTGCCTTCCATCACGCAAGCCACACAGCTGCCGGGAACATTTTTCCTTCGTTCTTCCAAAAACACATCCGAAGGATTATTAACTTCGATCAAGCCGTTTCCGGCCATAGTGAAAACTCCCACCTCATCTACCGGGCCGAAGCGATTCTTTTGCGAGCGTAAAATCCTAAATTCATGATGCTTATCGCCTTCAAGATATAAAACTGTATCGACCAGGTGTTCCAGCACCTTGGGGCCGGCAATCGCCCCTTCTTTGGTCACATGGCCGACTAAAAAGACAACTGTACCGGTTTCCTTGGCAAAATTTAATAACCTAAAGGCCGACTCGCGCACCTGGCCGACCGAACCGGCCATGCCGGTTAAATCAGTCGTCGCCATGGTCTGGACCGAATCAACAATCATTAACTTGGGATTGCCTGCCTGGGCAATCACCTCATCCACGTCCGTCGTTGGTAAAAAGCTCAGATTAAGAGGACTCGAGTTCGTACTCGAACCCGAAAACTTTAATCTATTTATCCTCAACTTTATCTGCTCCGGACTTTCCTCCCCGCAAACATATAGGACGGAAGGGTGCGACCCTTCCAGTTTCAATGCCAGTTGAGTAAGTAATGTGCTCTTTCCTATTCCCGGCTCGCCGGCCAAAAGCACCACACTTCCCGGCACCAAACCGCCGCCCAAGACCCGGTCTAACTCCCCGATTCCGGTTGTTTCTCTCTCCACTTCCCGGCTTTTTATCTCTGAAAACTTAACCACCTGGCTACTGATACTACCCATTCTGCTTTTGCTTCTTTTAGTGGAAACCACCGTTTCCACCAGGCTGTTCCACTCCCCGCACTGCTCGCACTTCCCTGCCCATTTGGGAAACTCCGCCCCGCAATTCTGGCAGATAAAATGAGTCACGGATTTAGGCATTTAACCGTAGTATAGCACTTACTCCCTCCGCACCGACTCCAGATACTCATACAGCTCTTTTTCCACCTTTTTCCAGTCGCCCTTTTCCTCGCGGATGGCTTTGAACACCAGCTCAAAATCGATTAATAAATTGTCATCAGTCACAATCATTTTTTGCTTGCTCATATAATATTTATAAAATTTATAATCATTATAACAGTTATAAATTATTTGTAGCCCACCGGTTTCTTCATTAAAGCTAAAGATAAGCTCATCCGGCGGTGGGCCGCATCCACATTTTCCACAAAACACTCGATCTTTTGGCCCGCTTTAAACTCTTTATCCGCCGGAATCTTGGAAATATGGATCAGGCCGTCCACCCCAGGTTCCAAGTTAACAAACGCCCCAAAAGCCGCCAATCTGGTAATCTTGCCGGCCACCTTACTCCCCTCCGGATATTTATCCACCATCTTTTTCCACGGGTCATCAGACAACTGTTTGACCGATAAATTCAAGCGCGAAGTTTTATTATCTACGCCAATAACTTTGACTTTGATCTTATCGCCGGTTTTAAAATGCAACCCGGGATTTTCCACTTTTTCCCAGGAAATCTCACTGATATGCACCAATCCTTCCAGAAACAGGTCTTTTTTAAGACTGGCCCGGACAAACACCCCGAACGGCATAATTCCGGACACGACCCCCTCCAGCATATCTCCGGCTTTAACGGTTTTAATCGCTTCCGCCTGATGGGCTAAGGCGGCTTTTTCCGAAACGGCTTTTTCCGAGAAAATCAGCCGGTTTTTCTCCCGGTCAACCTCAATGACTTTGACAGTAAAACTTTGATTCTGCAAATCATTCAACCTCCCTAAATACTCCCGGCCGAACTGGCTGGAAGGCACAAACCCCCTCACCCCTCTGGCTTTAACAATAATTCCGCCTTTATTCACTTCCAAACCATGGACCTCAATCGTCCGGCCGCTTTTTAACAATTCCTCAAACAGCTCCCAGCGTTTATCCATCACTGCCTGGCGCAAAGACAGTAAAATCTGGCCCCGCTCATTTTCCGGACTGCCCACATAAGCCTGGACTTTGTCGCCGGTTTTAATATCCGCCAACATCTCCCTGGCCGCTTCATATTCTTTTTCAATCACTACCCCTTCGGTTTTGGCGCCAATGTCAATCAAAATCATCTTTTTGGTAACATCGGTAACTACTCCTTCAACCAGCTGGCCTTTTTTCAAACCTTTTAACTCATACCC
>CAZDQA010000015.1:0-1815 GCA_964507605.1 uncultured Pseudomonadales bacterium | reverse complement strand
GTATCCTCGTCGATGTTGCCTTTTATCCGGCAATTAGGGTCGACTGGTTTCGCATCAATACAATCCATGCCAAAGATTCCCCGCTTGTTTTCCTGGGCTTCTTTGTAGGCCGCTTTTAATTTATCTTTTTGGGAAGTGGGGTTGTAGTGCAGCCGGCCCCAGCCTTCTTTAATCATAATTTCATTGATTAACTGATTCCCCTGATAAACCAAACCATTATGGCGATTAAATTCCTCAAAAGTCAGTTCTTTGACCGTGACAAATTTACCTAGAACCAATTCTTCAAGGCGCTGCTTGGCTTCCTGAGAACCGCACAAACCAATTTCCGGGCTTTCGACATCAAGCAAACGAACCCGGGTGCCGTTTTTTAGATCAAATGTGTCGCCGTCAATTACCTTGGCGACCATGTTGCCGGAATAATAATTCCAACCAAAACAAGCATTAACAATTAAAGAAATGAAGAGAACAAGCCGCACCGCCCACTTTTTGAGCATTAACTAATAATACCACAAATCCACAAAAAATCCGGCCTGATGTGGAAATTACTCAACTTGAAGCAGTTTTAACTGTCCACACATATCATTTAGCCAGTTCTGATCGAAATATTTTACCCATCTAAATGAGTCTTTTTTGAGTACACATTCTACTCCCTTAATAACTCTTACTTCACCCTGATCAAGATATTGCTCGCAACTCCCTCCGTAAACAAATTGTAATGCTTCTAAAAGCGGTCGATTGGTAGATTTTACCTGCAGGCGGGGATAATCACCGGTAAACGCCGGGATCGTTCCCCGATTGTCTAAAACTCCTGCCAGAAATTCCGGTTTTCTTACTAAAGGCAAATAATTATTAAAGGTTAAAACTACAGTTTCTTTCTGAACCCTTACCAAACGGGCAATATTAGCTTTTTCCTCCATTGTTTCGGCATTCTCCCAATTACTAAACGCTGTGATCATTTCCTGATGGGAAAGGGCGTATTGTTCCATATGCTGGGCTAACCAAACAGCTCTTATTCCCTGAAGATACCAAACAATCGAATTATTCCCCTGTTCTCGGGAATGAAAGTTGCCCCCAAGAATGCCGAGTAATTTATTTAATTTATCCTGACGATTCTCTCCTATTGTCACAATTGGGTAAGCTTTTTCGTAGTATTTGCCTTTCCGTCCGGAAAAACCCATTACAAAACCGAGAGAACCACCAACCTCAAAAAGACCACCCAACCATGACGGTGAAACGGAATCTAGTAAGGTCTCTGATCCCTCTAAAATTTTTTGATATTCCGACATAATTAATTATACTACAGGATATAATTAGATACAATTTTACCACAAAAAATCCGGCCTTGAGGTATTTTCATAGCCAGTTGCCCGACTAGTATCGTCCCCGCTGCTGCCTTTCACGACTCTGTTCGGTATGGGAAGAGGTGGTACGACAACGCTCCAAAGACCGGACCACTATATTATCATATAGCTCCTTGAAAGTGAAGAGAACTTATTGACCGCTCTTTATAGCCAGTATTTAAAAATAACTGGTCTATATTTTCAATCGACCGATTAGTACAGCTAGGCTTAGCCTCTTACGAGGTTTCCACCGGCTGCCTATTACCTGGTAGTCTCCCAGGGGTCTAATGGGGATTCCTAATCTTGGGATGGGCTTCCCGCTTAGATGCTTTCAGCGGTTATCCCGAATCAGTGTAGCTACCCGGCGATGCAGCTGATGCTACAACCGGCACACAAGGGACTGACTCATCGAGGTCCTCTCGTACTGTCGACAAACTCCCTCAAGAATCCAACGTTGACTGCGGATAGAGACCGA
>CAZDQA010000014.1:0-16511 GCA_964507605.1 uncultured Pseudomonadales bacterium | reverse complement strand
ATCCCGATACTCAAACTCATGGCTAAATTATAGCAGAAATAATATTTTTTATGGGGTATAACTAGAAGTACAAGAGCGAGAAAATTCTTCTTTCGTACTTAATACAGTCTTTACTAAACAATCTTTTCCATCGCCTGTTACTTGATAGAAATAATTGGCTTTTGTATCGGGATCTAAACTGATTTCTTTCAAATAACCTTTTTGTTGAATTTCCAAAATATTGGCAGGGCACCTACCTACTTCCAAACAAAAACGTCTTGCCTGAGTAGATATTTCTTGTACATCCATCCTTCTAATTGAATCCTTGGCGCTTGAAAGTTGTTTTTTTGGTGAAGCGAAAACTAAAAGTAAAGATGCTAATACCCCTACTATTGGTATACCTAAACCTACACCAGTAACCCACCATTTCGCTTTCTTGCTCCATGGCGCAATAAACCACATAACGACAATACCAATAAGAAAAGTTGGAACAAAGAAAAGTAGAAGTATAGTTACCCAACTATGCCAATCTTGATACCACTTTTTCTCCATATTTCTATTAAATCACCACCATGGTGTAATTGCAAATTCACTTTGAAAGAACTCTACTAAAGTAAGCCAGGCTCCACAAAAAATGATCACCCATCCCAAAAGTTTGTATACCTTCATTTTTTGTTGAATAAATAACCAAGCCATACTCATTAGAAAGAAATCAAATATTATAAAAAAAGGTATTTTTGTCGTTAAAAACCGATTTGATAAATAAACCAATACAAGCAAGAAGAAAATTGAAGAACTTCCAAACAAACGCACAACCTTTAGAATAGGATTCTTAGTTTTTGGCCAAACAAATTTTTGATCTGGATTTTCCGCTGTAAAAATACTCATTTTAAATATTCTATCACTTTAAGATTCGACAAATAATTTAGGCACCTTTGATACAACTATCTGCTCTGGTTTTTTCCTTTGGATGACTAATCTTTCTTTATTTGACTTTGTAAGCCCTAGTTTGAAGTAAAAATCAAAAGTAGGGTTAGTGAAAAGTGAATCCCGCAGCTTAAAGATGACATGGTTTAATTTTAACATTCATTAAGAAAATATTGTTAATAATTTTTTTGGGTCAGATATTAGCCAATCGGGTTTGCAGTGAATAAGTGGTTTCCTTGCATTTAATCCCCACGTTACCGCAATGACTTTAACATTACACTTTTTCCCGGCTTCTATATCTCGTGTTTCATCTCCCACATATACCAAATTTATTAATCTTTTTTTGAGTTTTTTTAAGGATTTATCTTTCCCAAAAAAATTGCTTTCAGAATGAACAAAATCAAAATATTCCAAGTTATTCCTTTTTAAAAAACTTTTTACGTTGGTTGAAGAGTTGGAAGTAAGAATACCCAACCTATACCCTCTCTTACTTAACAACCTAATAATTTTAGGAATATCCTTAACCGGCATCAATGTTTCAATTTGCTTATTTAAACCTTTCCTAATTTCAATAATTATCTTTGGGAGCTTGATCAAAGGAATCCCTAATTTCTTTATCATCTGTTTGGAACCATTCTTTTTAAAATCTTCAATTTCGCTTTCCTTTACTTTCCTAAAATTATAAACATCAGACAAATTATTGATTATTTGAACCATAGCTTTCACGGATTCTACTAAGGTGCCATCAAAATCAAAAACTATTGTTGGTATATCTTTCATACTATATTGAAAACAGAAGTCTTAACTATTCTTCCCATTATATCTCTTTCTATTATCAATCTTTCTTTATTTGGCTTAGGAAATGTTACTTTGAAGTAAAAATCAAAAGTTGGGATGGTGAAAAGTGAATCCCAACAGATAGGCTCATCTTTCTATTATAACCTGAATTAACTCACTACCAGCTCCAGTTTGTTTCCCTCAATCGCGGTTTTGATTTCCATCGCGATCCGCTCGCCCATCGATATTGGCCGGCCGAATAAATATTCCGAGTATGGCGTCGACTTAATCCCCGGACTGCCCGGCATCCGCAAAGACAGATCAAAAGTCACTAATTCTTCTTTAGGCGGACCGGGAACATACATGGTTTGCAAGGCAAAGGGTCCGATTATGCCCGGCGGAAATTCCTGCCGCAAAACTTTGACTAATTTTTCTCCTAAACTAAAGGCTAGTTCTAAAATACTTTCTTTGACAGTCACCGCCATGTGGCCGGCTTCGACATACTGCGGCCGGAGATATTTTAAAATTTCCAGTTGTTCATTAGCCGGGAGATTGACCAACCCACTGATATTGGTTGCCCGCCGCGTATCCGTGCCTAGCAGTTCCAGTCGTTTTTTCAAAGGCGAATAGAAAAAATTGAAATTAACACTAACCCCTAAGATAAATTCTTCTATTACTGCTTGCTTTAATCCCGCCTTAGTAATTCTTCCCTCTTTAATTAATTGAAGTGCTTTGTTTTGATAATCTTCAAAGCTCGAAGCTAAGAAAAAAGCCCGCTCATAACCCCTAGCCGCTTCGTTAGCTTTAACTAACACCAAGCGATTAATTTTCCGCGGGTCCTGATAAATTTTTGGCCGCCTAATCCCGGCTTTATCCATTAAGTAATACTGATTTTTGGGCACATTCCTTTCTTCTCTTTCCACCAATCCCCGACTGCCGAAAATCGGCACCGGAAAATGTTTAACAATCGCTTCATGGTCACAGTAAACCCAGAAATAGCGCGACTGAACCATCACTGTCTTCAGCTTAAGTAATTTTTTTATTACCGGTTTTGTCGTTAAGTCTTTAAATTTGTCTACTAAAATTACTTCGTCAAATAAATCAGCATAATAATCAGCATAAGTTTTTTCCCGGCCTTTTTGACAAACAACCACTGTTTTTAAACCTTGTTTTTTAGCGCCTAAAGCAATTTCCAAGGCGCTATGACCACCTAAAGTACCAACATGAATCAGCATAAAATTTTATTTAATTGATTGGTTTCGATAGCTACTTTAATTTCTCTGGCAATCCGCCGGCCCGTGCTCATCGGTTCATCATAAATAAGCTGGGTGTAAGGCGAACCCATTAAATATGGGTTGGTCCCGGCCACAATCCGGGCAGAAATCTCAAACACATAAATTTTAGAATCCGGGGTAATCACGCTTTCCAAACAAAACGGACCGAATAATCCGCCTTTGACCATTGCCTGTGAAGCTTTAATTACCCTTTCTCCCATTTCCAGATATTCGTTTAAAAACGATTCGCGGACAACTAAAGGCAAGTTGCCGCAAATAACATAAGACGGATCAACTGACTTTAACACCATTTGGTCGCGGGCAGAAATTCTGCCTAAAGAATCCACGTTGGATTCATAACGCTTATCAAAACCCATCAACTCCAATTTGCCAGTCAGGTTAGAGTAAAAATAATGAGCAAAGACCGGCACACCGACAATATATTCCTGAATTACATATTTTTTATTCCGGTGCGGCTTAATTTTAGCTCGGAAATCTTCGGTTGAGTTCGCCAGAAAATAACCCCGGCCGCCGGAGGCGCCGTAAAACTTAACAATCACCGGCCGGTCAATCTCTTCCGGTTTTTCAAAAATCAGCGGCAATCTTAACCGCGCTTTCTTTAACCATTGCCGTTCTTTGCTCCTATCCGACTCCCAAATCAAAATCTTTTTATTGCCAAAATATTTTATTTTTAATTTTTCTGCCGCCTCACAACCAAGATAAGCGATTAACGAAGCATGAGGAATTAAAATTATCTTTTCTTTATTTAAAATTTTATCTAAGCTTATCAATTCCCGATAGTCATTAATTAATTTAATCTCATCAGCCACCGGAAAAACCTGATACGTTTTTTCCCGGCTTTTAAGACAAATTACCATGGTTTTAAATCCTTCATCTTTCGCGCCTTTCAAAATCTGCAAAGCCGAATGCGAACCTAAGGTGGCAATAATGTATTTATCTTGCATAGCTTAAATATTTAACAATCAGCCTATCATATTGGCTGGTTAACCGGAAGGCTTTCACGGCTAATTTTTTTCGTTGGCTTAATGATAATTTCCTGGTGATTTTTTGGTAATCACTGATTTTACTGACGACGACCGTAGTGGGGAAATTTTTAGCAGCGGCCCTAAGCAAACTCACACCGCCAATATCAATTTGTTCAAACGGGTATAAATTCACTACCACCATGTCAATCGGACCAATCCCTAACTTTTTTAACTCCCTAAGATGCTGCCGGTTATTTTTCTCCGCTAAAATTCCTCCGAATATCTTTGGGTGCAAAGTCTTCACCCGGCCGCCTAAAATTTCCGGAAAACCGGTCAATTTGGCCGCTTCCACTACTCTAAAGCCGTTGGCGGTCAAATATTTGGCTGTACCGCCGGTGGAAATAATTTTTAAGTTAAAATTCCGGCTTAAGTTTTTTACCAGTTCGACTAAGCCCGTTTTATCGTAAACGCTGATTAATATCGTTAATGTTTGAAGCATCTCACTCCGGTAAAAATCATGCTAACTTTTTTTTGATTGCATAAATCAATTGTTTCCTTGTCCCTGATCGAACCGCCCGGCTGGATAATCGCCCTGACTCCGGCTTTAATTAATACTTCCGGCCCGTCTTTAAACGGAAAAAAAGCATCTGAAGCAACCGCAGAATTAATCACTGCTCCTTTTCTGGCTTTATTGACAGCTAACTGGCAGCAGCGGACCCGGTCCTGTTGGCCGACACCATTTGCTACCAACACCTGATTTTTTACCAATGCAATGCTGTTAGCCTTAGAAACCCGGCAAATCTCCCAAGCCATCAGCAAATCTTGAATTTGTGTTTTACTGGGCTTGATTTTAGTCACTGCCTTAAAATTGTTCTTGGTTAATTGATAAACATCGGAGGCTTGTTCCAAAATTCCGCCGCGGATTCTCCGGAAATCCATGGCCTGGTTCGGTCCTGGTTTTTGCAAACCCGGATTAACTAATACCCGCAAATTCTTTTTCTGCTTCATAACTTTTCTGCCTGCCAAAGAGATATCAGGACAAAGCAAAATTTCAAAAAATCGCCTCTTGGCTAACATGAGAACGGCTAATTCTTCATCCACCGGCCGGTTAACTACCACAATCCCGCCAAAAGCAGCCAAATTGTCACCCTGCCAGGCTTGCACAAATACCTTTTTTAAATCTTTGCCCCGGCTGGCGCCGCAGGGATTGGTGTGTTTGACGACGACGCAAGCCGGCTGTTGCTGGCCGATAAAAGACAGGCACTCCACTGCCGCATCCATATCCAGATAATTATTAAACGACAGCTGCTTGCCCTGCAGTTGTTTAAATCTAAACCAAGCTAACGGATCCTTGGTCACAATTTTTTTTATCCAGCCTTTTTGGTGGGGATTTTCACCGTAACGCAACTTGATTTTATTCATAAACTTAAAATTCTCTTAGCCGCCAAGACAGCATTGCCCGGATCGATTACCGTCATCACCGGTACCGCTGACGGCATCTGCAAAGTGGAATGAATATTAATCAAATAATCATATTTATCTTTAAACGGCGGACAGGCGATGACCGGAAAATTGCAGTTGGCGGCCACAAAACCGGACAAAGCATTGGACCTGCCGGCCACGGTAATCATCACCACTTTTCTGCCTAACAATCGACACTTATCAATAATTTTTAAAACTGCCAGTGGCTGTTTGTGGGCCGAAGCATAATAAACACTGCTCGTTAATTTTAACTTTCTTAACTCCGTCTCGATTTTTTTAACCCAAGCCTGATCTTTTTCGCTACCGGCAATGATTACCACCTCGTCTGATAACGGCTTTAAATTCTTTTTAATTCTTGCGGTCATATTACCAGAATATTTAACCAGCTTCCTCCCGGTAATTTTAGTATAAATCGCCTGATAGCGCTGGCTGACTTTCTTTTTAAAACTTAGCGGCATTGCTGGCGGTCGGCCGTCGCCGTAATAATGCCGCTGATTGTACCAAAGCCTAAAAAACTCTTTATCAAAATTTTCCGGCTCCCAGCCTTTTTTCAATCTCTCCTCATACGTTTTTTTAATCCAAAATCGTGACGAATCCGGAGTATGGATTTCATCAATTAAAGTCAATTCACCCTGATAATTGCCAAACTCATACTTAGTATCCACTAAAATTAAACCGGCTTTGTCACAGATTTCCGTTCCGCGTTTAAATAAAGCCAAAGCCGCCCGCTCCATCTGCTGATAAATTTTAACCGGTACAATCTTTCTTTTAATAATCTCCTCGCGGCTGATCTTTTCGTCATGGCCGCCTGCCCCCGTTCCTCTGGTTGTAGGCGTAATAATCGGCTGGGGTAATTTTTGGTTCTTTTTTAAACCATCAGGGAATTTTAAACCGTAAATCTGCCTTTCCCCCTTCTCATAGTTATACCAAAGCGAGGTTTTAGTCACGCCGCTGATATAACCGCGGACTACCATTTCAATCGGATAAGCCTGGCAGTTTTTAGCAATACTCACGTTTGAATCCGGTACGGCTAATAAATGGTTGGCAACAATATCTTTGGTTTTTTCAAACCAAAACGCCGCCAGCTGATTTAAGACCTGACCTTTATCTTCAATCACTCCCAGCACCCGGTCAAAAGCGGAAATCCTATCAGTAGTAATTAAAATCCTCTTATTATCTACGACATAATAATCTCTTACTTTGCCTTGATATCTTTTCCCCAAACCAGTTAAATTAATTTCTTTTAATACTGCCATAAGCCTCCTTTAATTATCACTTTTTTTTGCCCGGACTCCACCCGGCCCAGTTTAATAAAACCGGCTGAGTATTTTCGGCAGATAGCTAACATTTTTTCTTCCTGATCAGCCGGCGCGAAAATCGCCATTCCCAACCCCATATTCCAGGTTTCATAAGCTTCCGCATTACTCACTCGCCCCCATTTTTGTAAAGCAATTAAAATCTTCGGCGGCTTGGGCAAATTATCGACCACATAAGTAAAGGGTTTTTTGGCCCGAGCAATTTTTCTAAAAGCACTGCCCGAAATATGGCTCAAATAATGAATATTTAATTTTTTAATCATTTCCAAAATAACTTGACTATAAATTTTAGTCGGCTTTAATAATTCTTCACCCACGGTCTTTTTGCCAAAACCGGTAAAATATCCTTGCGGTAATTTCTCCACAATTTTTCTGGCCAAACTTAAGCCGTTGGTATGAATCCCCTCGGCCGCCAACCCATAAATCATATCTCCTGCTTGCAGGTTTTGGCCAAAAATTGCTTTCTGTTTCGGCCTAATAATGCCAATTGACGAACCGGTAATACTGCAAACTCCCGGTTTAATTACATCCGTTAAGGTCGGCGATTCTCCGCAAGGAATAGTAATTCGCGCCTCCTGGCAGCCTTTTTTAAAACCTTTCAACAACCCGCTGACAAAACCCGGATCCAGAAATTTATGGAAATTACCGACTGCTACCTCATCGGATAACGCCAATGGAGTAGCCCCTAAACAAACCAGGTCATTGACATTAGAAGCAATTAAATCAATGCCTAGGCCGGCATAAAGATTAATGATTCTTTTTTTTTGCCAGCGTTTTCTCCCCGCATCTGACGCCATAGCTTCCGCAATCAAACTTTTAGTGCCGACTCCGTCGGTTTTAAAAGCTAAATAAAAATCTTCATCCAGAAAATTCAAAAGGGCCGCCGGCTCGCCCAACGATTCCGGCACAATTTTAATCCTTTGGCTGAGTATATTTTTGGCCGTGGATTTCACCAAACCAACAATGCCTTGCTTAAAACTATCTTTTTTAGTTAATCCTTCTATCTCGTTATAATTCATATTTTTTGAAAATATTTTACCCCGTTTTGGAAGATTTTTAAGCCTGGGCCGAATTTAGGTAATGGTTTCCCTAAACGGATAAATTTTTCTTTCAGATACGGCCAATCCGGTAATTGGGTAAAAAATTGAGCCCTTTCCGGATGAGGCATTAAGCCGAAAATTCTGCCTGATTTATCAGTAATTCCGGCAATATCCTCCTGCGAACCATTGGGATTAGTGTTGTTAATATATTTTAACGCAGTTTTCACTTTAACGCCGGTAAAAAACTTGCCCTCGCCATGAGCTACCGGTAAACTTAATTTTTTAATCCCTCGTAGCCAAGGCGTTTTGCCCACCACCTTTAAATCCACCCAGGTATCAATATATTTACCGCTGTCATTCCATTTTAAAGCCACTTCACCCAACAAACCTAAACTGACTAATATTTGAAAGCCGTTGCAAATCCCTAGAACCAGCCTGTCCTGGTTAATAAAATCAGCCAACTCCTGCCATAAATTATTTTTCACCCGGTTGGCAAAAGCATAACCTGAACCAAGATCATCGCCATAAGAAAATCCGCCCGGAAAAACTAAAATTTGATAATCAGCTAATCTTTTATCCTGGCTAATCAAATCATTAATATGGACGATCTCCGCCCGGCCGCCGGCCAGATTAAAGCCAAAAGCGGTTTCTTCCTCGCAATTAAGCCCGTACCCGGCTAAAACTAAAATTTTAACTTTTGTAGGCATGCAGGGCCTCGCTTAAAGATAAATTAATAAAATGATTAATGATAATTTTTGGTTCCCTGCTTACCTTGCCCGCTAAATAAAAAACATTCCCGGTCATGGTTTTTTCAAACTGAGATTTATTTTTCGGATTAATCGTCACCGCTAACCGGCCGCTGCTTTCTGCAAACAACCCTTCGCCGCTGCAACTTAAATTTACTTTTAAACCCAAACCTCCGGCCATAGCGCTTTTAGCCAAAGCCGCGGCCACCCCTCCCCGCGTCACGCTGATGCTGGAAGCAATTAATCTCTGCTTAATCATCCGGCTTAAAGCCTGATATAGTTTTTTATTTTCCCCTGCCTTAACCTCATTTTTAGTTTTGCCTAAAATATAAATTAAATCTCCGGGGAATTTCAGATCTATAGAAACAGCTTTGGTAACATCATCAATAATTCCGATGGCCGAAATTAACAATGTCGGTAAAACCGAAATTTTTATGGGCCTGCCCTTGGCATCAAAGCCAAAAAAATCATTAAACATACTGTCTTTTCCGGAAATAAACGGGGTCTGATAAACTAAGGCCAAGTCATAACAGGCTTTAGCCGCTTGCTTTAACTCCCCCAATCTTCCCGGTTCATTACTACTACACCAGCAAAAATTATCTAACAAGGCAATTTGCTTAAAATCCGCTCCGGCGCTGACACAGTTTCTCACCGCCGTATCCAAACTATTCGCCGCCATTTGATAAACATCAATAAGGCTATAGCGGGGATATACCCCTTGGGATAAGACTACGCCTTTATTAGAATCGAGCAGTGGCCGTACTACTGTTGCTTCGCCATTTATTTTTCCCTTCCCTTGAAGCGGCTTAATCACTGACCCGCCTTGGACTTCATGGTCATACTGTTCGCTGATAAACTCAAAACTTTTAATATTTAATTGAGAAAGCATTTTCTTTAGCTCCCCGGTTAGATTTTTATTAAGCGTTAATCTTGGTTCTGAACAATGTTTTTTAATTAGGCTTGTTTTTAGTATTTTTTTAGGCCAGCCATCGTGCAAAAATTTCATCTCTAAATCCATAATTTTTTTTGTCTTATATTTAACCACGGCCCGGCCGGAAGCAGTAAACTTCCCGATGACCGCCGCCTCCACGCCCCTTTTGTTAAATAAATTTTTTAACCTGTTCCACTTCTTTCCCGGAACCGCCAAGGTCATTCTTTCCTGCGATTCGGAAATCCAAATCTGCCACGGCTTTAAACCCGGATATTTTAAAGGCACTTTTTCTAAATCTACCGCAAATCCGCCTGATTCCCTGGCCATCTCCGCCACACTGCAGGACAAACCGCCGGCGCCGTTATCAGTAATGCTGTGATATAGGTTTAAATCCCGGGCTTCTTTAATTAAAACATCGCTTAATTTTTTTTGAGTAATCGGATCGCCGATTTGCACTGCCGAAAGCGGACTAGCACTGCTTAAACCTTCTGAAGAAAAAGTCGCTCCATGGATTCCGTCCACTCCCACCCGGCCGCCAATCATCACAATATAATCGCCAGGCTTAGCTTTTTTAGCTAAATATTTTTTGGGAATTAAACCCACTGTTCCGACAAACACTAACGGCTTGCCCCGAAAACTATCATCATAATAAACAAAACCTTGGGTCGTGGGTATGCCGGAACAATTACCGCCGCTGTTAACGCCTTGAACCACGCCGGCAAAAATCTGTTGAGTTGACAACATTGGCTGGGTCAATTTTTGATCCCGAAAAAGACGTTGTTTATTACCCGGTCTGCCAAAACAAAAACCATAAGTATTAATCACTGGCTTAGCCCCCAAGCCAAAACCCAAAGCATCCCGGTTTACTCCCACGATCCCGGTAATGGCTCCGCCGAACGGGTCCAAGGCCGACGGACTGTTGTGAGTTTCCACTTTATGAGTAATCAACCAATCTTTATCAAACTCAATTGCCCCGGAATTATCTGTAAACACCGAAGCGCAGAAACTTTTATTAATTTTCGCAGTCGCCGCCTTTATATATTTATTAAAAAACTTATGAAAGATTTTATGCTTGCAGTGCTCTGACCAAGTTTGGGCAATTGATTCCATCTCAATATCTGTTGCCCGGCGCTTCTTCTTTTTAAAATAATCTTTAATTGTCTTTAGCTCTCTCCTGTCCAAAGCCAGCATTTTATTCTGTGACAAAACTTTGGCCTTATTGCTTAAGCTAACTTTAGGCAACGGTAATCTTTGATTCACTGCCAGCCGCTGGATTAAAGGATTGATTAAACTATTAGCTTGCCGGCTGTCAAATAACAGCTGAGAAGTATAAACTTTTTCCCTGGCTTTAAATTTAATTTTTAATAAATCCTTTATGCATTCCTGTGCCGTTGTTCCGGCATTATCAGTTACTCCCGGCAAAAAGCCGATCTCCACAAATTTTCCGCTTTTCTTCGGCGCTTCCATCCGATTAACTTCAAATAATTGAATTACCGGATTAATCAGCATTCTGCCGATTTTTTCATAATCCTCATCACTTAGTCTTTTATCAATCGTGTACACCATGGCTGTTTTTGACCCTTGGGTATAAATAATAATCTGTTTAGCCATACGTTAAGCCCTTTCTGCCGATGTCCGTCCGAAAATATTTATTTTTAAATTTTATTTTATCCGCTTGCCTGTAAGCCATCTTTATCGCTGATTTTAAATCTGTTGCCCGGCTGGTAACGCATAATACCCGCCCGCCATTAGTGACCGCCTGACCGTCAACTAATTTTGTTCCTGAATGAAACACTATCGGCGCTTTGGTTAAACCACTAATCGGGTAACCAACCCGGTAATTACCCGGATAGCCTTTAGAGGCCATAACTACTCCGACGCTAAATCCCGGATAAAATTTAATTTTTTTAGTTTTTAAACTGCCCTGCAAACAGGCCAGCATCAATTCCACTAAATCAGACTTTAACAACATCATTTGCGGCTGGGTTTCCGGATCGCCGAAACGGCAGTTAAATTCCAGCACTTTTGGTCCGTCTTTTGTCAGCATCAAACCGGCATATAATATCCCCCGGTACTCAATCCCCATCTGCCGCAGGCCTTTAATCGTTGGTTTGAATACTTGCTTCATAATTTTATTAAGCAGCGCTTGATCAACTATGGGCACCGGTGCATAAGCTCCCATGCCGCCGGTATTCGCTCCCTGGTCGTTATCACCAATCGCTTTATGGTCCTGGGCTGGTAATAACGCTAAAATCGTTTTCCCGTCAGTCAGGCAAATTATCGAAACTTCCTGGCCAACTAAACATTCTTCAACTACTGCCCTTTCGGTTAAAACCTTTACCGCCTGCTGATAATTCTGGGCCACTGTTACTCCTTTACCGCTCGCCAATCCGTCGGCTTTAATCACTAAGGGGAAACCGGCAGACTGTAAATATTTTTTGGCTAGCCGGCCGTCGGTAAATATTTTAAACCTCGCGGTAGGGATTTTGAATTGCTTCATAAATCTTTTCGCAAAAATCTTCGAACCTTCTAATTGGGCCGCTTTCCCTCTGGGGCCGAATATTCGTAAATTGTTTTTCTCAAACAAATCAACAATACCCAAAACCAAGGGCGCTTCCGGACCAACTATCGTCAAATCGATTTTGTTATCTTTTGCAAACTTTAGCAAACCTGTTAAATCATTTATTTGGATATCTACATTCTGGCCCAAATTGGCTGTTCCGGCATTGCCCGGAGCAATAAAAATCTTCTTTACTAATTTCGACTGCTTCACTTTCCAAGCCAAAGCATGTTCTCTGCCCCCGGAACCGATAATCAAAACTTTCATTTTAATTGCATAATTTAATTAATGACTTAACATAAATTTTATTTTCTTTAACTTTTAACCGCTTATACAATGACTTCACCGTATCGTCGGGCAAAATTTTTTCAAAACAGCGGCCTAAAACCACGCCAAAATCAAACTCTTTTGATAAAAAATGGACCGTTGAACCGGCATAAGTAGTTTTTTTATCCAAAAAATTCTGGATCGCTTTATCCGTAAATTTACCCTTATTCCATAAGGCTTTAGTCCCATCAGGATTTTTAATTTCTCCATCCAATTTATCAGGAATTAATCCTGGATGAATATTTAATATTTTGTTGGGAAATTTTTTAATTAACAAGTCAGGAATTATTTTTTTCCAGCCCGCCAAACAAATATAATCTATTTCATAATCAGCTAATTTTTTATGGGTATCACTGATCACTGCGCTAATTTTTGCTTTTAATTTTTTTGTCTCAATCGCCCTAGTAATCGCCTTAAGATTCGTTTTTGTGCTAGTCTCAGAAATTAAAACAGCTAATTTTTTCATATTGGGTAATGGTTATTAAAACAACCGGTGCAAAATTTAATTTTTTTACCGCCGATCGCTTTCTTTAAACCCTCGATCGATAAATAACCCAACGAGTCAGCTTTAAATTTTTTTCTGGTTGCCTCCACACTGTTTTGGCCGGCAATCAACTCACTGTACCGGGAAACATCAATACCTAAATAACAAGGGTTTTTAAATGGCGGGCTGGCTATCCGAACATGTACGGCTTTAACTCCCGCCGTTTTTAAAATTTTAATCAGCTGGGCAATGGTCGTTCCCCGGACAATCGAATCATCCACCAAAATCACCCGCTTATCTTTAAGAATTCTTCCTAGCGGGCTGAATTTTAAACTCACTCCCAGATCCCTGATCCTTTGGTTAGGCTGGATAAAAGTCCGGCCCACATAACGGCTTTTAATTAACCCTTCTTGAAACATAATCCGGCTCGCTTGACTATACCCAATTGCCGCTGAAGTCCCGGAATCCGGTACGCTAATCACTAAGTCCGCTTTAACCGGATATTCTTTAGCTAATAATCTGCCGGCCGCCATTCTGGTTGAATGAACTAATCGATCATTAATGATACTGTCCGGCCGGGAAAAATATAAATATTCAAAAATGCAAAAACCCTGATGTTGATTCTTAAATTCATGAAAGCTTGTCAATCCCTTTTTAGAAATCTCTATCAGTTCTCCGGGCCTGACCTCTCTTACTACCCGACCGCCGATCGACTCAATCGCCGCAGATTCGGAAGCCGCTATCCAACCATTAGCATTAATTCTGCCAATCACCAAAGGCCGCACCCCCCACTGATCCCGGATTACATACAGCTTATCTTTAGACATAATTACCAGAGAAAAAGCCCCTTTCACTCGGCTAATGCCTTTGATCATTTTTTCTTTTAAAGTTTTTCCCTTAGCGGCTAAAACCACTCTCATGATTACTTCTGAATCAGTTCCCGTATTTAACCCATGGCCCTGCTTAAACAAGTATTTTTTTAGTGCCTGATAATTGGCTAAATTGCCGTTATGAGCTAAAGCTAAATCTCCAAATTTGGAACTCAAAATAATCGGCTGGGCATTCCTTAAACTGGAATCACCGGCGGTTGAATACCGGGTATGACCAATTGCTAACTTTCCCTTAAGTCTTTTGATTTTGCTTTCCGTAAACACTTGGCTGACTAACCCCATTCCTTTACAAATCCGCAATTCCCGATAATCAGCTGAAGCAATGCCCGCCGACTCCTGTCCCCTATGCTGTAAAGCCAATAATCCGTAAAAACACAGTCTGGCTACGTCTTCTTTAGGATCAAAGATTCCAAAAATTCCGCATTTTTCACCCATTACCAATTCCTAATTAAAGTTATATCGTTATAATCGGACCGTGTCAAGTTTCGTATCTGACACCTTAAACCCTTTTTTCTCAATCTCTTTTCTCATTGCGTCTGCCTCCACCCACATTTCTTTCTTTCTTAACGCTTCTCTATTTTTGATTAATTTCTTAACTTCTTCCGGCACTTTAATTAATTGAACCGGTGTTAATAAGTCTAAACCCAAAACCTGATCCCAATCAGTAATCAGTTCCAGCTTATCCCGGCTGGGAATATTGGATTTAGCCATCTCCCAAACCACTGCCAAAGCCTGAGGTAGGTTTAAATCATTCTCCGCCGCCTCCCTGAATTTAAAAACAAGGTTACGAACCTTGTTTGTCCTGCTTTTGTCTCCCTGCCAGCCGGCCACAATTGCTTTCAGCTTTCTATAGGCCTCTTGACTGGCTTTTAAAGCGGCAAAGGTAAAATTCACGGTTGTCCGGTAATGGCTGGTTAAGAATAAATACCTTAAACTCATTGGCTCATACCCTTGGTCAATTAAATCCTGCAGTCTGATAAAATTGCCTAAACTCTTGCTCATCTTTTCCCCCTCCACCATTAAAAACCCTGAATGAAACCAGTATTTGACAAATTGCTTGCCGGTAGCCGCCTCGCTTTGAGCTATTTCGTTGGTATGATGGACCGGAATATGGTCCACCCCGCCGGTATGGATGTCCAAAGATTCGCCTAAATGCTTCATGCTCATAGCCGAACATTCAATATGCCAGCCGGGAAAACCCATGCCCCACGGACTCGGCCATTCTGATTGACGCCGGGCTTGCCCTGATCCGTCAACTGACGGAGAAGGACTAAACTTCCATATAGCAAAGTCAGTCGGATTTTTCTTTTCCCTTTTTTCCACCCGCCAGCCTTCTCTTAAACCGGCAATATCCAGTCGGGCTAACTTACCATAATCCTTCAGTTTGCTGGTATCAAAATATACCCCGTCTTTTGTTTGATAAGTAAATCCTTTTTGCTCCAGTTTTTTGATAAGTTTAATCATCTCTTCAATGTATTGGGTGGCCGGAGTTACAATGTCCGGCCTGATTATATTCAACTCCTGCTCCATCTGCCAAAAATCATCAGTATAAAATTTGGCAATTCCTAAAATACTTTTGCTTTCTGTTCTGGCCTTTTTTTCCATCTTGTCTTCACCCTCGTCCGCGTTGCTGGTTAAATGCCCCACATCTGTAATATTCATCACCGGCTTAACTTTAAAACCCAACCATCTTAAAACCCTGATTAAAACATCGGAATTAATGTAAGTTCGGGAATGGCCAATGTGGCTATAGTCATAAACCGTCGGCCCGCAAATATACATGCCGACTTCGGGAGGATTTATCGGCTTAAACTCTTCAACTTTTCTGGATAAAGTATTATATAATTTCATCCGCTTACTCCTCTGGTAATTTCGCCCGTACCCATGCCTTGTTTGGAAGTCCAGGGCAGCTTTTTGACCATTTCTTCTTTTTTCTTTTTCACTTTTTCAAAAAAAGTTTCCGGCGATTTCACTTGTTCTTCATCAAAACCGGCTGCCCCGGTCACATACTTTCGCGGCTGGCTCGCCTTTTGCCTCTGAATCAGCTGAATCTGTCTTTGAATTTCTTCATAGGCCTGCCGGGACCGTCTTTTATCCAACTCTGATAATTTTTTGATCTGTTCTTTTTGCTGTTGGTCATCATCACCAACTACTACCGGTTTCTTAGCCGGCGCCATTTTTTCCAGCCAATCCAGGCCGGCAATATCGCTCACCGCCTTTGCCCCGGCTTTTACCGTTGCCTTGCCGGTTTCTAATAATTCCCCAAAAACATCTCTGACTATCTGTTTAGGCATACTTCATTAAAACTCCCTCCGGCTGTCAAAAGCGCGGTTTAAAGTCACCTCGTCGGCATACTCCAAATCCGCTCCCACCGGCAAGCCCCGGCCGATCCGGGTAATCTGCACCTTATTATTCAATCCCTTATCAATTAAAATTTTCCGAATATACATTGCCGTCGCCTCTCCCTCCATATTGGGATTAGTGGCAATAATCAACTCTGTTATTTTACCATTTTTCAATCTTGGCCATAAATCATTGATATGCAACTCTTCCGGACCGATATTATTAAGCGGTGAAATTGCTCCTCCGAGAACATGATAAAGCCCCTGATAAAATCCTCCCTTTTCCACTGCTAAAATATCCAAAGGCTGTTCCACAACGCAAATCTTGGTTTGGTCCCTCCCCTTATCCGTGCAGATATCGCAGGGGCTTTTTTCTCCCACATTAAAGCAAGTCACACACTCCCGGGTGTCTTTTTTTAACCGGCTTAAAGCTAAACTGAACTTGTCCAA
>CAZDQA010000013.1:0-17130 GCA_964507605.1 uncultured Pseudomonadales bacterium | reverse complement strand
AATTTACCAATGATTATCCATAACCGGGCAGCCGGAGAAGATACCTTGGATACATTAAAACATTTTTGCACTAGTGACGGACAATACCCTAAGGGAGTGTTCCACTGCATTTCCGGAAGTAAAAAGTTATTAAAAAAAATTCTGGAAAACGGATTTTTTATCGGGGTGGATGGCAATGTGAGTTACAGCCAGGAGGTGCAAGCCTTGGCCTTAATGGCGCCAATCAATAGAATCTTATTGGAAACAGATGCGCCGTGGTTAGCGCCAAAACATGATGGCAGCCGGAATTTCCCCCAAAGTGTTAAAATAGTCGCACAATTTTTAGCGAAACTAAAAGGCGCTTCAATTAATCAAATTGAGGCGGAAACAACAAAGAATGCAAAGAAATTATTTAAAATATGAGACAGTGGCTGATTAAACACGAAAAAAAGGTAATCAGGTTTTTGGAAATGATGCCGGGAGTAATTTCCTGGTCGTTAATTATTTTCCCGTTTTGGGGAGCTTTTTTAGCGCCAACTTTAGTAGCTTACTATATTATTGCTTTTGACGTTTACTGGCTATACCGATCAGTGTGGACAGCCGCCTTGGCACTGCTGGCCCATTTCCGAATTAAAGCTGCCCTGGCATTTAACTGGCTTAATGAGGCCCAATCGTTTTTAGATTGGCAGCGGGTCCAGCACATTATCGTTATCCCTACTTACCAGGAACCGTTGTCAACTTTGCGAAGAACTTTACAAAATCTAACCAAGCAGACTTTTCCAAGAGAAAATTTAACCGTGGTGGTGTCTTTTGAGTCCAGGGAAGGAGAAGCAGCCAAAGAAAAAGCAAAAAAATTAAAAAATGAGTTTAAAAACAGATTTGGAAATTTAATGATGGTCTTTCATCCGGACCTAGCCGGAGAGGTTAAGGGTAAATCTTCCAATGTTGCCTGGGGGGCAAAACTGGCCAAACAAGAATTAATTGACAAACAAAAATACAGCATAGATTATGCCACCATTACTTCTAATGACGCCGATGCTTTAGTGCACCCGCAATATTTTGCCTATTTAACTTTTAAGTTTTTAGATGACCCAAGAAGGTATGAAAAGACCTGGCAGTCGGCGATTCAGTTTTACAATAATATTTGGAGATTGCCGGCGGCAACCAGAGCCTATAACCGCATGTCCAGCGTGGTGCAGACCGGCATACTGCTGCGAAAAGACCGGCTGATTAATTTTTCCACTTATTCGATTAGCTTAAAGTTGGTGGATAAAGTCGGCTATTGGGATACAGATGTGATTCCGGAAGATTACCGCATGTTTTTTAAACTGTTTTATGCCACTAAAGGCCGGTTAGAAGTCGAGCCGATCTTTTTGCCGTCATTTTGCGACGCCGCCGAAGCCAAGGGTTTTTGGAAAACAATGAAAAATCAGTATGAGCAAGTGAAGCGTTGGGCTTGGGGAGTCAGCGACGATGCTTATATTATTTACAAATGGCTGACGGTGCCGAAAATGCCGTTGGTGGAAAAAACCATTAGATCTTTATATGTAGTCAAAGATCATATTTTATGGCCGGTAAACTGGTTTGCGATTACTTTGGGGGCGAATATTCCCCCATTGTTAAACAAGGATTTCGGCCGGACGATTATTGGCAAAACTTTGCCCCAGGTATCTTCGGGAATCTTAACTTTGTCTTTGGTAGCGTTGGTAGCAATTATCTTTGTTGATTGGCGGCAAAAACCTAAGGCCCCGGAAGGAACTTCCTGGTGGAGAAAGGCGTTAACTCCATTTGAGTTTGTTTTGCTGCCGGTAGTCGGGTTTTTCTTTACTGCCCTGCCGGGGCTGGATGCGCACACCCGCCTATTATTGGGCCGTTACCTGGAGTATCGGGTGACAGAAAAAGTCTAAAGAATGTTAAAATGGTGTATGTTAAAAAGGCTGACTGTTTGGTTAGAAAAAAACGAAGGCTTAATCTTAATTTTGCTGCTGGTGATAGTTTTGCGGATTCCGTCTTTATTTGAACCTTACTGGTACGGCGACGAGGGAATTTACCTGGTGCTGGGCCAGGCTTTTAAAAAAGGTTTAGTATTTTACCGGGATATTCATGACAACAAACCGCCGCTTTTGTATTTATTGGCAGCCATCGCCGGCAATGTGTTTTATTTCCGGTTAATGCTGATGGTTTGGTTTGGAATAGCCACGGCGGTTTTTTTCAAGTTAATGCAAATAGTTTTGCCTAAGAGAAAACTGGCCTGGTACGGAGCGACTTTAGCGATGATTGTTTTAACAACTATGTTTGAAGGCAATGTGGCTAATGCGGAGATTTTTATTGTCCTGCCGGTAGTTTTAGCCATGCTGATGGTGGTTAAAAAAACTAAAAATTGGTTGGGGGTGGGTTTATTGTTCTCGGTCGGGTTTTTATTTAAAGTTCCGGCGGTTTTTGATTTTACCGCGCTTTTAATTTGGCTACTATTTTGGCAAAAAACAAAACTGGCTAATATTTTTAAATGCCTCTTGGGTTTTATTGTCCCGATCAGCTTAACCATAATTTATTACGGCGTGGTGGGTGGGTTGGAGCCTTATGTTCGTTCAGCCTTGCTGCAAAATGTCGGTTATCTTACCAGCTGGCAGACAGGGCAACAAGGATCCGGCGGCTTGATGAATCGCGGCATAATAATCGCGGTCTTCTTGGCTATGTTTTATCCGCTGGCTAAAAAATTTAAATTATCCAGGTGGGCAAGTTTAATGGTGATTTGGTTTTTGCTGGCAATGTATGGGGCTTTATTATCAGAAAGGCCATATCCTCATTATTTAATCCAACCGGCTGTCCCCGGAGTTTTACTTTTGGCCCTATTTTTATACAGCAGGCGAAAAGTGTTAAAGTTGGTAATAGTAGTCACGGGAATATTAGGCGGCTGGTGGTGGCAGCAAATTAAGTTTTGGGGTTATCCGCTTGTGCCTTATTATATTAACTTTGTTCAATATATTACTCAACAAAAAAGCCTTGAAGAATATCGAAATTATTTTGATCCCCGGGTAAATCAAACTTACAAGTTGGGCGAATATTTAAAGATGTCTACTTTGCCTCAAGACCGAGTATTTATTTGGGGAGATGAACCGGGAGTTTATGCTTTAGGGGAAAGACTGCCGGTGGGCCGATACACTGTGGCTTATCATGTGGTGGATTTTAATGGCTACGAAGAAACGATAAAAGCTTGGGGAAAACAGCCGCCAAAAGTGGTGTTGGTAATGGATTATGAAAAAAGGCCTTTTAAAGAAATGGAGTTGAAGTTAGCGACTGATTATGTTCTGGCCGGAAAGATTGACCATGCCCGGGTTTACCGGCCTTTGGAGCAAAAATGAAAAAGATTGAGCAGGTTAAAATTTATTATCAACAGGTGGATAATTTAGCTTTAGATAAAACCGCTAAATTTGGCTTAAAAATAGTGTTTTTGAGCTTAGCCGGGAGTTGGTTATGGCTGGCGGCCTGGTGGCATAAACTGCCGCCGGAAGTTCCCCTGCTTTACAGCCGAGCCTATGGAGAGGGCCGATTAATCAGCCAGTGGGGTTTATGGTTGTTGCCGATTTCCAGTTTAATCATTAATTTAATTTCCATCAGGCTGGCCGGGAGTTTAATTGAAAAAGATAAATTATTAGCGCAAATTTTGGTGTGGCTGGCGGCCTTAACAACGACAATGGCCCTGGTTGGCTTAATTAAAATTGTCCTCTTAGTTATTTGAAAATATGACTTTAATTCAATTAATTAAACCGCTGGTTTTAGCCTTTTTGATCTCGTTAATTTTAACCCCTTTGGTGATTTGGGTTTATAAAAAATTGGGGTGGCTGGATGACCCTAAAACCCAAACTCATCCTAAGGTAATCCATCAATATCCGGTGCCTAGGGGCGGCGGGCTGGTCATTTTTTTTAGCATTTTAATCAGTTGTGTTTGGTTTTTGCCGATCGACAAACATCTGGCCGGAATAATTTTAGGGGCTTTAGTTTTAACTATCGTGGGAGTGGTGGATGATGTAAAAAATTTAAATCCCTATCAACGATTAGGGTGGGGATTTTTAGCCGCCGGCATTGTAGTGGCGGTGGGGATCGGCGTACCTTACATCAGCCATCCTTTTAAGGCCGGGGCGGTGATTAATTTATCGCAACTGCAAATCCCGATTTATTTCTTAGGAAAGTGGCGGACGGTCTGGGTTTGGGCAGACTTGATGGCTTTAATCTGGATTGTGGGAACAATGAACTTTGTTAATTGGTCAAAGGGCTTAGACGGCCAGCTGCCGGGGATCGTGGTGGTGGCCGGAGTAGTAATCGGCTTGCTCAGTCTGAGGTTTGTCGACGATATTACCCAGTGGCCGGTAATGGTGGTGGCTTTTATCCTGGCCGGGGCTTATTTAGGGTTTTTGCCTTACAATTTTTACCCGCAAAAAATTATGCCCGGCTATGGGGGCGGGGCCTTGGCCGGATATTTTTTGGCGGTTTTGGCAATTTTGTCAGGGGCCAAGGTGGCCACGGCAATTTTAGTCTTAGGGGTGCCGATGTTAGATGCAATTTATAGCATGATCAGGAGAATCCTGTCCGGAAAATCACCGGTTTGGGGCGACCGGGGGCACTTACACCATAAGTTAATGGATTTGGGGTGGGGTAAAAGAAGAATCGCGGTGTTTTATTGGCTGGTGTCAGCCATATTAGGATTATTGGCTTTAAAATTGAACAGTCAATATAAACTCTATACAATAGTGTTGTTAGCAGTAACTATCGGAGGCGGCTTAATATGGCTCAATATGGCTACTTACTGGTTAAAGAGGCCAGACCAAGACAGTGGTTAAAAAACCTTAGCTTGTATACAGGCTTGGTATTTTCCGGCTGGTTATTTATCGCGGAAAAATTCTGGACGGTCACGGCCGCCTGGATAATTTTTTCGATTTTAACCAGCTCTGTATATATTTTTAATGACATTGTGGATGTTAATTCTGATAGAAATCACCCCTTTAAAAAATTCAGGCCGATTGCTTCGGGCCAGCTGCCAATAGGAATAGCTTTGTTTTTCAGTTTAAGCGGCGTGTTTTTAAGCCTGGCTTTGGGCTGGTCTTTATCATACTTTTTATTTTTAATCATGATCGCCTACTTGATCCTGCAGTTTGTTTATACCACCTGGTTAAAACATCGTCCGATCGTGGATGTAATGGCGATTGCTTTGGGATTTTTAATGAGAGTTTATGGCGGCGCGTTTATTATCGGCGCCCATATTAATGTTTGGCTTTTATTGTGTATTATTTCTTTTTCTTTATTTATGGCGATCGGCAAAAGAAGAAGTGAGCTGACTTTATTACAGGGAAAGGTGGGAAGCAGAAAAGTCCTGGGCCGGTATCCGGAAAAATTACTGGACTTATATACAGCTATGTTTGCCAACACGACCTGGCTGACTTACGCCTTATTTACCTTTATGTTTCCAGCCTTTAGTTTTAAAGGCAGGGTGTTAACTTTATTGTCATATTTGCCGAACACTTTCCGGTCGGAAAAATGGCTGATGTTAACCATCCCGGTAGTAATTTACGGAGTAATGAGGTATTTGCAGTTAATTTATGAGAAAAATCAGGGTGAGTCGCCGGAGAAAATATTGACGGCCGATAAGCCAATGTTGATCACGGTCAGCCTATGGGGGTTAATGGTAATAGGGATTTTGTACGGGTTAGGCTAGTTTACTCGTATTTCTCAGCTAAGGCTCCCGATACCCAACCTTGTTTTCCGGCTTCATATTCAATTTTATACCAACCGTTTGAAGTATCTAATAAAGGAAATTTTTCTCCAAAATCAACGATTGTAAGTTCTTCATATTTGGTGCCGGCCCCGTCTCTAACCCTTGCCCAACCTTCTTTAGAGGTAATTTCAATGTAGGGTTTGGCCGGGGTGGTAGTAGTAGAACCGGTCTTGGGAGAAGCTTTGGGGGTGGCGGTAGGACTGGCTTTGGGCGAGGCGGCCGGGGTAGCTTCTTCCTGGGGTTCGGTGTCTGCCGGCGGCACAATAGCCGCCCGGGCTAATTGAACCGAAACAATCAGTTTATTACCTTTAACAGTCTTGGCTTTAATGGTTTTGTCCTGGTAACCAGGAGAGGAAATGAGCAGAAGGTGATCACCTTCGGTCGTATTGTCTAAAGAGATCGGGGCAAAGCCTTTGGGTTCGCCGTCCAGATTAACTACGGCCCCATCCGGGGTGGTGACAACAGAAATAGAAGTGGCGTTTTTGTCAGCGCTTGTCTCAAAAGAAAGAATTTCGCCTGAAGATTCGTCTTGAGTCAAACCAAGTTCGCGGTTGACCACGGTTAAAATGCCCGGACTTAAGGTTACCCTCCCCTCCCAGGGATTTAAGGCCTGGCCGGATGATTCGGGGACAATTTTCAAAACATAGTCGCCTGGTTTTAGTTTTTCGTTATAATAAGGAGTTTGACCTAAGTGTTCACCGTCCAGAAAAATCGTGGCCTGGGGAGTAGTAGAAACCGATAGAGCAGACTTTTTCCGGCCCGGCAGAGTACAGCCAGTAATAAAAATAGTTAAGGACAAAAAAGCAAGACCAATAAGAAGTTTTTTCAGCATCAGAGAAATTCTAGCAAAAAATCTGGTAAAATACAATATAGGGCACGGCCTAGTGGCGAAGCGGTAACGCAGCTGTCTGCAAAACAGTTATTCGTCGGTTCGATTCCGACCTAGGCCTCAAATTTCACTAATAACATCAAAGCCTTTATAACTGCCAACAATGGCAAAGCCGATTATCTTTTGACTCACCCAACCCTCTGTTTTGAGTTTTTTGGCGGTTTCGTTAAGAGTAGCGCCGGAACCAACGGCATCATCAATTAAAAGCAAATTAGAATGCTGAACGTTTTTAGATTTGGCGGCGGGTTTTGTAAAAATAGTGCTGCGGGCATTGTCAATTCTATCGGTAAGTTTAGATAAAGTTTTTTGGGCAACAATCACCCGGCCTGATCTAACTTTAACTAAAGGAATTGTGGGTAAGGCCAGGTTTAAGGATTGTTGAAATTCTTGGATAAATTGAAGTTGGCGCGGAACTGTGGGCGGAATAAAAGCCACGGCCTTAATCTTGTATTGAGCAATTATTTTATCAATTATTGGTTTGACTTCTTTAACCAGCTCTTTAATTAATTGACGATTTTGAGACTGCTTGGCATATAAAACCAATTGGCCTAGTTTGGTTTTGCCAAAGACGGGCAGGCTGTAAAAATCCTGATAATACAGATTGTTGACGACTGAATCAGGAAAAACCGCGCGAAGTCTGCTGGCAGCATTAATCCAACCATCTTTAGTCATAAACTGATCGGCTTCTTGGCGAATAGTGAAATATTTTTTAGCAAGAGTGAGGGTGTTTTGTTGCTGTTGGGTATTGTTGAGCCAAACCATAAAACCTTTTAGCCCGGGTAAAATATCCCCTTGAGGCGAAATGTATAAATATCGATTTTCGATATTTTTGGCAACTTCCGGAGGCAGAATAACCGGCTTGGCGATCTTTTTTGGTTCGGGAATAAGATAGTAAACCAGGGGTGAAACGCCGATTTTTTTAAGCTCGCCTTTGATTATCAGCTGTTTTAAGTGTTTATGAATCGTAACCCGGCTAACATTGAATTCTTTGATTAAATCATGGGCCCGGGCTTGGCCGTGTTGGCGGATAAACTGAAGAATGGACGAACGGGTGGTAGATAGCATAGTTTATAGTTTACTGTAAACTGTAAACTATGTCAAGTTGACTTGGCTCTGGCTTGTGTTAGAATGCTGCTTGTCCTCCTTTGCTTAAGCTACGGAGGATTTTTTATGAGAAAAATTTCCCAACTCTTAATTAACGGGCTGATATTGACGTGCTGGTCAGCGATAGTCGCCGCGATTATGCTTCCCTATCAGGCATTCAGGGTGTTTTTGCCGGCAAAAAAGCCAGGCAGACCGGGCAGCCACCCGATTTCTAAAGTGTTTACCCGGGCTTTTGAGAATAAAAAGGCCAAAAGATTTGTAGGCGTGGGCCTAACTGTATTTATCATGCTATTTGGCGTAATGGGTAATATTTTGGCGGCTAATGAAGCGGCGGCTGATGAAACTTTGATGATGGCTCCGGAGGAACCGATAGTCACTGAGGTGAGTTTAACGATTCCCTTGCAGGGGGTGTTGGGTCAAGGCTATCATGGTTTTCATAGAGCGATTGATATTTTGGCGCCGATTGGAACAGAGATCAGGCCGATTGCCAAAGGCAGGGTCGTTGAGGCCAGTCTGGGTAGAATTGGCTGGGGCAATACCGTGGTGGTAGAGCATGAAATGGGCTTAAGATCACGTTATGCCCACATGAGAGAGATTAAGGTTGTTGAGAGAGAAGTAATTGAAGAAGATTATGTTTTAGGCACTGTGGGTATGACCGGCTGGACCACCGGACCGCATTTGCATTTAGAGATTTACCAGAACGGTCGGGCGATTGATCCGGCTTCTGTTTTACCGGCTTTCTTAAAGACAGTTATCGATTAATAGTAAAACTGTTGGGAATAAATATGGCGTTAATGCCGGCGGCTTGATGGCGGTTGGCAGAAAAAAGAGAGATGGTTAGGATAGCAAAACCGATGAAAAAAAGAATGATTGAGGCGATAATCCCTAAAATGTATTGCTGGTAGGTTTTAAGTTTAAGCATGATTAGCTATTCCTTAAAGGTCCGGCCTTGCCTTTCGGCAAGAACGGACCTTTTTTACATGATTAAATCACATTCCCATGCCGCCCATGCCGCCGGGCATACCGCCGCCGGGATTTTTATCCTCTTTGCTAGGTAAATCGGTGATCAGACACTCGGTAGTCAGGATCATGCTGGCCACAGAGGCGGCATTTTGCAACGCCGTTCGGGTGACTTTGGCCGGATCAAGAATACCCATCTCTAACATGGAACCAAATTCCATAGTCAGGGTATTAAAGCCAAAATCGGCCTTACCTTCCTCAATTTTTTTGACTACCCAGCCGGCGTCTGCACCGGAGTTCTCGGCCAAAAGCCGAACCGGTTGTCTTAAAGCGTAGTGTAAAATATCCAAGCCGACTTTTTCGTCGTCATTGGCTGGCTTGACCGCATCTAAGGCTTTAACTGCCCGCAACAAAGACACGCCGCCGCCGGGAATAATTCCTTCTTCAATCGCGGCTTTCGTCGCTTCCACGGCGTCTTTGACGCGCTCCTGGGTCTCTTTGAGTTCGATCTCCGTGGCCGCACCAACATTGATCACGGCCACTCCGCCGGAGAGCTTAGCTAAACGCTCTTGGAGTTTTTCTTTATCAAAGTCCGAGTCGGTCCGGTCAATCTCTTTTTTAATTGAGGCAATCCGGGCGCTAATCGCCGCTTTTGTCCCTTTACCGCCAATCAAGCGGCAGTTATCTTTATCCGCCCAGACCTTGTCTGCCCGACCACAGTCTTCTACGGTCACGCTGTCTAGCTTCCGGCCGGTATCTTCGGAAATAACTGAACCGCCGGTGAGGATAGCAATATCCTCAAGCATGGCTTTACGCCGGTCGCCAAAACCCGGAGCCTTGACGGCTAACAAATTAAAGGAGCCGCGCAGTTTATTCACGACTAAGGTGGCTAAGGCTTCGCCGTCGATTTCATCGGCAATAATAACGATGTTTTTGGTGACTTTCACCGCGCCTTCCAAAAACGGCAGCAGGTCGGCAATAGCGGAAACTTTTTTGTCAGTAATTAAAATCACCGGGTCTTCAATCTCCGCTTCCATTTTGTCAGCGTTGGTAACAAAGTAAGGCGAGACGTAGCCGTTATCAAACTCCATGCCCTCTTTGTGTTCAATGGTCATGGCAAAGCCTTTGGATTCCTCGACCTCGACCACGCCGTCGCGGCCGGCCAGCTTTAAGGCTTCGGCAATCTTGGCGCCGATCGCCGGATCAGTTGAAGAAATTGTGGCCACCTGAGTAATTTCTTCATCATTTTTAACCGGTTTGGACATCTTTTTAATTTCTTCAACTATGGCAGCAACGCCCTTATCAATCCCCGATTTCATTTGCATCGGATTGGCGCCGGCAGTAACGTTTTTCATGCCTTGGGAAACAATCGCCTGGGCTAAGAGCGTTGAGGTGGTGGTGCCGTCACCGGCAACGTCATTGGTTTTGGAAGCCGCTTCTTTAATCAGCTGGGCGCCCATGTTTTCAAACGGGTCTTCCAGTTCGATCTCTTTGGCCACGGTGACGCCGTCATGGACAATATTGGGAGCGCCCCATTTTTTATCCAAAGCCACGTTGCGGCCTTTAGGGCCTAAAGTGGTAACCACGGCTTTGTTTAAAATATTAATGCCCTTTAATAACTTTTGCCGGGCATCGTCGGAAAAAAGTAATTGTTTTGCCATACTTCGACTCCTTTATTTAACGATTGCTAAAACGTCTTTAAATTCAATAAATAATATTTCGTCTTTGTCAGTAATCCCGAGCTTAACTTCATTGCCGCCCCATTTTTTATAGATAATGGCGTCGCCGACTTTACAGGGAGCCGGCCGCTTGGCGCCGCTGTCAGTGATTTCATCAGGACCAACAGCTAAAACCTTGGCTTGCTGGGGTTTTTCGTCGTGAGAATCAGGTAAATAAATACCGGAGGCCGTCTTTTTTTGAGCGGCGACCGGTTCAACTAAAATATATCCGGCAGTTGGCTTAAGATTGGCTTTCGCCATAATTTACCCTCCTTAAAAAATAATAATTATCACTCAATGATAACAAGTGCTAGTTTACCGGGTTGAAAAAAAGTTGTCAAGGGCAAGTTGATTAATCAGGTAACCGGTGATAAAGGCCGCGGTCGCGGCAATCGCTCCAACCGCTAACATTTCCAGGCCGGATTTTAACCAATTTTTTTTGGTAATGATTGCGCGTAAGCTGCCGACGGAAAATAAAGCTAATCCGGTAACCATAATTGAAGCATTAAATGCTCTGGGAAAGCCAAAAACATAGGGCAGCAGCGGAAACAGGCCGGCTGAAGCAAACGCCGTAAATGTTGCCAGGCCATTTTTAACCGGGTGTTCGGATTTTTCCGCCGGCAGGCCGAGTTCCTCGACCATCATTGTTTCTGCCCAAACTTTTTTATTTGATGTAATCACCTGCACCGCCCGGTCTAAATCCTTGCCGCGAAATCCTTTGCGGTAATAAATCGCCTCGATTTCTTTTCGTTCCAAGTTGGGGATGTGCTTTACTTCCCAACTCTCCATGCGCCGCTCCCGATTAACATATTCCGCTTCAGACTTAGTGCCCAGGTAGTTACCCAAACCCATAGCCAAGCCGTCGGCGAACAAATTGGCAAAACCTAAAATCAAAACCGTACTCAGAGGCAAATTCGCCCCGGCCACGCCGGCGATGACCGCAAAAGTAGTGACAATCCCGTCGTTGGCGCCAAAGACGGCATCGCGAATATACGTTCCCCCAAACACAGCGTGATATTTCTCGTAAGCCGTCCCTTTCTGGTGCTCGAGTTTCGCTTCTTTAACTTGTGCGTCTAGTTTTTGGTTCATAAATTATTGTAACATCTTAGTGGTGGAGATGCGGGGGTTGTGGGGCAGGACGATGACGACGCGGCCGCCTAGGCGTTTTATGATGCGGCGCTTGACGGCCAAATGCGGCGTGGAAGCAGACACTGCCAGAATATCCGGCTTAATTTGATTAATTAAACTAGTAAAATGATTTAAATCATTGAACTTTTTAGGCAAGGCAAAAACTTTGTCGGCAATCCTCAATTGCTGCAGATTTTTTAGACGAAGACGAAGAGGGTTAATGGGCCGACCTTGGCCTTTTAGCTGGCGGACGCGGGTATCGGTCTCGACACCGACTAATAAAATCCCGCCCAGTTTTTTAGCGGCTGATAAAAGTTTTTTATGCTCACCGTGTAAGATGTCAAAAACGCCGGTGACTAGGATTATTCGAGTCCGGTCATAATATTTTTTCAAAACAATTTCTCCCGTAGGGCGGGGGTGGAAAAAGGCATAGTGACGACCGATCCGCTCGCGGGTCATCTTTGGTTTCATATAGGCATACTGAAGTTTAAAAGAGAGAAAATCCAGAAAATCCAACAAGGTCCGGCCTCGAAGCTTTGCTTCAAGAACGGACCTTTTTTCGGCCGGGTCTCCTGTTAGGGAGTGTCCTTGTTCGGGAATCCAGTTGGCTAAATAATTTTTCACCCATAAATTATCATTAATAAATTTTTGATAGGTAGCATCACGATTATACAGCGGTTTTAATTGACAGATTTCGTGAGCGGTATATAAATTTTGGGTTTTAATAACTAAAGCGGATTCGTCCAGCCAAAGATTAAGGCAGAGGCGGCGGGAAATTTTTTGGCCGCGGCGCAACCAGGGAAATAATAAAAAACTCACCAATAAACGGGTTAACCAAAGGCGGTTTTCGGCAGCAATAATCATTAAATCAATGTCGTCGGCAAGAGAAGCATTATTCATTGCCCGGGCGCCGCTAAGAGCAACCATTTTTACCCAAGGAATTAAGCGAAAGATTGGTAATTGTTTTAATTTAAAAGAACAGGGAGGAATTTTTTTAGCAGTAATAAAAAGCGGTCGGGGGGTAATTAAAAAACGGTGCAGCTCCGGTAAAGTGAGTTGATAATGGAAGATCTGGGCATAGGTAGTGGTGCGTAGAACCGCCAACTTAATTGGCGATGCCATATTGCGACAAAACTTGAGTGACGCCCTGGGTCAGGTTTTGAGTGATATCTTTCTCCGGTTGATTATTAAGATAGCTGTTAATAGCATCTTCGTAATATTTAATGATTTTATCGTTAAGGCCGTTGTCAAAAGTGCGGGAAGAAAGAGGCCATGATTGGGCGGAAATGGCCTGGGAAAGTATTGCCCCTAAAAATGGGTCGGCTTGAAGCAGGTTGGCCATATCTTGGCGAGGATAAGGCTCACCAAAAAGGCGGGTTTTGGCGGCAAGATTGTACATCTTGGTTAAAACTTCCCGAGAGCTTAAGTATTTCACAAATTCCCAGGCCGCGTCAGCGTTGGTTGATTTTTTAGAAACTCCTTCCAACCAATAAGTGGCCCAACTAATATTGGTGCCCGGCAATTGAGGAACAGGATAAAGCTTGAAGTTTAATTGAGGGCTAATCGCTTTAATTTCCAGCGCCCGCCAGGAAGGAGCAATTATCATTGCGGTCTTGGCGGTAGCAAAAGCATAGGTGGAGTTGGGCAGCTGATCGCTCCAAGTTCGATCTTGGGTAACAAAAAGGGTGTAAAACTTGAGAGCGGAAGTGACGGCTTCGGTGTCCGGCTTACCCGGATTGCCGGCATTTTGTAAAATCATCAAGCCAATAATATCGGAAAAATTATCCACATTGGTGGCTGTGCCTAAAGCAATGCCGGAGCGGGTCGGATTACCCCGTTCGTCCCTAACCGTTAATTTATAAGCGGTTTGGCGGAGATTGTCCCAGGTGGTAGGAATTTTAAGGGTGGAGTCGCTTTGGAAAATGTCTTCGTTAATATAGAGGGCGAGGGTATCAAACATTAAAGGAATACCATAATAACGGCCGTTAAAAAAAGCGTCTTTTTTGACAATCGGGTAAAAGGTGGTGTCAAATTCATTCGGAGAATAAATAGTGTCGGGAATCGGGGCCAAATCGGTTTTTAACATCGGCAGCCAAGTATTGTGCCAGCGGAAAATATCCGGGCCGTCGCCTTTGGCTAAACTTGATTGCAGCCGTTCACGGTAATCTTTAGATGATTGACGCACATATTGAACGATAATGTTGGGGTGGTTTTGCTGATAATCGCTGATAACTTCGGCCATTAAGTTTTCCGGCTCCCAAAGGCCCCAATATTTGAGAGTAATAATTTCCGGAGTTTTTTGCTTCTGGAATTTAGGCAGGATAATTTTAGTGACCAAAAGAAACAAAAGAATAATAATGCCCAGACCAATCAAAATCGGCAGGAAGCGTTTGAAAATTGAGTCTTTAACTTGCGCCGGTTCTCCTGCCTGCGGGGGTGGAGGAGGAGAAGCTGGAGGAATAGGCGAAACAACAGGCTTCTGACCTTCAACCGCAATCGGAAAAGGCGGCTCTGGAGGAGTTAGGTTATCTTCAGGCATTATGATATTATCTTAACAAGCCCTCTTATGAGAAGCAACATGTGTCGATGGGGATTGATTATTCCGGCGGCTTTACTGGTTTTGGCCAGCGCCATAGTATCGATTTACCACTTGGCGTATGGCAATAAAATCTACCCCTATGTCCGCGTGGGTTCAATAGAGTTGTCTAACTTAAGCTTAGAAGCGGCAGAGAACAAATTAAGGCAAATGATTCCGGCTGATTTAGGCGCAATTCAATTAAGGTTCGGCGGTCAGGAATGGTGGTTAAACTTAGCTGATTTGGAGATTAGCTATGAGCCAAAGTTGACCGCGCAAAAGGCTTTTTTGAGAGGCAGAAGCCAAGGATTTTTTCAGGACTTAGGCTTGAAGTGGCAGCAGTGGCAAAAAAAAGCGGTGATTAATATGGAAATGGAATTTAATCAAGAAAAGTTAGCAGAGTCGGTAGAAATGATTACTGCCGGCATTGTGGAAGAGCCGGTAATGCCCAACTTAAGTTTAAATAACCAGGGAAAGGTGGCCTTGGAACCGGGAAAGAATGGCCGATTGGTGGAAAGAGACCAATTAGTCCAAACAGTGATTGAGAGACTGATTAGTTTAAATTTTTCCAGTGTAGAGATACCAATTAAGTTAATCAAAATTGAGATATCTGCTGAAGAATTAATCAGGGCCCAAGACCGGGCAGAAAAATTAAAAGAAAAGTCGCTAATTTTAAAGTATGAGAGCTTTTCCAGAATAATTGCCAAAGAAGAGTTAATTGGTTTAATCGGTTTTACCAGTAATTGGGATGGACAAAAAATTGCCACTTTGTCGGCCAGTTTAGCGACCAGCCTTAACCGACAGGCACAAAATGCGGTTTTCCAGTTTGACGGCCAAAAGGTGGTGGAGTTTAAACCAGCCCTAAACGGAATCAGGGTGGATGAAGAACAAACCAATTTATTAATAAAAATTGGGTTAGAAAGTTTAGAAAAAGCCGAGGGAAATCAGGAAACAATCACGGTGGCTGTCCAAACAACTCTGCCAAAGGTCGGCAATGAACAGGTAAATGATTTGGGAATCAAAGAGCTGATCGGCAAAGGCGAGTCAACTTTTTATCATTCGATTCCCAGCAGAATCCATAATGTGGCTTTAACGGCCAACAAGTTAAATGGCGTGCTGGTGGCGCCGGGAGAAGAGTTTTCTTTTAATAAAGCTTTGGGGGATGTTTCGGCGGCGACCGGATATAAGTCGGCATATATTATTAAAGAGGGCCGGACGGTTTTGGGTGACGGCGGCGGAGTCTGCCAGGATTCAACCACTTTGTTCCGGGCTTTGTTAGATGCCGGGGTAAATATTACGGAAAGACATGCTCATGCTTACCGGGTGGCCTATTATGAACAAAATGCTCGCCCAGGTTTTGATGCGACGGTTTACGATCCGGGCACTGATTTAAGGTTTATTAATGATACTCCGGGTTATATTTTAATTCAGACAACGGTGGATACCACAAATTTATATTTAAAGTTTGAGCTTTACGGCACTAATGACGGCCGCAAGGTCACAATCAGCAATGTCCGGCTGTGGGGGCAGACGCCGCCGCCGGAACCGCTATATCAAGATGATCCGACTTTGGCACCGGGACAAATCAATCAGGTCGACTGGGCTGCCTGGGGGGCCAAAGCGGCTTTTGACTGGCAAGTGGTTAGAAACGGTGAAGTCTTACACCAAAAAACTTTTTATTCTAACTTCGCACCTTGGCGGGCGGTTTATTTAAGGGGGGCATAATGAGTAGGAAAAAACAGCTACTGCTGGGGGTATTGTTGGGCGGCTGGCTGGGTTTACTTTTCCTGCAAAGGTTGACGCCGACGATTTGGGGAGCGGACGGATATTTTCATATCCGCTTGGCGGAGATGATTAAACACCAGGGCTTATTAAAAACATTACCGCAGGCCCAGCTGTCCTACTTTAGCGATCGGTTTTCTGATAAAGATTGGCTATACCATTTGGGCTTAGTTCCTTTTACTTTAGGGAAAAATATTTTTGTCGGAGCGAAATGGGCGGCCTGGCTGGGCGGCGTTTGGCTATATTCCAGTTTGGTGATTGTTGCCAGTTTTTATACGCCTTGGCAGTTATGGCCGGTGACCGGGGCGCTGTTTTTTGCCTCGGACCATTTTTTAAGAACCATTGTGGCGCCCAGGCCGATGATTTTAGCCATGGGTTTAGGATTATGGATTGTCCACTGGCTGATTCAAAAAAAAGGCAAAAAAATATTTTGGGCTTGTTTTATTTACGGCTGGCTGCATTTAACAGCACCGTTGGTTTTGGTTTATGGATTGATTATGAAAAGGTGGAAATTAATCCTCGTGGCCGGCTTGGGATTATTGCTGGCAATGATAATTTATCCAAACTTTCCTAATAACTGGTTTTATTTTTACTTAAACGGGATTTTGGTGCCGTTTTTTGCGGTCAGGTGGGGTGTCTTGGAGTTGGGAGCAGAATTTTTTCCGTTAAGTTTCCAGCAGTATTTAAGTAGTTATTTTATTATTCCGGCGGGGCTGGCAGTGATGCTGATAATTAAAATCTGGCAAAAACCCAAAACCAGTCGGAATACCCAAGTCTGGTGGTTAATCAGCGCGATATTTTTAATCATGGGAATAAAATCACAACGGTATATTGCTCATGGTTATCCGTTTTTTATTTTAAGTTTAACTACGTTTTTAGGAGATTTAAGAAAAAAAGTCCGCCAGGGGAAGGATGGAATGATTTTGTTGGGGATAGTGGTTATCTTTTTACTGCTGGGTAGAAGTTTACAGCAGATGGTGTTAAGAGGCAAAAGCGAAAAATTTGTCAACAATCATTACGAACAAATGGGTGGATGGCTAAAAGATAATGTACCAAAAGGTGAGTTAATTTTTACGGCTAACTGGTCTGATCCGCAATATTTTATCGGTATTAATCCGGATAATAATTATTTTGTGGCGATGGACCCGGTGTATATGTGGCATAAAGATAAAAATTTATACCTGCAGTACCGGATGGTGGGCTTGGGACAGGATAAAGACCCGTA
>CAZDQA010000012.1:9853-18493 GCA_964507605.1 uncultured Pseudomonadales bacterium | reverse complement strand
CGCCGGCGGCGGGGACGGAAGAAGAAGAGCCAAAAACAAGACGAACTTTAAAATTGTAAATTATGAATGAAACACTAACTCCAGTAGATGTATTGACTGCGAGGGCAAAAGAATGGCGAGATTTACCGGACGGCGCTTGGAAAAAAGATCTTGAAGTTATGGAAGGATTAAAAATGTTGCCAGTGACGATGGCTAGTTTATACCAAGATTTAGCTTTGGTTCCAGGGGAAAGTACCGGAAGTCAGAATAGGCTGTTGTTGGCAACAGCGGCGACTTTAACCCAAACCAGAAATCCGGAGATTTGGGCTAATAAGGAAATAGCCGGAAAAATAATGGAGACAGTTAAGGCGGCAATTGGCGAGGGGTATGATGATCTACTGGATCAGTGGGATAAGGCTAAAGCGGATAATTATTCGCTGTTAAAGGCTACAGGAATAGTCTTTAACCATATGAAAGAGACTGGAGAAATAGAAGCACTAACTTGGGTGGAAAAAGATGAGTTATCACTGGTGCTTCAGGAAAAAGTGGTTGAATTGGAGGGGAAATTAAGGGAAAAGGAGAAAGCTCCGGATGAACAAAAAAAGGATTTTGAAATGGTAATTCAACTGTCAGTGGTGAGATTAATGGCCGATGATTTACTAAAAGGGATGAAAGGTGATCAGATATTACAGGATTTAAAGACGGAGATTGGGGAAAAAGAAATACAAAAATTAGGGAAAGTGCGGCAAATGCTAGAAGAGATACAAAAGAGAGATAGCTTGCGAGTTGAAGCGGAAGATAATATTAAAGCAGCAAACCAACGGGCTGGGATGGCAGAAGTTAAAAAGAGTCAATATGAGGCGGCGATGAAAGATTTGCCGTTAATCGAAAAAATGGCGGTGATATTAAAGCTTAATAAGGAGTTTTACGGGGAACTTAAAGAAGCTGATTTAACTAAAGTAATTGCCGGAATATTACAGTTGCCTGATTTGAGTATGTTGGGGGAAGATATCGAGTCTGAACAAATTTTTAACACTGGAGTTGGTGGTGGGTCGATAAAAATTAATACAAGTGTGGGGAAAACAGAAGATCGAAAATTTAGCGGTTTAAAGACTTTATTTGAGTTAGGTAGTAGGTCTGATGACACATTATTGACAAAAGGGAAAGTTGAATTTGATGCATCTTTACCAGGCCCAATCAAAATGTTATTAAAGAAGCAGTTAGATAAGGTTGAACACGACGTTCGTCAAAGATTGGCAAATCCTCAAATTAGTTTGCATGCTTTTTTAGCTACAGAATTGAAGAGGCGAGGGGTGGAATTAGAGACGGTAACGGCACATATTGATCAAGGGAAGATGAGCCTAACGGTTAAGAGAAAGTAGTTACTTTTCCTGAATTCCCAGTAACCAGAGAACCGCTTCTTTTTTGTAACGGCGGTCGCCGCGGGAGTTGATGCGGAAGGCCTGGATTTATGATAGAATTCTTTTATGAATCCAGAATTTAGTCTTTGGCTCGAAAAAGCGCAGGAGTCTCTTGATGACGCAGTTATTAGTTTGAAAAGTCATCGTTACAGTTTGACCGCTTGGTGTTGTCAGCAGGCGCTGGAGAAACTTTTGAAAGCGGCAATTATTGGACTGAAAAAGCAAAGACCGAGAAAAATTCACGACCTTTTACCACTGTTACGGGAAAGCGGTCTGGATTTACCGGAAGAAAAAGTTGCAGAAATTGCCAAAATCAGCAAATTTTACTTCTTGGTGCGTTATCCTGATTTAAATAAAAAGTTTTTCGCCACGCCACAAATTGCTAAAGCCGCACTGGAGAAAACTAAGGAGATTTTTCTATGGATAGAAAAAAAATTGATCAAATAATCAAGATTTACCTTAAGGATTTATCAAAGAAGATTAAAGTTGATAAAGCTATTCTTTTCGGCTCGGCCGTAAGCGGTAGAGTTAACGGTGACAGTGATATTGATTTGTTAATTTTGTCATCGGCTTTTGCAAAAATGAGCAGTAGCGAGCGTTTTGATTTGCTATATTCCTCGCGGCAAAGCGACGAAACACAGATGACGCCGATGGATATTTTTGGTTTAACTCCCCAAGAATACGGTAAAGCGAGTCCTTTGACTATTACCGGGGAGATTAAAGAAACCGGTAGAGAAGTTTACTTTTCCTGAATGCCTAGAAGCCATAAGACGGCTTCTTTTTTGTAGCGGCGGTCGCCGCGGGAGTTGATGCGGATAGCCGGCAGTTTGCCGCGTTTGCCCCAGCGCTTAATCGTCAAAGGAGAAACACGGAGTAAGTTAGCCACTTCCCGGACGGTTAATAAATCAGGTAAATTATCCAAAGAGATCACAGGTTTATTGTTTGATACTGTTTGATCGTTCATAGGCTGTTTTTAGTATATCAAAAACAGCCGCAAGGTGTCAAGCAGTAACAAACTGATTTATTTTAGCTCAATCCCGACGCTACGGCCGGGATTTCGCACTATTAGATTTTACTTGAGCTCAACCTGCGCTCCGGCGGCTTCGAGTTTTTTCTTGGCGGTTTCGGCTTCTTCTTTTTTGAAAACACCGACTTCTTTGGGAGCGGCTTCGGCCAGATCTTTGGCTTCTTTTAAGCCCAGTTCTTGCTTAATTTCCCTTAAAGCCTTGATTACACCGATCTTGTTAGCGCCGGCGCTGGCTAAGACAACCTGGTACTCGCTTTTAGCTTCTTCTACGGGAGCAGCGGCAGCAGCAGGAGCGGCTGCGGCAGCTACTGGAGCGGCGGCAGAAACGCCGAATTTGTCTTCCAGAGCTTTGACTAGGTCAGCCAGCTCAAGAACGGTTAGTTTTTCAACCTCTTCAATTATTTTTGTGAGTTTAGCGATCATTTAGATTTCACCGCCTTTATTGCTTGTAATGCATAAACTAATTTTTTAAAATTTCCAAAAAGAACATTAACCAAGCCGTTAAGCGGGGATTTAAGAGTAGCAACAGTTTGGGCGAGCAGTTCGATTTTGGTGGGCAAGCTGGCCAATTGATTAACCTGGTCGGCTGAAAGCGGTTCTTTGGCCAGAAAGCCGATTTTGGCTTGGGGCAGTTCATTGGCTTTAGCAAATTCCGCCAGAGCTTTAATCGGGGCGATTTCGTCTTCGTAGGCGAAGAGAAGCAGGGTTGGCCCCTGCAAACTGGCCGGAAGAACATATTTTTGGGCTTTTAAAGCCAGAGAAATCAGGCTGTTTTTAGCCACAATTAATTCACCGCCAGCGGCTTTGACCTGATTCCTTAACTGGCGTTGGAGGTTAACAGAAAGACCGCGGTAGTCAGCTAAGACAATAGATTTAGCTAAGGCGAGTTTCTCGGAGAGGAGTTTAACAGTAGTAAGATTTTTTTGACTAGGCATATTTTCCTCGGTAAGAGTTAATCCGCCAGCTGGCGGAGCTTACTGTCTTAGGACAAAAGAGATTATACAACTATTGTTTAATTAAGGTCAATGACCTATAATATACCATTATGTTGTTTTTAGAAAATGGAGAACCGATTTTTCCTGATTATAGCGATAGAGCTAAAAACTTGACGGATGGACGTCGCCTTTATTGGCAAGAGGTTAATCGGCCGGATAGGAATTATTTACGGGTATTTGCTCTTCCGGCCGAAGCTGAAGATTTTCGGCCGGAAACAACCTTAACCATCGGCTGGAGAAATCTTAAACATAATATTGAGGAATTGAACCAGATTGTTATCGAAGGGGCGGATGGCCGCATCCAGCTGGAGATGGGCGGTTTGGGGGCGGTCAGCGGCGTGGTATGCCGCGAACCGCTTGATGCCAATAATTTATTAGTAATGCATTTGCTGTTGCCGTTGGAATGGGGGGTCGGAGTTACAGTCAGATCGCGGCTTTACTATTTACGGCAAAGGCGCTGGCTGGAGCAGACGGAGATTAACAGATATTTCAGCGGATTGCGGTTTGTTGACAGTATAAACAGTGTCAGCGTTAGAGACCATGAAGACTGTTTACGCCTGCAGATTGAATTAAACCACGATAAGCAAAGGCAGTGTACGGTTGCCAGTGACTCATGGGAAATTTCCCACTGGCAGGTTGATTTGAAGCCGCTGGATTTACAGACAGGGATTGATCTTTCCCGGAGAACGATGAATGGCTGGTATATAAGAGAACCGGAGAGGCTGGCTGATTTTATTAGCCGGGTAGCCGGAGCAAGAATTATACCTGCAGTTTAATGCTTGGGCTGATGGAGGAGCAGAGGTGGACCAGAGAGAGGTTTTTGGGTTGAAGGGTGGTAATGACGGCATTAATGTTCTCGATTAACTGATCATCGGAAAAACTGAGCTTGCCGACGATTAAGTGGATTAAAGGCGCTTTGGGCTCGGATTTGTATCTTGAAGCGCCGCCTTCCAGCTTTTTCTTTAACTCCTCAGGCTGGTCGGAGATAGTGTTGGTTTTAGGATTAGGCATTAAGCCTTTAGGGCCGAGTAATTTGGCGTATTTGGCCAGCTTGGGCATGATGGTTGGTTCAGCCACCAAAATATCAAAGTCAATGACGTTGTCATTTAATTTAGTTAAAGTGGCCTCGGAAGCAATCTCGACTTTAACTTTTTTGCCGGTACCGTGAGGCAGTTGGAGTTCGCCGGAAAGTTTATCGCAAGTGAGGGAAGCATGAAACTCCACGCTAGGGTCAAATTTAGCCAGAGAGACTTCCCGCAATAGTTTGACGGCGGCATCAAGAGGATAAGCCTTGGTTTTGTCAATTTTGGCTTTGGCAGCCAGATAGCGCTTAGAGCGGGGATGCTTGACGCGGTGTTTAGTCTTGACGTTAAGGTCAGGCTTTTTTTCCGGCAAGGTTGGACCTTGAACCGCAACGGCAATAGGGGCCTCGACTGTTTTTTTATTTTTTGACTTGGTTAATTTTTGGCTTCTAACGCCGCTGGCTTTGAGCTGGGCGGTTTCTGATTGGGATAAGTCAACGAGAGCGATTTTTTTTTTGCCCATATTACTCGACCTTGATGCCCATGGAGCGGGCGGTGCCGCTAATAATTTTTTTGGCTGCTTCAAGATTGCTGGTGTTTAAATCTTCCATTTTCTCTTTAGCAATTTTTTCTATTTGGGCCATTTTGATTGTTCCGGCGCTCTCCCGGCCGGGGGTGGCCGAACCTTTTTCCAAATTCAGTTCTTTTTTAATCAGGGCGGCTACCGGCGGCTTTTTCAGTTCAAAGGTAAACGAGCGGTCTTCAAAGATTGTGACCACGGCCGGAATAACGCCCTGCAGGGTTTTGGTTTTTTCATTGTACTGTTTGCAAAATTCCATGATCGCCACGCCGTGCTGGCCCAGGGCCGGGCCGATCGGAGGGGCCGGGTTGGCCTTGCCGGCGGGAATATTGAGTTTAATAACGATTTTAATTTTTTTAGCCATAGATATTAAAAAATCCCTGCGTCACAGCAAGGATTAATAAGAATTCGGTCCGATTTTATCGAGACCTCCCTCGCTGTTGACGAAGTAAAATGAGTATAACAGAAAGACTATTTTGACGCAACTAGATTATTGTTATAAAATTAGACTTAATGGAAATGAGTAAAGCTGATGCAGAGGAATTTGAAAAAATAAGACGTCCGAGAAGAGGAAGGATAGGAATTTTTAAGTTAAGACGAGGAATTGACCCTGGCGCGCCAGATGTAACAGTGGGAGAGGTTAACCCAGATGATCCTTGGACGCAGATAGGTGCAGCGGAAACTAGAGGGACAATTATCCATGGCGGTCAGCCTGATAAAAGTGGAATTGGAATTTTCCCTTTAGGGCCGAAAAAAGGACAGAAGAAAGCCAAAAGCTAATTATTTAGCGACGGTCAGCGGGAGCGTTTTTTGATCCCAAATTCCTTTGTTGTCTTGGAGAGTAATCGTAATCGGGAAAGTGCCTAATTGGGTGGGTTTCCCTTTGAGGTAACAATAGATGTATTTTGCCCAGTAGGTTTTGATTTGTCTACAACCAGTCAGGTTAATTTCTTGAGGTAAGTTGTTGGCAATCATCAACAGAGAATCATTTTTATCAAGATCAATGCCGGTGATTAGGTTGGAATATTGGCGATTTATCCGAGCATTCTTAAGTTTAGTGGTAATAATAAGCGGTGGATTATCTGTTGGTTTTGGCGTTGGTTTTGGCGTTGGTCGGGATGACGGCGAAGGCGAGAGCGAGGGTCTTGGAGGAAGTGAAGGACGCAAAGACGGCTTTGGGGTCGGTTTTACTGATGGCGACGGACTGGGCGACACCGATGGGCAGACACAATTTGATTTGGTCGGACATTGGGGGTTCCGGCATTTTAGAATCGCGCTATTTGGGTCACTACTGGTATTTAAACAGGCAAGTCCCGGGCCGCACTCTCTTGGGTCATCGTAAAGCGGGCATGGCACATTGCAAGCTAGCGGGCTGGGAGAAGGTCCTGGAGGAATGGGCGGCGTGGGTGGGGTGGCGACATAGGCGCGGGGGGCAGTCCGGACTTGGTTAAGAGCGGCGTTAATAGATATAGGGATAACTAAGACCAGTAAGGTAAGAACAGCTAAGTTGATTTTTATTTTTTTAGGAATAGAATTCCATGTCTTTTTGAACTGTTGAAATTTAGCGTGGGGAACAACTTTTTCTATAGTGAACATTTGTTTATGTCAGTATAAAATGGAAAAATGAAGCTTGTCAAGTGGACAGTGTTAATTGGTTTAATGGTTTTACCTTTGGTGTTTTGGTCAAAAGCGGAGATAAAGTACGAGATACCCAGAGTAATTTGGTTTGAGTGGTGGGTGAAACTGTTAACAATTTTGGTTTTAATTAAGATTAAAGAGCGGAGTAAGGGCAGAAAAGATTTTAAGTTAGTCTGGCTGGTCTGGCTGTGGCTGACTGTGGCGGTAATAACGGCCATTATGGGGGTTGATTTTGCTAAAAGCCTATTGGGGAATTTTTACCGGCGTGATGGTTTATTGACATTGTTTCATTTAGTCGGTTTATTTTTAGTCATCTTCATTAGCTGGAGAAAATCGTGGCGCCGGCCGACAATAATCGCTTTGAGCACGGGGATGGCGCTGGTTTCCGGCTGGGCGGTGATCGAAGGAGTAAAAACTGCAAGGGCAACGGCAATCGGAGTTAGTTTTGGCCAACCCAATTTTCTAGCCGGTTATTTATTGGTGGGGATGCCCTTTTTGGGGTATTTATTAGCAAAAAGCAAAAAATTATGGCAGAAAGTGAGTTGTTTAATTCTTCTGGGATTGCAAATAGCAGCGATAGGATTAACCCATGCAAAAGCAGGGATTTTGGGTACGGGAATAGCTTTTGGGTTATGGTGGTGGTTAAAACAAAAGCGATATTGGCGCTTTTTCGGCATTGCTTTTGGGGTCGGATTATTAATATTAGGAGTTAGTTATTTAGGCTTAAACAAAAAGATAGATCCCCGGACGCCGGAAGATCGAAGACGAATTTGGGTAAAAGTTTTTTTAGGAGCAGTTAAACGGCCAATTATCGGTTATGGTGTGGCTAATGTTGACTATGCCTTTGAAGCCGCGGAGTGGCCTTACCGAACTAACAAAGGCCAGGATATTTATGTGGATAAGGCCCACTCGCAGTTCCTGGAGGTTTTGGCAACCACGGGCGTAATCGGGTTGGGAGTGTATTTATGGTTGTTAGGTAGCGTTGGTTGGAGACTGTATAAAGATAGGACTAAATTATGGGAGATGACATTATTAATAGTGTTAGGTTTGCACGTGTTTTATACACAGATAAATGTTATTTCGATTGCCCAAGAAGTGCTGTTTTGGTTGGTATTAGGAGTAGTGGCAGGCGAAAGCTAAATCTTCTGCACCTGGAGGAAATCCAGTTCCACCGGGGTCTCCCGGCCAAAGATAGAAACTAAAACCTTGACTTTGCCCTTAGCTTCATCGATCGATTCCACTGAACCTAAAAAGTCGGTAAACGGGCCTTCGATAATTTTCACCGCTTCGCCGATCGAGAAGATTGATTTGTACTTTGGCGCTTCCATGGCCATGAACTTCATGATGTTATCGACTTCGGATTGGGGGAGAGGCGTCGGTTGGTTGCCGATACCGACAAAGCCGGTAACGCCTTGGGTGGTGCGGACCGCCAGCCAGGAATCGTCGGTTAAGATCAGCTTAACCATCATGTAGCCGGGGAAGAGTTTTTCTTTAATCGAGAATTTTTGGCCTTTTTTAATCTGGATTTTGTTTTGGGTGGGAATTAACAGCTCAAGAATATAGTCGGTTAAGTTCATGGATTCGGCCCGCTGTTTTAAGGCTTGGGCGACCTTGAGTTCATGGCCGGAGTAAGTATGGACAACATACCATTTGGCTTTGGGGGAGCTTAGGTCGGTAATGACAATATGATTGTGATTATCCGGCCCGCCTTGACTCGGCGAGGCAGGCTTAGCTTCTTGCTCTTCGACGATGTCCTGTTTTTTTGTCATAATTATTTTACTAACAAACCAACTACATTTAAAAATAAGTAGTCCAGTCCGCCGATAATTAAGCCGGTTAAAAGACTAACACTGATAACGACAAGAGTCAGCCTGATGACGGTTGATTTAGTCGGCCAGATGACTTGTTTTAGTTCAGCTAGTGAACCTTTTAAAAATTCAGAGACTGATTTTATCATGCTTTAATATGTTATACTAGA
>CAZDQA010000012.1:0-9753 GCA_964507605.1 uncultured Pseudomonadales bacterium | reverse complement strand
CTGGTGGAAAATTTAAAGATGGGCGGAGAGAAAAAGAAAGCCTTGTTGCAAGAAGTGGAAAAAATTGCCGATTTGGCCAACTTTGTTTATGTGCGGCAAAAAGGACCTTATGGTAATGGCACGCCGCTTTTAAATGTGAGGCATTTAATTGGTGATGAACCGTTTATTTATACCTGGAGCGATGATTTTATTGTCAGCCAACCGAGCCGGTTTAAGCAGCTTTTAAATATTTACGAAAAATACGGCTGTACCTGTTTGGGCAGTATCCGGGCGCGGCGGGATGAGGATTACGAACGTTATGGTTTTACCGGCGGAAAAGAGATTGAGCCGGGAGTGATGGATGTTGACGCGATTATTGAAAAACCGGGCAAAGCGAAAGCGCCGTCGGATTTGGCTAATGTTTCCGGCTTTATTTTTACACCGGAGATCTTTCAGTATTTGGACCGGGTTCTTGACGATCTTAAAGTTGGAGAAGAGCTGTGGTATAACGATGCGCTAAAGTTGATGTTGAAAGACAAAAAGAAAATTTTGGCAGTGGAGATAAAAGGCGGCAAGTATTATGACACCGGCAATAAAATGGATTATTTAAAAACAGTAGTGGAGTTTGCTTTAAAACACCCGGAAATTAACAAAGAATTTAAACAATATCTTCATGAACTTAAACTCACTGATTGATCATACTAACCTGAAACCGACGATGACAAGGTTGGACCTTGTCAAGCTGTGCGCAGAAGCAAAAAAATACAAATTTTGGAGCGTCTGTGTTAATCCAATGTGGGTAAAGTTAGCGAAAAAGCAGGGCGTCCGGGTGACCAGTGTGGTTGGTTTTCCTTTAGGGGCTAATACTGTGGTAGTTAAGGCGGCGGAAATAAAACAGGCGGTTAAGGACGGAGCCGATGAATTAGACATGGTGATTAATCAAGCCGGCGATATTCTTGAAGAAGTGAGGACAGCAGTTAAAGCTGCCCAGGGTAAAGTTGTCAAAATTATTATTGAAACTTGTTATTTAACTGATAAAGAAAAAGTTTCCGCGGCGAAGCTGGTGAAGGCCGGCGGGGCAGATTTTGTGAAGACAAGTACGGGATTTGGTTCGGGCGGGGCGACGGTTGAAGATGTCAGGCTTTTGCGCCAAGCAGTGGGTAAAGATTTTGGCGTCAAAGCCAGCGGGGGTATTAAAACCAGAGAGCAGGCCGAGGCGATGATTAAGGCCGGGGCCAACAGGATCGGCACTTCCAGCGGAATCGAGATATGCCGGTAAAGAATTTGTTCGGCACTTCCGGGATCCGAGGAGTGACCGGGGTAGAAATAACCGAGAAATTTAGCTTTGAAGTGGCAAAGGCGTTTGGTCAGTATTTGAGTAAAAAGAGTTTAGTGGTTGTGGGACGGGACAATCGGCCCGGAGCTAATGATATCTGCAATGCGGCCGTCCGGGGTTTATCAGCAGTTGGAATGAAAATTATTGATCTGGGAGTTTTGCCGACGCCGGAGCTGTCGTTTCATTTGCTCAGACTTAAAGCTGACGGCGGGGTGATGATTACCGGTTCGCATTTGCCGATTAAATGCTTAGGGATTATTCTCATGCTTAAAGACGGTTCCGGGGTATATGGCAAAATTGGGGAAGAGATTACTAAAATCTATGAAAAAAATTCATCAAATTTACATTGAGAAACTATTAAGTTTGGTTGACCTTGGTTTAATTAAAGCCAAGCATTACCGGGTTTTAGTTGATCCGTGCAATGGCGCGGCCAGTGAACTGTTGCCGGAATTATTAAGACAGGCTGGTTGTCAGGTGATTAAATACAACTGCGAGATGGACCGTCTGCCCCAGCGTTCACCCGAGCCTAGGGCCAAAAGTTTGCAGAAGACGGCAAAGATGGTAGTGAAACATCAATGCGATTTAGGTTTAGGTTTGGACATGGATGCGGACCGGGTATTGTTTATTGATGAAACAGGAGCGGTTTTGTCCGAGGATTTAAGCGGGGCGATTTTAGGGGCGGCGGAGATCAAAACCAAAGGGGAGGTTTTAGTAACGCCGCTTAATTCGTCAGGAATTTTTAAAGCAGTGATTGAAAAGGCCGGGGGGAAAGTGGTAGAGAGCCGCGTCGGGCCGCCGGAGATTATTGCCAAGATTAAGAAAAAAAGGGCTGTTTTTGGCTATGAAGAGTCGGGCAAGTATTTTTTTGCCAAATATTTTCTTTGGGCGGACGGTCTGCTGGCAAGTTTAAAAATGCTGGAACTGATGGCGAAGGCCAAAAAAAGTTTAAGTCAAATAAGAAAGAGTTATCCAAAGTATTATCAGGTGAAGTTGGCCTTTGATTGTCCATGGGAAAAGATGCCGCAGCGCTGGGTAGGCAAGGGGGAAAAACAAGTTTTTGAAGACAGCTGGCTGTTTATTCGGGCTTCGGGTACCGAACCGCTGATCAGGATTTTTTCCGATTCGCCCAGTCAAAAACAAGCGGAAGAATTGGCCCGGAAAGGCAAAAAATTAGTGGAGGAAGTATGCGGAGAATAGGCGCCCATGTATCAATCAGCGGTGGATTGGACAAAGCCATGGAAAGGATTAGGCAAATGGGCGGCAATTGTTTACAGGTTTTTTCTTCCAGTCCCAGAAGTTGGATCGGAACTCCTTTGGTCTGCGGAAAGGTGGCTGATATCCGGCCAATATTTATTCATGCTAAGTATTTGATTAATCTTGGCTCGCCCCAGCCGGAGTTGATAGAGAAGTCGATTAACAGTTTAAAGTTCGATCTGCAGGTAGGAGAGTCAATTGGCGCCGAGGGAGTAATTGTTCATTTAGGCAGTCATTTAGGCCGGGGGTTTGAGGCGGTCCAAGACCAGTTGGTGGAAAGTATCAAAACTATATTACAGGCTAGTTCAGGGACGACAAAATTTTTAATTGAAAATAGTGCCGGACAAAAGGGGAAGCTTTGTTCTCAACTAGCAGAAATTAGCTTGTTGCTTCGCACTATTAATGATAGGAGAGTCGGTTGGTGCTATGATACCTGTCATGGCTGGGGAGCGGGTATTTCTTTCGGTAAAGATTTGGAAAATACCCTGAAGCGGTTTGATCTAGTTAAATCATTGGTTTGCCTGCACGTAAATGATTCAAAAGGAATTATTGGCGGCGGGTTGGACCGGCACGAAAACTTAGGTGAAGGCAAGATGGGGTTAAAAGAATTGGCCAGATTTGTTAATTACCCGGCATTTGATAGTTTACCCCTAATTACCGAAGCGCCTGGTTTTGACGGAGGCGGACCGGATAAAAAGAATTTAGATATTTTAAAATCATTAGTTAAATGACAATCCTTAAAAAATATTGGTGGTTGGGAGTGGTTTTAATTTTAGGATTTTCAGTCTGCTATTTTTGGCCGAAAGAAAAAAAATTATTTATATCACCGGAGGGAAAGTGGTCTTTTGAAGCTAAGCCATTACAAAAATACAGTTTTCCGAAACTGAGAGAACGTGTGTTTCTAGCGGACGGAATTTGGGTAGAAGGAGATAAATTTTACTATTGGGTAGACCCGGCATCCGCCGGGCAAGCTTCTAAAAAAGTCAGCGGCTGGATTAATCAACCTGCAGGTTCGGAACCTGCAGGTGGGTGGGCGGTGGTGGTTATGATCCGCGGTTATGTTGACCGGGAAATTTATCAAAGCGGAATCGGCACCCAGCATGCGGCAGAATATTTTGCTAACAATGGCTTTATCACTTTGGCCCCGGATTTTTTAGGCTACGGTGAGTCAGATATGCCGCCAAACAATTCTTTGGAAGAAAGATTTTTATGTCCAATAGAAGTGCTGCAGTTAATTGCTTCGGTGAAGAACCTGCCTCAAGCCAATCCGGATAAAATCAGTATCTGGGGTCATTCCAATGGCGGCCAGATTGCTTTATCAGTATTGGAAATTTCCGGAAAAAGTTATCCGACAGTTTTATGGGCGCCGGTTAGTAAACCCTTTCCCTATTCAATTCTTTATTACACGGATGAATATGATGATTATGGTAAAGCTTTAAGAAAGTTAGTTGCCGGCTTTGACACCCAGTATGAGGCGAACGAATTTTCCATTCATAATTACTATGATTGGATTGAAGCGCCGATTCAAATTCACCAGGGAACAGCGGATGAAGCAGTACCATTAAAATGGTCAGAGGATCTGGAAAAAACTTTGAAAAAATTAAACAAAGAAGTGAAGTTGTATGTTTACCCGGGCGCAGACCATAACTTAGCCGGTGGGGAAAATTCCTGGAATCTGGCGGTACAGCGGAGTCTTGCTTTCTTTGTCAAATAACCTATAATATGTGGAATTATGACTTTAGTCGAAAAATTGGAGGATATTCCTATTGGTGAACCGTCCGAGGCGGAACTGGTGACGATCAAAAAGCCCGAGCTTGACCTTTCCCTCGATGACTACCTCGCCAACATAGACATCGATGATACCATTGATTTATATCTAAAAGAGATCAGCCGTGTGCCGCTGCTTACCGCCGATGAAGAGGTGGAATTGGCCCAGCGGATAGAGCATGGCAGGGTGGCAAGAGAAGAATTAGCAAAAGGAGGAGTTTCTCCAAAGAGAAAAGCGAAATTAAGAGTAGGAATTGAAGATGGTTGGCAGGCCAGAGAACATTTAATTATTGCCAACACCCGTTTGGTTATCAACGTGGCCAAAAAATATCAGGGCCGGGGCGTACCGTTTCTGGATTTAATTCAGGAAGGCAATGTTGGTTTAATCCGGGCAACGGAAAAATTCGATTACCGCCGCGGCCACAGATTTTCCACCTCTGCTGGTTGGTGGATTCGTCAGGCAGTCACCCGGGCGATTGCTGATCAGGGACGAACTATTCGTATTCCGGTGTATGTTGGAGATCAGATCAATAAAATGCTACATGTTCAGCGCCTGTTGAATCAGCAGTTAGATCGCAAGCCTTCGGTTGAGGAATTGGCCAATGAGCTTAAGGTGTTACCCAAAAAGGTGGAGAACATGATCCAAGTGGCACGCCACCCGCTCTCGCTGGAAACGCCGATCGACGATGAGGAAGACTCAGTGCTGGGCGATTTTGTCAAAGACGATGAGGCGTCTCCGCCGGACGATACAGCTACTTATAATTTATTAAGAGAACATTTGGGAGAAGTTTTAAATGGTCTGCCGCCGCGCGAGGTGAGAATTTTACAGTTAAGATATGGTTTATTAGACGGTGAAGCTTATACTTTAGAGGCCGTCGGTCAGAGAATGGGTGTGACGAGAGAAAGGGTTCGACAGATTGAAAAGCAGGCTTTAGCCCGCCTGCGCCACCCAAATATCAGAAGGAAGTTAAGGGATTTTTTGTCAGAATAACGGCAGGGGTGATAGGGATTGAACCTATGGCCTTCCGTTTTGGAGACGGACGCTCTCCCAGCTGAGCTACACCCCTAATTGGGTGGACCCGGAGGGAATTGAACCCTCTACTCTTCCATGCCATGGAAGCATGTTACCGGTATACCACGGGCCCGGAAGTTTATTTCAATTTGCTCATTTCTTTATGAAGCGTATGCTTGCGGCAGCGGGAGCAGTATTTTTTTAACTGCATTTTTTCAGGCGAATTAACCCTGTTTCTCTGAGTCAGATAGTTTTGGGCGTTGCAGATAGAGCATTTTAAGCCCAGAATGCCCCGCGGACCTTTGCCTTTTTTTGCCATAGGTTATTATACCTCCTTTGAGCCGTCTCCGGGAATCGAACCCGGGACCCCGAACTTACCATGTTCGTGCTCTGCCAACTGAGCTAAGACGGCACTTCACTGCGTTCAGTGTAAACGTGCTTGCACTGAGCTAAGCGAAGTGCTGGAGCTAGGATTCGAACCTAGGAAGCCTTGCGGCGCTTCTTTTACAGAGAAGTGTATTTGACCGCTCTACCACTCCAGCTTTTAGATTTCATGCTATTATAACAATAGTTAATGAAACTCGCCAAGCTGTATAAAAAACTTAAAGATAATCAGGTTCAGTGCCGGGCTTGTTCGTGGTACTGCCGGATGGCCGAGGGGAAGAGCGGGGTTTGCGGCACCAGAGTGAACCGGAAAGGCAAACTGTATTCTTTGGTGTACGGCCGGGCGATCGGTCTTCAGCTTGATCCGGTGGAGAAAAAGCCGCTGTTTCATTTTTTACCGGGAGAATATTTGTTGTCTTTCGGGACCATCGGCTGTAATTTTAACTGTCAGTTTTGTCAGAATTGGACGCAAAGCCAGGGAAGTAAATTGGGAATTAAGATTGAGGAAATAGAAATTACCCCCAAAGAAATTGTCGAGCTGGCTTTAGAGAAAAAAGCGGCCGGGATTGCCTACACTTACAACGAGCCGGCGATTTTTATCGAGTTTGCTTACGATACGGCCAAGTTGGCCAGGAAAAAAGGCCTAAAAAACGTTTTTGTTTCCAATGGTTTTGAATCAGCGGAGACTTTTAAATATGTCAAGCCGTACCTGGACGCGATTAATATTGACTTAAAAAGCTTTTCCAATAAATTTTATACGCAAATCTGCAAAGCCAAAATCGAACCGGTTAAAGCTAATATTAAAAAATATTTTCAAGGCGGGATTAGCACCGAAGTTACCACCTTATTAATTCCTCAACATAATGACAGCGATGAGGAGTTAAAGCAGATTGCTGAATTTTTGGCAGGCATCTCTAAAGACATACCGTGGCATATTTCCGCTTTTCATCCGGACTACCAAATGCTTAAAGTGCCGGCGACCAAACACCGAGATTTGTTAAGGGCTGACGAGATTGGTAAACGAGCCGGCCTGCGCTATGTTTATCTGGGCAATATTGACGATCCAAAACACTCGATGACTAATTGCCCTAAATGCCAAACGGTTTTAATTGACAGGGTTAATTATCAAGGGGTCATCAAAAACTTGGATAAAAAAGGCAGATGCAAACAGTGCGGGGAGAAGATTTATGGCGTTTGGCAGTAATCCGCCAGCCGGCGGACGGCCTCCTGTAGTAGCCGGCAGTTTTTACCCCGCTACGCGGGGCAAGTCCATCAAGCTGTTAAAAAAGTTTTTTAACAATAGTAAAAAAATAGTTGATAAAAAAGTTAAAGCTTTGATTGTGCCGCACGCGGGCTGGATTTATTCCGGACAGACCGCGGCTTGGGGTTATCAGCAGATTAGCGGCAGTAAACAAAAACATTTTGTCTTGCTGGGGCCGGCGCATCATGAGTTTTTTAGCGGCTTAGCCGGTTCTTCTTTAGAAACTTGGCTGACGCCTCTGGGAGCAGTGACGCAAGAACCGTTCTTACGGGTTGCGGCTAATGATCCGGCCCATGAAGGCGAGCATTGTTTGGAAGTCCAGCTGCCCTTTTTACAATATTTATTTCAAGATTTTCAGATCAGCTGTTTATTAACCGGTTCGGAAACAAAGTTGGTTTTGCCGGAAGATTCGTTATTGATTGTTTCTTCGGATTTATCCCATTATCTGCCGCAAGATTTGGCTGAAGAATATGATCAGAAAACAATCCAGGCGATCTTGACCGGCAACCGGAAATTTTTACTGGAGAACGAAGACTGTGCCTGCGGCCGGACAGGGATTTTAATGCTGATGCAGTTGGCCAAAGCGAGTAATTGGCAGGCAAAATTAGTTTGTTATGATACTTCGGCCACGGCGTCCGGTGATAACAGCCGGGTGGTCGGTTACGCTTCAATTGTTTTTTATGAATAAAGTCAAGCTGGCAAGGCTGGCGATTAAAAACTATTTAAAGACAGGAAAAAAAATCAAGGCCGTTTCTAAACAGCCGGGCGCGTGTTTTGTGACGCTTTATAACTATGGCCGCTTGCGGGGCTGTATTGGTAATATTGAACCGGTCGGGGGGCTGGAGCAGGGAATTATTGACAATGCGATTAGCGCGGCGACCCGGGATGGCCGGTTTGAACCGCTGACCTTGGAAGAATTAAAAGATTTGAGTATCGAAGTTTCTGTCTTGTCACTTTTGACCACGATCGTACCGAAAAGTGTCAATGAGTTATTGCGGCGGCTGGAGAAAGAAAAACCCGGTTTGGTGATTGAGAAGTATGGCCAAAGGGCGGTATTTTTACCCCAGGTTTGGGAAGAACTGCCGCGGGCGGAGGAATTTTTGGGCCAGTTGTGTTTAAAGGCAGGATTATTGCCTAATGATTGGCAGGCAGGGATGAAGTTTTGGATTTTTACGGTGGAGAAGTAAGAGCCGCCTTTCAGATTTGAACTGAAGACCTTCGCTTTACAAAAGCGTTGCTCTACCACTGAGCTAAGGCGGCGGAGAATAAAACATGCCCCACCGCAAGGCCGTTATCTGAAAGTGGTTCCCCGAACGAAAGTTCAGGTCGGGTAGGCTGAGCCGATGGCTAAAAGCCGATCGAGCTACTTCTCTGAATGAAAATCAATCAGAGCATTTTGCCTCCCTTTACACAAGTGTTGAGGAAAATACCTTTCAGATTGTCAACGCGCCCGGTAGGGCAGTGGTTGTTTTCACAACCAATTAATTATATCATGTTGTCAAGTATGACGAATGAAAATGCAGTTGAGAAACAAGAATATCTAGAAAGTTTATCAGAGAATGATCGAGAAAATCTTGGATTACTAATAACAATATTTCTTGATTATTGCCATGAAAAAAAATTATCAGGAGCATTATTGGCAGTAGGGGGATCAGTAAAGCCAGAAACCAGAGGAACTCGACGGAAAGATATTGATTTAATTCCTTTAGTGAACGGGCGAGACTCGTTTGATGATTTTAGAGCATTAATGGAATATTTGAAAACCAAGGCAGAATTTAATATTAGTAAGGTAATAAAACCAGCGATGGATGAAGAATTTGGAAATCCAAGAATTTTGAAGCACACGGGATCTATAACATTACAGGCTGACACGGGCGTACCCTTAGAATTTATTCGTTTAGAAGAGGTTAAATCTTGGCAACAGATTATTCAGGAACAAAAAGATTATTATAGCCTTATTGTTGCTTCAAAGCAGTAAATTTGTAATCACGTTGATCACCGGCATGATTAGCTTGATGGCTAAAGATGAGCCGCCGATGGGGAGGATAAGTAATATTAATAGTATGGTGCCGTAGGATTTCATAAAGTCGTTGTATTCATCAGCCCAGCTCATGGGCAAAAAACCATAGAGAATTTTGGCGCCGTCTAAAGGCGGCACCGGCAATAGATTAAAAATAGCCAAGTTGATATTCATGATAATTAAGGGGATGGCGATGAGATTAAGGATGGGAAAGCCGGTTAGTTTAGCAGTTAGGGAAAATAAGGCGGCAAAGATTAAGTTGCTGGCTGGTCCGGCTAAAGAAATAATTGCCGCGTCGCGTTTGGGATGTCTTAGATTAAACGGATCAAAAGGAACAGGCTTGCCCCAGCCAAAATGGAAAATCAACAGCATTAAAGTCCCGATCGGATCAAGGTGCTTTAAGGGGTTTAAACTGATCCGGCCGGCAAGGGCAGCGGTGGGATCGCCGAGTTTATCAGAAACCAGAGCGTGGGAGAATTCATGGATAGTAATAGCAATTAACAGGGCAATTGCCCAGATGATTGTACTTAGCATAAATAAATATTTATGGTATAGTATAGCTTAATATGGCGCAAAAATGTCAAAAATGCGGCAAGGGCGTTCAGTACGGGAACTTTGTTTCCCATGCCAAAAACCGGGTGAAAAGGCTGTTTAAACCGAACTTAAAACGGGTGACGATTCTGGTGGAAGGCAAAAAAAAGCGGCTGATTTTATGCACCAGCTGTGTCCGGACGATAAAA
>CAZDQA010000011.1:0-18955 GCA_964507605.1 uncultured Pseudomonadales bacterium | reverse complement strand
ACCCATTACCCGCCCTTATTTCCTTTGACTTTAGCGCTTGCCTTTAAAGCTTTTGGGATTAGCAGTATTGTTGCCCGTTTGCTACCGGCGGTACTGACAATTGCCGCCATCTTTCTGCTTTATCTGATCACTCATTCCTGGGTAGTTGTTGCTGTGGTCTTAACGCCAATGCTCAGATATTACAGCCAGATGCCTTCCCAGGAGCCGCTGATTATCTTTTTAACCCTGCTCTCCTTTTATTTTTTCCGGAAAAAAAACCGGATCGGTTTTTACCTTAGCGTTATCTTAAATGGTTTGACCGGCTGGGCCGGTTACTTTTTTTACCCTTTACTGTTTTTTCTTAACCGCCGCTGGGCCACTAAAGCCTGTCTGTTGTTAGTACTGACTTTTTCTCTTCACCTGCTCCACACCTATTTATTAACCGGCTCTTTCTTAGGAGGCGGCATCTTTGACGCTTTGTTATTACGTCTGGGTTTTTTCCCGATGCTTGGCAAAACCGAACCGGAGCTGGCCGGCCAGTTTACCTGGTTGGCCTATCTGATTAAAGAAGCCAGAATGTTGACCGTTTATTACACCCTTACCTTATTATCTTTAGCCGCCATCGGACTTTTGTTATGCCGGGATAAAATTACCTTGATATTTTTAGCTTGGGGACTAAGTTATCCCTTAATTTTTTCCAACGTTGTTTTTGTTCATGAATATTTTAATGTTTTTTTCTGGCCGTTTTTAGCCTTAAGCCTTGTTAATTTAATTAATCGAATTAGATTAAAACCGGTGTTGGTATTAATAATTTTCCTGGCCATTTTCTTGGAGAGAAATAAATTTTATCAGGCCTTACTAGAAACCAAGGCCTTTGAACCGGGTTACCAACTGGGCCGGAAGATTAATCAAACCGTGCCTGAAGGAGGAACAGCCACAGTAACTAATTCTAAAGAGTTTATTGAATCCCAAAATCTTTTTATTGATTTTTATAGCGATCGCCAAATAGAGTATATTAAAACCAATGAACCCTGATATCAGCGTCATTATCCCGTCATATAATTCCGATAGAACAATCAGGACGTGTTTGGAGTCTCTAATTAACCAAAGTCTAAAGTCGGAAATAATTGTCGTTGATGACGGCTCCAAAGATAACAGCCAAGCCATTATTCGGTTTTATCCTCAAATAAAATTATTAACGCAAAACCATCAAGGCCCAGGCGCAGCCAGGAATTTAGGCGTCAAGCAATCCACCGGTAAGATCTTGGTTTTTGTAGATGCAGATATGGAGTTTGACCAGGATTTCTTAAAAGATTTAACCCAGCCGATTATGACCAATAAAGCTAAGGGGAGTTGGTCCGGTAACGAACAGGTAGCCAACTGGGACAACCTTTGGGCTCGCTGCTGGAATTATAACTATAATCGTTTTTTTCCATACATGACCGGTAGTCGCGGCCAGCGCCGGGTATTCCGGGCAATCTTAAAATCCGAATTTAACCGCGCCGGCGGCTATGATGCCATCGGTTATACCGATGATTGGTCTTTAGTGAATAAATTAGGTTTTCCGCCGGTGGTGACGCAGGCAAAATTTTATCATCATAATCCCGCCGGTTTATTAACGGTTTTTCAAAAAGCTTGTTGGATCGGTAAACGGCAGTATAAATTAGGTAAGCTGGGAAACTTATGGACAATTTTTAAAGCCAATGCCGGCTTTTCCATAATCATTGGTACTGCCAAAGCCCTGATAACCAAAACCCCCGGCTTTTTAATTTTTAAACTGGTTTATGATTTAGGGATTATGCTGGGAGCAATAGAAAACCTATGTTTTGGATTTTATTATTAGCTTTATATCTACGCTTGATTAATCTTAACCAATCCTTATGGTTGGATGAAGCCTTCCAATTTAAATCAACTTATTTTTTCTCTTTAAAAGATTTATTGACCGTTTATCTGCCCGGAGATTTTAACCCGCCCTTAAGTTATTTAATCAATTTAGGCTTTGGCAAAGTTTTTGGTTATTCAGAAATCGCCTTACGCTTTCCCTCAGTAATTTTCGGCGTGATCACCATTTGGTTGGTTTATAAACTCAGTAATAAAAAAATCTGGCCGGCCTTATTGCTGGCAACATCAGGCTTGCATATTTATTATTCGCAAGAAGCGCGGATGTACAGCTTGGCTGCTTTAGCCGTGACTGCTTCTTTTTGGTTTTTAAAAAACAAACGTTGGTTTTGGTATACGATATTTTCTCTAATGGCGATCTATAGTCATTACCTCACCGTATTTATTTTTCCGGCTCAACTCTTGTTAATTAAAAGGAAGGATATTAAAAAACTGTTATTAGCCTGGTTGGGAATGTCGATCGGTTTTTTACCTTGGTTGCCGATTTTTTTAAAGCAGCTTTCAGCCGGTCAAGCCACAGCCGGAACCAGCTGGGGCAGTGTTGTTGGCGGTTTAAGTTTAAAAGCTTTACTGTTAATCCCGATCAAGTTTTTAATCGGCCGGATTTCCATAGACAATAACTTAATATTTTCCCTGGTGATGGCTTTACCAGTGTTAGTGACAATCTGGCTTATCTGGCGCGGAATAAAAAGCAACCGGTTTTTGGCTATTTGGCTGTTGGTGCCTCTGGCATTAATTATTATCGTTAGCCTGAAACTGCCGGTTTTGTCGTACTTCCGGCTCTTATTTTTACTGCCACCGTTTTATTTTTTAATCGGTTCAACCAAATCAAAAAAAATCTTAACTTTTTATTTACTGTTAAATTTAGCTTGCAGCAGTATTTATTTATTTAATCCCGCTTTTCATAGAGAAGACTGGAAAGGCTTGGCAAAGTCGTTAAATCAGACAGAACCACCAGTAGTAATTATCCCGGCCGTTGATGCTCCGCTAAAGTATTATTATTCAGGAGAAATTATTTATGATGTCCCTTCAGCGCCGGAATTTTACTACATTCCTTATGCCGAGCCAATCTTTGACCCTAATTTAACTACCCGCCAGAAAATTGCCGCCGCCGGCTATCAGGAAAATTTCACTAAAAACTTCCGCGGCGATCTGACTTTGATACAATATAAGAGATGAACATCGGTATTGATATCTCCCAAATTGTTTACCAGACAGGCGTATCCCGTTATACCTTAGAGTTGGTAACGCATTTATTAAAAATAGATAGTGAGAACTCTTATTTTCTTTATGGCGGTAGTTTGCGCCATAGACAGATTTTGAACTCTTTTTATGGCGGTATTAAAACACCCAGAACAACTTTTCAGCTGACATGTCTTTCCCCTCATCTGGCTGAGTTCTTCTGGAACCGGTTTAATTTATTTCCACCTGCTGGTAATTTGGATGTTTTCCATGCCTCCAACTGGGCTTTTCCCCGGACAAAATCTAAACTAATTACTACTATTCACGACCTGACATTTTTAAAATATCCAGAGACACATACTAAATATTCAGTTGCCGCTCACACCCGGCATTTAAAACTAGCCCAAAAATACGCCGATAAAATTATTGCCGTTTCCGAATCTACCAAAAAGGATTTAATTGATTACGGAATAGCAACAGAAAAAATTACAGTTATTTACGAAGCCGCTGATAGTGTTTTTAAACCAATTGATCCCCGCGACGTCAAGACTAAGTACGGTTTAACCAAAGATTATTTTTTAAACGTAGGCACACTGGAACCTCGTAAGAATTTGCCGCGTTTAATCGAAGCATTTTCTAAATTACCTACAAGGACAATCCCTGTAGGGACCCAATTAGTTATTGCTGGCCCAATCGGCTGGGGAGACTCATTAGAAACCGCTAATAATGTTAAATTTTTAGGCTTTGTTCCGGATGAAGATTTAGTCGGCCTTTATTCCGGCGCCAAGGCTTTTGTTTATCCAACCCTTTACGAGGGTTTTGGCTTACCGGTTTTAGAAGCCTTAAGCTGCGGCTGTCCGGTAATCACCAGCAATGTTTCCAGCTTGCCGGAAGTCGGCGGGGAAGCGGCAATTTATATTAATCCTCTGAGTGTTGCTGAGATCACTCAAGCCATGACTGCGATTCAGAAATTAAATTTAAGAGAAAAATCTTTAGCTCAGGCCAAGAAATTTTCCTGGGAAAAGACAGCCAAAGCCACCTTAAAAGTTTATCAGGAGGTAGCTTAAATGCTGATCGGAATTGATGCCAATGAAGCTAATGTTAGCAATCGGGTTGGCAGCAACCAGTTTGCTTATCAGATTCTTTGGCAGATTTACCAACAGGATAAAACCAATCAGTATTTAATTTATCTTAAAGACCAGCCCCTTTCCTCATTGCCAACGCCTCGTCCTTCCTGGCAATACCGGATTTTTAAACCCGGGTTTTTATGGACCCAATGGCGCTTGCCTTTATCTTTATATTCTAATAAACCCCGGCCTGATATTTTCTTAACCTTAGGCCATTATGCTCCGCGCTTTTCTCCGGTTCCCACAATGGTTTGCATAATGGACCTGGCTTTTTTAAAGTTTCCCCGAACTTTTCGTTTCTCTGACCTGTGGCAGTTGAAACTATGGACTGCCTATTCAGTCAAACAAGCTCAGCATATTTTTGCCATTTCCCAAGCCACCAAAAAAGATCTTATTGCTGCTTATTCCGTTCCGGAACAAAATGTCAGTGTGACTTATCCTGGTGCGAACAGGCTCAAAGCTACCGGTCAAAGTCCGGTTGCTGGCAAGTATTTGTTGTACGTTGGCACCCTCCAGCCGCGTAAGAACCTCGACGCCTTAATTGAGGCTTTTCGTCGGCTGCCTACAGGGTCGGATCCTGTAGGTGTTTCTCTTGTCATTGCCGGGAAATTGGGTTGGAAATATAAACAAAGACCAACCTCAAATGTTAAATATCTCGGCTATGTCTCGAATGATAAATTAGGGGCCTTAATTAAGTCCAGCGTCGGCTTAATCCTCCCTAGCTTATATGAAGGCTTTGGTATCCCTGTCGTCCAGGCAATGGCCTTAGGCACGCCGGTCTTAGTCAGCCGCAACTCCTCTTTACCGGAGATCGTCGGCGACTGCGGTATCTACATCGACCCGCCTTTTGACGTGTCAGCCATCCGCGCCGGCATCATCAAACTTTTATCTCTTACCCCTGATCAAAAACAGCAGCTTCTCCAAAAAGCCCGCCAGCGCTCGCAACAGTTTTCTTGGGAAACCGCCGCCAAGACAATTCTTGATGCCCTTAACAATTGTATTAACTAAATCCGCGATCGCGGAAATAATTGATACAAATAACTATGGCAAAACAATTACGAACAAGAGATAAAATTCTTTTAGGCATTGCTTTTATTGATCAATTTCTTGATGAAACAATCGGAGCTGGCAGTCGGGCATATCATGCCGGGAAGTTAGGTTTTTGGACTCCTCCTAACTACAAACCTAGTTCTTTAAGACAGACAATTTATCGCCTTTTATCAACTGGTTATTTAGAGAAAAAAATTATTCATGGCGAGCCAACTTTAATTATTTCAAGCCAGGGCCTCGAAAAATTAGGAAGAAAATTTTCTTATTTCCGCCTCCAAAATAAAAGCTGGGATGGTTGTTGGCGCCTAGTCATTTTTGATATTGATGAAAAGAAAAAGTATTTAAGGGATAAACTTAGGGCCAAATTGCAAGAATTAGGGTTTGGTATGTGGCAAAAAAGTATCTATATTTCACCCTTTGATTTAACTGAAGATATGGTTGAATTTCTACGCTCTCAAAAATTATTTGGCTTAGCTTATGTCTTAACTGCCAGACATCAACTTATGGGGGAAGCCAGAACATTAGCGGGTGAAGTTTGGCACTTGAATAGTATTAATGAAGGATATCAACGATTGATTGATGCTTTAGAGAAAGTTCACGATTTTTCCAGCATCAAACAATCTACAGCTTTGCAAAGAATTTGCCAGGATCACAACCAACTTTTATTAAAAGATCCTTGTTTACCTCAAGCGTTATTGCCGCAAGATTGGTTAGCAGGGAAAACGAGAAAGTTATTAATTCAGGCTATGAAAACTGTATCATCTAAATCCGCGATCGCGGAAATAAATGATACAAGGAAAGAAGGTTAACAGTTTTTGACGTCAGCTGGTAAAATAGAAGGTAATGAAATCATTGTTCAGGGATAGAAATAATCAGCAACTGAGTTGGACAGAAGCGCTGGGGAAAATCGGCAATCGGTTTTATAACTATTATTTGGATTTTAAAGTGGCCCTGTTATGGTTTCTGGGTTATGTACCGTTTCATTGTTTTAGAAAATGCCTGTTTCGTTTCGCCGGAGTCAAACTTGGCCGGGGCTCGACGATCCATATCGGCGCCAGATTTTATCAGCCGAAAAACGTGTCCATCGGCAAAGGGACGATTATCGGCGACCATGTTACCCTGGACGGCCGGGATAAATTAACCATCGGCGATCATGTCGACATTGCCAGCGAAGTAATGATTTATAACAGCGAGCATGACCTTAACTCAGCCGGCTTTGACCCTAAGAATGAACCAGTCACCATTAAAGACTATGTTTTTATCGGCCCCAGGGTAATTATCCTTCCCGGAGTCACTATTCACCAAGGGGCAGTTGTCGGTGCCGGAGCCGTGGTCACCAAAGACGTTCCCGCAATGACCATTGTTGGCGGCGTCCCTGCCAAAGAAATTGGCCAGCGCCAACTTAAAGAACTGAATTATCGCCTGGGTCGGCCGCGCTTATTCCAATAACCTATGGATTTGTCGATAATCATTATTAACTACAAAACTAAAAAGATTACTGCTAATTGTTTAGAAACCATCAAAAAATCCCAGGATAAGCTCAAAAAAGAAGTAATTGTGATTGACAACGGTTCTGAAGATGGATCAGTTGAGTATCTTAAACAGAAATTTCCTCAGTATCAAGTCTATTCATCCGGCGCTAACATTGGTTTTGCCCAAGGTAATAACTTCGGCGTTGACCGCGCTAAAGGTGAGTATGTTTGGTTGTTAAATAGCGATACATTAATAAAATCAAACACAATTAGTACTCTCATGGAATGCGTGAAAAGTAATGATTCTCAGATTGCTTCATGCCAATTATTAAATTCCGACGGTTCTATCCAGCCTCAAGGCGGTTACCTGCCGGATTTATGGCGTTTAGCCTTGTGGATGTTGTTTATTGACGATCTGCCTTTGATGAAATCATTAATTAAGCCTTATCACCAGAACTTAAAATCATTTTTTCAGGCTGATCAGCATCCGGGCTGGCTCGGCGGCACGGCTCTTTTAATTCGCCGTGATATTTATGAAAGACTTAACGGTTTAGATAAAAATATTTTTATGTACGGAGAAGATGTGGAATTTTGTCTTCGGGCTAAACAACATGGGATCAAAGTTGATTATTTTAACCAGCCGCAATTGACTCACTTGGGTCAAGGATCCGGTACCAGCCGCGGGGCTATCCTGGGAGAATATAAAGGGTTAAAATATATTTATCAGAAACACAAACAGGCGTGGCAATACTTTGCCTTAAGGTTATTATTAAAAGTCGGCGCTTTGTTAAGGCTGATAATTTTTAGAAATAAGATTTATGCAGAAGCTTTTCGGCTGGCTTGACCAGCATTTTTTAACCATCGCCGCCGGTTTTCTCCTGGTGTTTATTCCCTTGTATCCCAAATGGCCTTTGTTTGATATTCTGCCGGGTTATAACGTCCGGGTCAGGCTGGAAGATATTTTGATTTTATTGGTAAATGGTTATTTTGTGTTTCAGCTTTTACGCCGGCGCCTCAAGCTCAGCCAAGCGCCGCTTTTAAAACCGATCCTACTTTATTTAGCGATCGGCTTTCTGTCAACTCTTTCCGCCATTTTTATTACTAAAACCGTTTATCCGGAGTGGATTCAAATTGCTAAAGTTTTCCTGCACTGGTTTCGGCGGCTTGAATATTTTTCTTTATTCTTTATCTTCTTTTTTGCTTTAAAGAGTTCTAAACAAATTCTTTCCTACCTATATCTTTTGATGTTTACTATTTTAGCTGTCTCTGTTTATGGCTTTGGCCAAAAATATCTTTACTGGCCGGCTTACTCCACTATGAACCGGGAATTTTCCAAAGGCATTGCCCTTTACTTAACCGAACATGCCCGGGTTTTATCAACCTTTGGCGGACATTTTGATCTGGCCGGCTATATTATGATTACCTTGATCCCCTTGATCATTATTGCTTTTGTCTACCAAAAAAAGTTGGTTCGTTATTTGATTGCAGTCATTGCCATTCTTGAATATTGGCTGTTAATTTTAACTGCCTCCCGGGCTTCCTGGATTGCTTTTATTGCCGGCTTAACCGTGGCCTTTGGCTTGTTAATTGTTAAAAAGAAATTTATCTGGATCTTTAGCCGCTGGTTATTAGTAATTTCTCTTTGCTTTTTTATCATGATTTCTTTTGGGGATTTGTCCGAAAGATTTTCCCATATTTTAAAACTTGAAGGAGTCAAAGCGATTTTGTTAAAACCTTTTCGCTCTCCTCCTAAAAATGGCTTGGCTTTAAACCCTAATTTAACCCCCCAGCAACAATTAGACCTGGTGGCTACTCAAACAGATATTCCGCCTTCAACTCAAAAAAACAGCGCTAAACCGGCAGATGTTTATGATGATACTTATGAAAAACTGCAGGCTTATTTAGCCACAGTTTCCGGGGAAGTTTTTAATGTTAATTACTCAGAAAACGCTTTAAAATACGGTTTATCTGCCGGCATTAGGATGGATACGCTTTGGCCCAATGCGATTAATGCTTTAAAGAAAAATCCTTTTTTAGGGACAGGTTATTCCACCTTAGTCAAAGCCCATGTTTGGGAGTTTACCATTGCTGAATCAACTGATAATGATTTTTTAAGGCTTTTAGGCGAAACCGGTTTGTTAGGCTTTGCCAGTTTTATGCTGATCCTGGGCACGATTATAAAAATATTATGGCAGGCGTTTAAAACCACTGCTAATACTCTCCACTATGCCCTTTTTGGCTCCGGTATTGCCGTGACTGTCGGTTTATTGATTAATGCTGTTTATATTGATGTTTTTGAAGCATCTAAAATTGCTTATACCTATTGGTCCCTGATCGGCTTATTGCTGGCCTTAGCCGTTTTCACTCAAAGACATGAAAAAAAATCTTCTTAAATTAATTATCTCAATCACTATTTTTTTAGTGACCTTTATCCCCCGGTTATATAAAATTAACAATCCGGTGGCTGACTGGCATTCCTGGCGTCAGGCCGATACGGCCGCGGTCGCCCGCAACTTTGCCAAAGGAAGGTTTAACCTGTTTTACCCCCAATCCGACAGTTTAATGGCCCTTAATCTTCAACGATTGCCTAACCCCGACCGTTTATTTATAAACGAGTTTCCTTTTTATAACGCCATTGTCGCGGTTCTTTATCAACAATTCGGGGTCCATGAAGTTTATGCCCGCTTAGTCAGTGTTTTCTTTGCCAGTTTAGGATCGGTCTTTCTTTTCTGGCTGGCAAAAGATCTATTTGGAAGTAAAATCGCCATAGTGACCGGCCTTTTCTATGCTTTTAATCCTTACAATGTTTATTATGGCCGGGTAATCATGCCTGACCCGACCTTTGTTAGTTTGTCGATTATCAGCCTATACTTTTTTACCAGATTTAAATTTATTTTATTTTCTTTTGTTTTTGCCCTGGCGATGTTGGTTAAACCTTATGCTGCTTTCATGCTTTTACCCATATTTTATTGGGCGATTGTTTCGAAAAAACTCAAACAGTTTTTCTTTTCTCTTTTGAGTTTATTCCCTTTTCTGTTTTGGCGTTACCACTATCTTTCACATCCGGAAGCGAACTTTGACACCACTTGGCTGTTTAACCGAACCAATATCCGTTTTAGCGGCGCTTTCTTCCGTTGGCTGATCTATGACCGGATGAACCGCTTGATCTTTGCCACCGGCGGTTTTGTTTTGTTGATAGTTGGTTTACTCCGTTCCTACCTTGATAAGAAAAAAGCCTTAATTTTTGTTTGGTTCTTTTCCGTTGTCGCTTACATGACTATTTTTGCCATGGGTAATGTTACTCACGATTATTACCAACTGCCGCTGATGCCGGTCGGCTCCATCTTGGTCGCCTTTGGTTTTTGGGCGATTATTGATCAGGCAAAAACGCCTTTATCTAAATGGCTTAACCCGGTCATTGCCTTAGTTTTACTCACTCTTTCTTTTGCCTTTGGCTGGTATGAAGTTAGGGGATTTTTTAATATTAACCGTCCGGAAATTGTCGCTGCCGGCCAGGCTGTGGACCGCTTAACCCCCAAAGATGCTTTAGTCATTGCCGCTTATAATTCTGACCCCGCTTTCTTATATCAGACTAATCGGGCCGGCTGGCCTGACGGTGTAGATATTGAAACTAAGATTCAGCAAGGAGCGACCCATTATGTGTCCGTGAATTATGACAACGTATCTCAATACTTAGAATCAAAATGCCCGGTGCTGGAGAAAACCGCCGCCTATATTATTATTGAGCTTAACCACTGCTTATGAGAAAAATCCTTAGTCTGGTATTTATTTTTTTACTGGCTTTTGCTTTAAGGTTATATAAAATCAACAACCCGGTAGCTGACTGGCATTCCTGGCGCCAGGCCGATACTGCCGCCGTCGCCCGTAATTTTGTCAAAGACCGGTTTAATCTTTTATATCCTCAGGCAGATAGCTTTGTTCCTAATAATGACCTCGGTTTAAGTAATCCCGACCGCTTATTTATGAATGAGTTTCCTTTTTACAATGCCCTGGTGGCTCTTGGCTATAAAATTTTTGGAATTAATCCGCTTATTGCCCGTTTGGTCAGTGTCAGCTTTGCCAGCCTGGGGGCAGTTTTTCTTTATTTGTTAACCACCAGATTGTTTGGTCCGGCTATCGGTTTAACTGCCGGTATTTATTATGCTGTTAACCCCTACAACATTTATTACGGCCGGGTGATCATGCCTGACCCGATTTTTGTCAGTTTATCCATAATCAGCCTGTATCTTTTTGTCAATTTTAAGTTTTTTTTATTTTCTCTGATTTTTGCTTTGGCAGTGCTGGTTAAGCCTTATGCGATTTTTATTCTTCTGCCTTGTTTTTATTGGGCTTTAGTTTCTAAAAAACTTAAACAGTTTTTCTTTTGCCTTTTGAGTTTGTTTCCTTTGGCTCTTTGGCGCCTCCATATTTCCCTTGTTCCTGAAGGCAGTTTTAGCAGCCGCTGGTTATATAATGAAACCAATATCCGTTTTACCGGCGCTTTCTTCCGCTGGCTGATCTTTGACCGGATGAACCGCTTAATTTTTGCCACCGGCGGCTTTGTCCTTTTCATCATCGGCATTTTAAACTCCTACCTTAATAAAACCCGCGGCCTTATTTTTGTTTGGTTGCTTTCGGTCATGCTCTACATGACTATCTTTGCCATGGGCAATGTTACTCACGATTATTACCAATTAATGATTATGCCGGTCGGCTCTATCCTGGTCGCCTTTGGCTTTTGGGCCATTGTTAACGCCTCGAAAAAACTGTTTCCCCGGCTGATTAATTACTTGCTAGCCTTAAGCTTAGTGATTTTATCTTTGGCTTTTGGTTGGTATGAAGTCCGTGGTTACTTTAATATCAATCATCCGGAAATTATTACTGCCGGTCAGGCAGTTGATAAACTTCTCCCTAAAGATGCTTTAGTCATTGCCCCTTATAATCGGGATGTGGCCTTTCTTTATCAAACTAACCGCCATGGCTGGCCGGACGGCGGCAATCTGGCCGCCAAAATCAGCCAAGGCGCCACCCACTATGTTTCCGTTGACTTAAATAATCCGGAAACGCAAACTTTGGCATCAAGCTGTTCGGTTTTAGCCAAAACTTCCGAATATATTATCATTGACCTGAGAAACTGCCTATGAAGATCTTGATGTTGACGCCTTACCTGCCTTACCCCCTGCATTCCGGCGGCCAGATCAGAAGCTATAACTTAATAAAAAATTTATCTCAAAAACATCAGATTACTCTTTTTAGTTTTATCCGTTCTCGGAAAGAATTAATCCACCTTGCTGAGCTAAAAAAATATTGCGCCAAGGTTAAAGTTTTTAAGCGGCGCCAGGCCTGGGACCCCCGCAATATTTTAATTTCCGCCTTGACTCCCTATCCGTTTTTAGTCGCCATTTATCTATCTAAGTCAGTTAAAAATGCCATCCGTCAGGAACTAACCCAAAACTATGATTTAATCCACGCCGAAACTTTTTACGTCATGCCTAATCTTCCCAAACCAACCAATATTCCCACGCTCTTAGTAGAACAAACCATTGAATACATGGTTTATCAGCGCTTTGTGGAAGACTTTAAATTTTTTCTTTTAAAGCCTTTGTTGTACTTTGACGTTTTAAAAATCAAGCTTTGGGAAAAATATTTTTGGCAAAAAGCCACCCGTTTAGCCGCCATGTCCCAGTCTGATAAACAGATTATGACTACTTCAGTCAAAGACCGTAAGGTTGATGTTGTTGCCAACGGGGTCGATATTCAATATTTTGCCAAAAGTAAAAAATCTGCCTCTTTGGCCCAAATCATTCTTTTTGTCGGCAACTTTAAATGGCTGCCGAATAAAGACGCCGCCAAATTTTTAGTGACTGATATTTGGCCGAAGATTCACCAGCAGCTGCCTCAAGCTAACTTGTGGATTGTCGGCCGCAATCCCACCCAGGAGATCTTGGATTTATCCAACCAGGCTAATGTTACTGTCAGCGGCCAGGTTGATGATATCCGGGAGGCTTTTAAAAAAGCCAGTGTTTTATTGGCCCCGATCAGAAACGGCCGGGGGACTAAATATAAAGTGCTCGAAGCTATGGCCAGCCAGGTCCCGGTAGTAACTACCAAGCTGGGGATTGAAGGCATTAGCGCCGTTAATCAGTCATCAGTGATGATTGCCGAGACGGCTGACGGTTTAGCTAATAAAACCATTCAGGTCTTGACCGATAGGCAGTTAGCCGAAAAATTAGCCGCCAATGGGAAAAAGCTGGTCTATAATCAATATAACTGGCAGGCAATTTCTCAAGAATTGGATCAAATCTATCAACAGTTGGGAGGCGCCTAATGGATTTATCGATTATTATTATCAACTACAAAACCAAAGACTTAACTTTGCAAACTTTAGACTCGGTTTTTAAAGCTGACCCGCCTGCCGGTAAACTGGAAGTGTTTTTGATTGATAATCATTCCCAGGATGATACCCCCCTCACAGTTAAACAACAATTTCCTCAGGTCAAGCAGATCTTAAGCTCAACCAATCTTGGCTTTGCCGGCGGCAATAATTTAGGTCTTCGTCAAGTCAAGGGTAAATATGTTTTACTACTTAATTCCGATACCATCATCCAACCAGACACCCTGACCACCATGATTAAATATATGGATGCCAATCCCCGGGTCGGACTATCCACTTGCCGGGTAGAACTGTTTAACCGTCAAATCGATCCGGCTTCGCACCGGGGTTTTCCGACTCCTTGGGCGTCTTTAACTTATTATCTGGGCTTAGAGAAACTTTTTCCTCATTCACCTCTATTGGCTCAATACCATCAAGGCTGGAAAGATCTAAACCAAGTCCATGAAATTGATTCACCGGTCGGCGCCTTCTTTTTCTTAAGAAAATCCGCTTTAAATCAGGTTGGTTTGTTGGATGAAGCCTTTTTTATGTACGCAGAAGATATTGACTTGGCTTTTAGAATTAAAAAAGCCGGCTGGAAAATAATATATGTTCCGACTACCAAAATTACTCATCTTAAAGGCGCTTCCGGTTTGCACGCCTCAACTAAGCTTCAGCGCCTGACTACCACTAAAAACTTCTTTGCAGCGATGAAACTTTTTTATCAAAAACACTACCGGAAAAAATATTTATTTTTCATCCGCTGGCTGGTGTTTCTAGGAATTGATTTAGTCAAAACGATTAAAATTATTAAAATTAGATTATGAAAAAGATTGTTCTTGATGCCCGGTTTTTCGGCCCGTCGCATACCGGCTTAGGCCGTTACACTCAAGCCTTGATTACCGGCCTTTATCAGCTAAAACCTGAATATCAAATTTATTTACTAGCTTCTTCTCAGGCCGCCCGCCGCTTAAAAACCACTTTTCCCAGATTTAATTCCATCCCGGTCAAAGCGAAACATTATTCTCTGGCTGAACAAATTGAAATCCCCCGAGTCTTAAATCAAATTAAACCTGACCTTGTCCACTTTTTGCACTTTAATGCCCCCTTGCTTTACTCAAAACCATTTATCGTAACCATTCATGATTTAATCAAACATCATTCAAAAGGCATGGCCACTACTACCCAATGGCCGTTTATTTATCCGCTTAAACGAATCGGGTATTATCTGGCGATTAACAATGCCGTTAAACATTCAGACTTAATTTTAACTCCTTCGCAGGCAGTAAAAAAAGATATCCAACAATTCTATTCGGTCAGACCCAGCAAGATTGTGGTGACTCCTGAAGCCGCCGCTCCAGTCTTTTTTCAGCCCGTTGCTGAAAAAATCAAAGAGTTAATCCCCCCCCAACCCTATTTAATCTTCACCGGTAATGCCTATCCGCATAAAAACATAATTCAATTAATTAAAGCAGTGCAGTTGTATCGGCAAAAATATAATAGCCAGCTGCAGTTAGTTATCGTGACTGCTAAAGATGCTTTTTATCAGCGCTTGAGCCTGCAGGTCAGGCGGCTCAATGCCTTGAGTTGTATTAAAATTAAAGGCTATAGTTCCGATGCTCAGATTCAAAATCTTTACCATTATTCCGTCGCCTTTATTACCGCGTCTCTTTTCGAAGGTTTTGGTTTGCCCGGTTTGGAAGCGATGGCGGCTCAGACTCTAGTTTTATCCAGCAACCGCACCAGTCTGCCTGAAGTTTACGGTCCACACGCAATATATTTTGACCCGGACAACTTAGAGGTAATTGTTCAGACTATCCATCAAGCAGTAACATTAACAAATCGAAAACAACGTTTACTGTCTGCTCAAAAATACGCCCGTTCTTTTTCCTGGCAGAAAACCGCTCAATTAACTTTGAAAGCTTATGAAAATTGCTTTTGTTTACGATCGAATCAATAAACTTGGCGGGGCCGAGAGAATATTATTAGCTTTACATCAGGCATATCCCCAAGCGCCTTTTTATACTGCTGTCTATAATCCCGATTCTGCCCCATGGGCGAAAGATTTAATAATTAAAGCCTCCTTTCTTAATTATTTTCCCTTGGCTAAAACTCATCATGAACTTTATCCTTGGCTGACTTCACTGGCTTTTGAGTCATTTAACTTTGATCAGTTTGATGTGGTGGTTTCTATCACCAGCGCTGAAGCTAAAGCCGTTATTACCCAACCCAAAACACTTCATCTTTGTTACTGTTTGACCCCGACCCGCTATCTTTGGTCCCATTGCCGGCAATATTCCCAGGATCCGGGCTTAGGCAAATTTTTACGCTTCTGGTTGCCTTATTTACAACAAGTAGACTTAATTAATGCCGCCCGCCCGGATGTTTATCTGGCAATTTCTAAGACCGTCCAGCAAAGAATCAAGAAATATTATCATCAGGACTCTTCAGTCATCTATCCACCTGTGGACACCGCCAAATTTTCCTTTCAACCGGCTCAAGATTACTTTCTTTTGGTTGCCCGCCTGGTTAGTTATAAAAATATTGATATTGCTGTTCGCGCCTTTAATCAACTGCGAGAAAAATTAATTATTGTTGGTTTTGGCCGGGAAGAATCCCGCTTAAAACAACTGGCCGGACCCACCATTAAATTTAAAGGCCAGGTTGATAATCAGGAGCTAACTGGGCTGTATCAGCACTGTCGGGCTTTGGTTATGCCTCAGGAAGAAGACTTTGGCATTGTCAGTCTGGAAGCCCAGGCTAGCGGCAAACCAGTGATTGCTTTTGGCTCTGGCGGTGCCAGGGAAACTATCATTAATCATCAAACCGGTATTTTTTTTGAGAAGCCTACTGTTGACAGTTTAGTGTCCGCCATGAAACAATTTAATTCACGTTCTTGGGATCAGGCTTTTATTCAAGCCCAGGCCAAGAAATTTGACACGAGAATTTTTGTTAATAATATTAAAAAGCTTGTGGAGGATCAATGGCAGATTCATCAAAAAAATTTCCCATAAAAGTTTTAATCATGTGCGGCGGCAAGGGGACGAGAATGTGGCCGATCAGCAACCTGTCCCATCCGAAGCAGTTTGAAAGTTTCTTAGGTAAAAAATCCATGTTTCGCCAAACCATTGACCGGGTCTTAAAAGGTTTTAAGGCTGAGGATATTTACATTGCCACCAGTGCAAACTTTGCCAAACACCTGACTGCTCAAGCCCCGGAAGTGCCTTTAACCAACTTTATTTTTGAGCCGGCCATGCGGGATAATATGGGAGCAATCGGTTTAGCCACGGCGATAATCAATCATCGCCATCCTGACAGCGTCATGATCATTCTTTGGGGAGCGGATCATGTGGTCCGAAAAGAAGCTCAGTTTTTAGCCGCGATTAAAACTGCCGCCCAATTAGCCCATGAAAATAATCTGATTGTTCATGTGGACACGCCGCCCACTTATGCTTCGGTCCACAATGGCTGGATCCAGGTTGGCAAGTTATTAAAAACAGTTAATGGTCATCAAGTGTTTGAGTTTATCCGCCAAGTGGAAAAACCCAATCAAGCCACGGCCGAAAAATTCTTTAAAGCTAAAGATTACTTAATTCACGTTGGCTACATGGCCGCCAAGCCAGGCTTGCTGTTAAGCTATTATCAGCAATATGCTCCGGATACTTTTGCCATTTTAAAGAAAATTCAGGCGGCGATTGATACCCCGCAATTTCAATCGGTTTTAGAAACAGAGTATCCCAAGTTTGAAAAAGTGTCAGTTGACTATGGCTTGTTTGAAAAACTACCTCCCAAAAGCCAATGGGAAGTGCCGACTGACATGGGTTGGATTGATGTCGGTACCTGGGAACTGCTTTACCACGGTCTGCCTAAAGACAAGCAGGGCAATGTGGTCATTGGCAAAGCTCTGTTAATGGAAACTACCAACTGCCTGGTAATCAGCAAAGACTTAGGGCAAATGGGCTTAATCGGTTTAACTGACATGATTGTAGTCGATACTGAACAAGGATTGCTGGTTTGTCCTTTAAAAGATGCCCCTAAGGTCAAACAGCTCTACAATGCTCTTTATGTATCCTGAATTAAAACGCCTGTTGGATATAGTTTTAAGTTTATTCTTAATGGTTCTTTTTCTGCCGGTTTGGGTTTTTGTTCCTCTGGCGATTCTGCTTGATTCCGGCCAACCAATTTTTTATCGGCATTTAAGAGTCGGTCTGAACGGCCGTCAATTCTGGCTCTATAAATTCCGGACCATGATTCAGGATGCTGATGAATATTTATACCAAAATGACAGGCGCTTATTAAAAAGATTTAAACAGGGTGACTGGAAATTGGAGAATGACCCCCGGATTACCAAGTTCGGCCGCTTTTTAAGAAATTTAACCATTGATGAATTCCCCCAATTCTTCAATGTCTTAAAAGGAGAGATGAGTTTAATCGGCCCGCGGGCTTATATTAAACAGGAGTTGGAAGAACAAAGTAAAAAATATCCCCAAACTAAAACCTGGATTAAGATTATTCTTTCGGTTAAACCCGGGATTACCGGTCCCTGGCAAACTTCAGGCAGAAATGAAATCTCTTTTGACAAACGCGCCCAAATAGATCTTAATTATGCTAAGAATTATAACTTACTTGGAGATCTTTTAATTATTTTAAAAACTCCCAAAGCCATGCTGTCCAAATGGTGAAATTTAAATTTAAAAAACTAAAATTTGTTTTCTTAGGCCTAATCGGTTTCTATTTAATCGTCATTGTTTATATTTTAGCCATTGGTTTATCTGTCAAAACTTCTGCCAATAGCTTAGTTAACTCTTTGAAAAACGCCGGCACTGGTCTGCAAACTAAGAACTTAGATCAAACCGAAACCAGTTTAATTACCGCTCAGGCCGATTTGCAAACTCTGGAATCACGCTTTAAATTTATTTCTTTTTTAAGATTTGTGCCTTTAGTGGGCGGTTATATTTCTGATGCCAAGTATGGTCTGGAAGCCGCCCGGCCCGGACTGGAGGCGGTTAACTTAGTGGTTGAATCTATCAAACCCTATGCCGACATTTTAGGTTTTAGCGCCACCGAAGGCACTTTAAATATTCAGTCTGCTGAAGAAAAAATTATCTTTATTCTGCAAACCTTAGATAAAATTTCTCCCCAGCTGGAGACCATAGGCCAAAAAATTATTAGCGTGGAAACAAGCGTTGCCAAAATCAAACCCAGTCATTACCCCAAAACCATTTCCGGTAAACCGGTTCGTCAGCAATTAGTTAATTTGCAAATCGGCTTAGCCAGCAGTAAAGAAACCTTAACCAACATCAAACCCTTGCTCGCGCTCTTGCCCAAACTTTTAGGCGAACCGGATCCGCAAAAATACTTGCTTTTGTTTCAAAACGATGCGGAGTTAAGGCCGACCGGTGGCTTTATGACTGCCTATGCCATTTTAGATACCTTTAAAGGGAAAATTACCCCTCAGTTTTCGATCGATATGTATGAATTAGATAGCCGTTTTGGCAACCGTTTGCCGGCTCCGGAACCAATCAAAAGATTTTTACCCCTGGTTTATAACTGGCACTTGCGGGACATGAATTTATCGCCTGACTTTAAAGTTTCCATGGATGTTTTTTACCCCAACTATAAAGAGGTCGCCCCCATTAAAGACGTTAACGGCATTATTGCCATCGACACTAATCTTTTGGTGGACTTGCTTAATGTTTTAGGGGAAATCGGCGTCGCTGATTGGGGTAACTACAGTGCCAAAATTGTGCCGGAATGCAACTGCCCCCAAGTGGTTTATAAAATGGAAGATTTTGCTACCCGGCCGACTTACTACATTAAAGATAACCGCAAAGGCATGATCGGCCCGTTAATGCACTCGATTTTATTAAACG